>NZ_JBFAHO010000008.1:0-258923 GCF_040654215.1 Nonomuraea sp. NPDC050733 | reverse complement strand
CGCCGATCGCGGCCACGCCGCCGCTCGGGCCGGCCGAGCCCTGCGCGGCGACCGGCCGCAGGGTGGTCTGCGTGTCCGCGTACTGGCCGGCGCCCCACAGGCCCGCGGCCGACAGCACCACGGCGGCGCTGACGGCGGCGACGAGCCCGACCGGGAAGGACCTGCGCGGAGTGCCGCCCTGCTGGCCGCCGGCGGGCGCCTGCCAGACCTGCTGCTGGGGGCCGTTCGGGCCGTGCGGCCCCTGGGGACCGTTGGGCCCCTCCCAACCGTTGCCGGCCGCCGCCACCGGCGGCGGGCCCCACGCGGGCTGCGGGTTGGCGACCGGCACGCCCTCCAGCGGGGGCAGGTACTCGGTCATCTCGTGCGACGGCGGGGCGAGGTTCTCGGTGGGCTGCACCGGGACCGGGACAGGCGCGATGACGCCGCCGGGGGCGGACCCGGGGACGGCGCCGATCGCGCCCTTGTCCCCGAGGAGCTGGAGCAGCGCGGTGTACGTGGTGGGGCGCTGGGCGACGTCCTTGGCCAGGGCCGACAGGACGACGCGCCGCATCGGGTCGGCGAGGTTGCCGACCTCGGGCTCGGCGTTCAGCACCGCCTGCTCGTCCTGGCCGAACGGCGCCCGTCCCGTCGCCGCGAAGGCGATCACGGCGCCCCAGGCGAAGACGTCGGCGTACGGGCCGTAGCGCAGGCCGCTGATCTGCTCGGGCGAGCGGTAACCGACCTCGCCGACGGCCTCGCCGAGGTCGATGTCGGTGACGCGCGGCCCCTCGGGGCCCAGGATGACGTTGTGCGGGGTGAGGCCGCGGTGCGTGACACCGGCCAGGTGGACCGCGGTCAGGGCGGTCAGCACGCCCACCGCCACGCGCTCCAGCGTGTCGCCGTCGAGCGGGCCGTCGGCGGCCACGGTCTCGGCCAGGCTGCGGCCCTCGATGTGCTCGCGGACGACGTACGGCTGCTCGCCGTGCATGCCCGCCTCCAGCGTACGGGCCACGTAGACGCTGGAGATGCGCTGGACGCCGGTGAGGCGCTCGGCTTCCTCGGGGCCGGCGTCCGGGACGGCCGGCAGCAACTTGATGACTCGCGTGGGCGCGTCGTCGGCCTCACGGCCCAGGAAGGCGGCGCCACGCGCGCCTTCGTCGAGCCGTCCGAAAATCGCGTACACGCCTAACCGCTCAGGATCCCCCGGCCGCAGAGGGTGCATCGTTGTCCCTTCAGGTCAAAGCATGAACTCAGGCATATTCAACCAAAGTCGTCACTTTTGTATCAGGACTTTCGGGTGTCCACCTGACAGTTCACGGTCAGGACATCTTCAGGAGGGACGGCCCGGCCGCCAGCGCCGGCGCCGGCCCAGCGGCAGGACCCACGTCCCAGCAGCGGCGATGCCCGCCAGCGAGAGCGCGCCCCCCATCACGCCCCACGCCACGTTGATGCTTTTGTGATCCGGCGGCGCCGCCTTCGTTATGGCCCCGGCGGGCAGCGGCGGGGCCGCGGGCGAGGCGACCACGGGCGCGTCGGCGGACTGGAACGGCAGGACGGCCGTCACCGCCAGCGTCGGGTTGACCATCCCGGCGCCGGTCGCCGCGCCGAGCGTCCCGTCGGCGGTCGCGATGATGCGGTGCCGTACCTGCTGCTGGTCGAGCTTGGGGAAACGCGAGCGCACCAGCGCCGCGACGCCCGCCACGTACGGCGCCGCGAAGCTCGTGCCCTCCAGATTCAGCGCGTACGCCTTGCCGGGCCACGTCGCCGTGATGCCGACGCCCGGCCCGAGCACGCTGACCGGGGTCGCGGTGCTGGAGGAGTCGGCGCGCCGCCCGTCCTGGGTGGCCGAGCCGACGGACAGCACGCCGTCGTAGGCGGCCGGGTAGGCGGGCTCGGACGCCCCGTCATCCTTGTCGATGTTGCCGGCCGCGGCGACGACCACGACGTCGTGGGCCAGGGCGTCCTGGATGGCCGCCCTGAGGGCCGGATGGTCGGACGCCTTGACGGACACGTTGATGACGTCGACCTTGTACTTGACCGCCAGCGTGATGCCCGCGGCGAGGTCGCGGACGTCGCCCTCCTTCTTGTTGCTCTGCTTGACGGAGATGATCTGCGCCTCCGGGGCGACGCCGTGGAAGGGCACCCCCGCGACGTACCTGCCGCCCACGATGCCCGCGATGGCGGTGCCGTGGCCCACGCAGTCCCGGTAGCCGGTGTGGGTGACGTCGAGGAACTTGGAGACGCGCAGCTGCGGGTGGGTGTAGTCGGCGCCGCTGTCCACGATGGCCACGGTCACGCCTGCGCCCCTGGTGAGGCGCCAGGCGTTCTTGATGTCGAGCCGCCGCTGCGCCCACGGCTCCTCGGCCGGGAGCTTGAGCGTGCCCTTGTCCGGGTCGCACTCCTCGGGAGCCGTCACCGCCCCCGCCGGCGCCGCCAGGACGACCGGCGCGACCGCCGCTTGCAGAGCCAGCAGGCTGGCCAGGAGGACGCGACCCATCATGGCGGAAAAGCGTAGCTTGCCGGGTTCCTCGGCACGACGTCCCGGCGCGACGGGTCCTGGCGCGACGAAGCCCCGGCGGACGGGCGCCGGGGCTTCGGGCGGTGCTCAGCGGGTCGCGGACTCGATGTTGCCGCGATAGGTGTTGATGACCCGGGCGGCCTCCTGCAGCTCCTCGGTCATCCGCTGGAAGGCGGTCCGGTAGTTCTGCCAGGCTCCCTGGAAGCGGTCGGCACCCGGGCCGGTCCAGGCCGTGCCGACCTTCGACGCCTCGCGGTCGAGAGCGGTCATCGTGGTGCGCACCGCCTCCGACTGCTGGGTGAACTGCGTCGCCATCGACTGCATTTCCGCGGGGTCGCCACCGAGCAGGCTCTGGCCCATGCATACCTCCTGGATCGTCGTGATAGCGCACTCACCATAGGCGCGCCGCGGGGGCCCATCGCCCCTGTTATGCCGAGCGGCTATGGTCGTCCAGAGGATCATTCGGTTTCCCCGTGCGGCTCGGGGCACCTGGGGGGAGCCGGTGGCCGGCACCTAGACTCCGTTGAGTGCCCGTCGAGGAAGGACGAACGTCGGTGCAGAAGGTTCTCATCGCCAACCGCGGCGAGATCGCCGTGCGCGTGGCCCGCGCCTGCAAGGACGCCGGCATCGCCGGCGTGGCCGTCTACGCCGACCAGGACCTCGACTCCCTGCACGCCAGAACGGCCGACGAGGCGTACGCGCTGGGCGGCCGGTCCCCCGCCGAGACCTACCTCGACATCGGCAAGCTGCTGGACGTCGCGCGCCGCTCCGGCGCCGACGCAGTCCACCCCGGATACGGCTTCCTCTCCGAGAACGCCGACTTCGCGCAGGCCGTGATCGACGCGGGCCTGACCTGGATCGGCCCGCCGCCCGCGGCCATCGCCGCGCTCGGCGACAAGGTGCGGGCCAGGCACATCGCGCAGAAGGTCGGCGCCCCGCTGGTCGCCGGCACCAAGGACCCCGTCTCCGGCGCCGGCGAGGTCGTCGCGTTCGCCGAGGAGCACGGCCTGCCGATCGCCATCAAGGCCGCGTACGGCGGCGGCGGGCGCGGCATCAAGGTGGCCCGCCGCATCGAGGAGGTCGCCGAGCTGTACGAGTCGGCCGTGCGCGAGGCCGTGGCCGCCTTCGGCCGCGGCGAGTGCTTCGTCGAGCGCTACCTCGACCGGCCCCGCCACGTCGAGACCCAGTGCCTGGCCGACCGGCACGGCGGCGTGGTCGTCGTCAGCACCCGCGACTGCTCGCTCCAGCGCCGCCACCAGAAGCTCGTCGAGGAGGCGCCCGCGCCGTTCCTCAGCGACGAGCAGATGGAGATCCTCCGCTCCAGCTCCAAGGCCATCCTGCGCGAGGCCGGCTACGTCGGCGCGGGCACCTGCGAGTTCCTCGTCGGCCAGGACGGCACGATCTCCTTCCTGGAGGTCAACACCCGCCTCCAGGTCGAGCACCCGGTCACCGAGGAGGTGTCGGGCATCGACCTGGTGCGCGAGATGTTCCGCATCGCCGACGGCGAGCCGCTCGGCTACGACGACCCGGTGCTGCGCGGCCACTCGATCGAGTTCCGGATCAACGCCGAGGACGCCGGCCGCGACTTCCTGCCCGCCCCCGGCACGCTGACCGTGCTGCGCGCCCCGTCCGGGCCGGGCGTCCGGCTCGACTCCGGCTACGAGGCCGGGGCGACCGTGCCCGGCACGTTCGACTCGCTCATCGCCAAGCTGATCATCACGGGACGCACCCGGCGGGAGGCGCTGGAGCGCAGCCGCCGCGCGCTGGCCGAGTTCGAGATCGGCGGCATGCCGACCGTCCTGCCGTTCCACCGGGCGATCGTGTCCGACCCGGCCTTCACCGCCGAGCCGTTCTCCGTCCACACGCGGTGGATCGAGACCGAGTTCGACAACACGATCGCGCCGTACGACGGCGAGCAGGCCGCCGCCGAGCCCGCCGCCCGCGAGAGCGTGACGGTCGAGGTCGGCGGCAAGCGCCTGGAGGTCGTGCTCCCCGCCGGTCTCGGCGCGGCCACCACCGCCTCCTCCCCGGCCGCCGGGAGGCGTCCCAAGCGTGGCGGCGGCGCGCAGAAGACGGCGGCGGGCGGCGACGCCCTGGTCAGCCCCATGCAGGGCACGATCGTCAAGGTCGTCGCGAGCGACGGCGACACGGTGGCCGAGGGCGACACCGTCGTGGTGCTGGAGGCCATGAAGATGGAGCAGCCGCTGGCCGCCCACAAGTCCGGCACGATCACCGGCCTCGGCGCCGCGGTCGGCCAGGCGGTCACCTCCGGCGCGACGATCTGCGAGATCAAGGACGCCTGACCTGCGGACCGCTGGGTAGGGGACGGGAAAGGCGCCGTCACGCGGCGCACCCGTCCGTACGAAACAAGTAACGTGCCCCAGTGAGGAACTTCGCCGATCGCCCGTTCGTCCTCAAGGGCGAAGGAGGCTTGCTGCCCATGACCCACTCGCTGCGCCGAACCGGGGCCGCGATCGCGGCTCTGTTCGCCGGTCTACTCGTCGTCCTCGCGCTCTCCCCCGCGGCAACCGCGGCGGCGGCGCCGCCTGACGCGCAGTCCGTCGTGTCCTACTGGAAGGACAAGAAGGACCCCCTCTACGTGGAGTCCGGCTCGCCGCTGACGTCGGACCAGCAGTCCGCCATCCGCGAGACGCTGAAGGACTCCAAGAGCGACGTCTACGTCGCCGCGCTGCCCGACGGCTCGGTGACCGACCCCAAGGGTTACGTCTCCGGGCTCGGCCAGGCCACCGTGCAGGCCAAGGGCGGCGGCCAGGTGACCGTGGTCGTGCTCGACGGCACCTCGATGTTCGCCATGTCCAACTTCGGCGGGTCCGGCGCCACCGACCGGCTGTCCAAGCTGGCCGTCCGCAACCACAAGGACGACATGGCCGCCGGCGTCGAGGACTTCGTCTCCCGGGTCAACCTGATGGCCGAGGGCAAGAGGTCCGCGCTCGACTCCGGCCCGGTGGGCGGTGACGGCGGTGGCTCCGGCGTGCTCGTCGGCCTCGGCGCGATCGCGCTGGTCGGCGGCGGCGGCTACTTCCTCTACTCCAAGAACAAGAAGAAGAAGCAGGCCATCCAGGACGCCAAGGACCTGGCCGCGGTCACGCAGACCGTCGAGGAGGACGTCACCAAGTTCGGCGAGGAGATCACCGCGCTCGACACGGACGTCACCCTGGCCGGTCAGGGCGGCGCCAACATCCTGGAGTGGCAGCAGGCCCTCGACGCCTACGAGAAGGCCAAGACGCAGCTCGCCGCGGTCCAGCGGGCCGACCAGGTGCGCGAGGTCACCCAGACGCTGGAGGACGGCCGCTACGCGCTGGCCGTGGTGAAGGCCAAGGTCAACAACCAGCCCGTTCCCGAGCGGCGCGCGCCCTGCTTCTTCAACCCGCAGCACGGCCCGTCGGTGCGCGACGTCCGCTGGGCCCCGGCCGGCGGCGCGGTGCGCGACGTGCCCGCCTGCGCGGCCGACGCCGAGGCCGTCGAGCGCGGCTTCGACCCGCAGATGCGCGAGGTCATGGTCAACGGCGAGCGCCGGCCCTACTACGACGCCGGCCCCGCCTACCAGCCGTACGCCTACGGTTACTACGGCGGCTTCGGCGACATCATGACCGGCATGTTCATCGGCACCATGATGGGCAGCATGTTCCACGGCGGCTTCGGCGGCTACGGCGCCGGCTACTCCGACGGCGGCGGCGGCGACTTCGGCGGCGGCGGTGGCGACTTCGGCGGCGGCGGCGGAGACCTCGGCGGTGGCGGCGGCTGGAGCGACTTCGGCGGCGGCGGCGACTTCGGTGGTGGCGACTTCGGCGGCGGCGGCGACTGGTAAGCCTTCACGTCCCACCACATGATCGGGCGCGTCCCCCTCGGGGGGCGCGCCCGTCGCGTCTCCGCCCGGGGACGCGTCCCCGCTCTCACTCCTGCGGGCCGACCACGGCCTTGGAGCTGAGCCGGTCGCCCGCGAAGCACAGCCGGTAGGCGCCGCCCTCGAACATCCGCACGGTGTAGTACACGCAGCTCTCCCCGGCCGGGGGCGGCGGGGCGCCGTCGGGCGGGCCGTCCCGGGTGATCGCCGGCAGCCGCGCCTCCACCTCACCGCGCGTCGCGCCCACCGTCAGCCCGTCGTACGTGCCGCGCGGCAGGACGGACAGTGACGAGCTGAGCAGCCAGACGGGGATCATCAGCAGCAGGATGCCGGCCAGCACCGCCAGCGGCACCAGCACGGTCTGGGTCAGGCCGCGGCGCACCTCCCGCTCCACCCGGGCCAGCTCGGTCGCGGACGTGCCGCGGGCGGGCTCGGTGGCCGGGCGCGCCGCCGCGTTCGCGTCGGTGGGCAGCTCGGCCACGATCTCGAACCCCCCTCCCGGTACGGGGCCCGCGCGCAGCGTGCCGCCCGCCAGCCGTACCCGCTCGTCCAGGCCCACCAACCCGGCACCGCCCGACACGGCGCGCGCCACGGGACCGGAGGCGTCGGCGGGTCCGTTGGCGACGGTCACGAGCAGCGTGCCGTCCTCGCGGGACACCCGGACGCGCACGGGCGCGCCGGGGGCGTGCTTGGCGGCGTTCGTCAGGCCCTCCTGGACGACGCGGTGCGCGGCCAGGACGGTCATCGCGGGCAGGCCGGCGAGGTCGTCCAGGCGTTCCAGGTCGACGGCGAGACCGGCGGCACGGGCCCGTCGGACCAGCGCGAGCGGGCTCCCGGCGGCGGACCGCCCACCTTTGCGCCCGTCGTCCCCCGACTCGTCCCCCGGCTCGTCGCCCCGCTCGCCGCCGTGAAGCTGATCGTGAAGCTGATCGTCGCCTGGCCGGTCGTCGTCGGTGCGCAGGACTCCCACGACGTCGCGCAGCCGCTCGGTCGCCTCGGCGGCCGCCTCCCGCAGCTCGGCCACCAGGGCCTGGTGCCGGGGGTCCAGCGTGGGGTCGAGCTGGAGCGCGGCGGCCCGCATGGCCATGAGGGTCAGGTCGTGCCCGAGGGAGTCGTGCATGTCGCCCGCGATGCGGGCCCGCTCGCGCATGCGGGCCTGGGCCGCGACGGCCCGCTGCTCGCGCTCCATGCGGTCGGCCAGCCGCCACCCGGCGCGGGCGAGGGCGGCGTACTGGCGGCGGTACCGGCCGAGCTGCCACGGCAGCACCGCGAGCAGCAGCAGGACGATCAGCAGCGACGGCCAGCCCCACAGGTGGTCCGGCGACAGGAACGCGCACAGCGGCAGCCCCGCGGCCCCGACGGCGGCGAAGAACCACAGCGCCTGCCGGACCGCCACCCGGCCGCCGGCCAGGAAGGCGAGGGCCGCGAGCGCCGGCCAGTACGGCGCGGCGAGCAGCTCCACATCGAGCGCCAGCCCGAGCGCGACGGGCACGGCCAGCGCCACGAGCGGCCACCGCAGGCGCACGGCCACGGCGACGCCGAGCAGCGGCAGTCCGACGGCCGAGATGAGCGCCTCACGGCCGTGCAGGACGAGGGCGCCGGTGACGGCGGGGACGGCGAGCAGCAGCCACAGGACGACGCCCTGACGCCCTCCGAGCCGGCCCATCAGGCGGCTGACTTGCCGGGACACCCGGGCACGCCGCCGCGGCCGGGGAGGTTCCGTCCGAGGTCCCTGCGGCTCGGGGCGCCGCGCCTGGGAGAGCACATCACGCACATCAAGCATGCTCCCAGCCCACCGCAGCAACGCCGTACAGATGTGCTGCTGTAGCTGAACTGCGTCTACCGGGTCAGTCCAGGTGGGCGGGCGTACACTCGATGGCATGACGGCCGCATCCGAAGAGTACGAGGACATGCACCGGCTGGTCGACCAGCTCACACCCGAGCAGCTACGTGAGATCCGCGCCCAGACGCTGCGCCTCGTCCACTCCTCAGAGCACGCAGAAGACAGCACGTGGCCGCCGTCCTGGGTCGGCTCCATCCACGTAGGACGCGCTGACATCTCCGAACGGACGGACGAAATCCTCTCCGAAGGCTTCGGAAACTCGGCGTGATCATTGTCGACACCGGTCCCATCGTCGCTGCCGCCATCGCCGACGACACGCACCACGAGCGCTGTGTCAAGGAGTTCGGCCGCCTGTTCGACGCCCGGACCGAGCTTCTCGTGCCAAGTTTCGTCGCGGCTGAAGTCTGCTACCTACTGGGCAAGTACGGCACGGCCCGTGATGAAGCAGCGTTCATCCGCTCCCTGCAGTCCGGACTGCTGACCTTCACCGAGCTGACAAAGGACGATCTCGCCCGCGTTGCCGTACTTGTCGAACGGTATGCCAACTTCCCACTCGGCGGCTCAGATGCCGCGGTCGTGGCGATAGCCGAACGCTTGAAGATCCAAGAGGTGTTCACGCTCGACCGGCGCCACTTCAGCGCTGTCCGGCCAGCTCATGTGCCCGCATTCACCCTGCGGCCGTAGCCTTCGACGTAGTTCACGAGATCGTGCACCTGCTGCAGTGCTGCTGGGGGAGCGCACCACGCACCTCAAGCATGCTTCTGGCCGGGCCATGTGCTGGGGGTGGGGCATGCTGGCCCGGTGACCGGAGATCAACGCGAGTACGTCAAGGTTCGATTCACGCTGGAGCAGGACGCCGATGGCTGGCCCCCTGCGGGCAGTGAGGGCTTGTGGGCTGTCGACCTGGGCGACCGACTGGTGCGGATCGACAACAACCCGTGGTTCGCCCGCGACATCGCCGCCGGAGACATCGTCCGGGTGGAGGCGGACGAGCACGGTGAGCTTTGGTCGGTGGAGAAGATCGAGTGGTCGGGGAACTGTGCGATCAGGGTCGTGCCGTTCGAGGACGGCGTGTTGGCAGGCAGCCGGCAGGCGGTCATCGACCTGTTCACTCCCATGGGGGTCGACGGCGAGGGCATCGAACAGTTCGGCATGGTGTCGCTGAACGTTCCGCCCGATGCCGATCTGGCTGCGGTGAAAGGCCTGCTGGCTCGGGGTGAGCGTGAGGGGTGGTGGGACTTCGAAGAGGGCTGTGTCGGGGACAACTGGATCGAGGCAGTGCCGGATTGAGCTGGACCGGCGCACATGTTCGCTCGCACGTGCGTTGTCTGATGCGTGACACCGCGTCAACTCGGAGAACGCCGCCCACCTGACGCTACTCGGGGCCGAATGCGCGAAGGGTGGTCTCCACGAGCGCGTCGGCGTACTCCGGGGTGAGCGGCCCGGAGCGGAGCAGCCAGCGCTGGTAGACAGGGGCGTACAGCACCTCCAGCACCAGGTCGAGGTCGGCGTCCGCGGCCAGCTGGCCCGCTCGCTGGCCGCTGCGGAGCCGTTCCTTCTTGGCTTCGTCGACGGGGCCGGCCAGCTTCTCGTGATACATGGCGGCCAGGGTGAGGTCGCCGATGATCTCCATGTTGAGCGCCCTGACGGGTGCTTCGAACGCCGGGTCCGCGAACTCGGCGACGGTCGCCCGCATGACGGTCTTGAGGTCGGCCTCCAGGTCGCCGGTGTCGGGCAGTCGCACGCCCTCCCCGCCCTCGCTGAGCGCCAGGAACGAGTCGAAGATCACCGCCCCCTTGGACGGCCACCAGCGGTAGATGGTCTGCTTGCCGACTCCCGCCCGGGCGGCGATGGCCTCGATCGTCACCTTGGCGTAACCCAGCTCGGAAACCAGCTCGCGGGCGGCGTCGAGCACGGCCCGCCGGGATCGCTCGTTGCGCCGGGCGGGATTGGGTGTTCTGGCGTTGGGCACGCCTGAAGCATACACGAAGCGAGACGAGACGTTCCGTCTTGACAGTGAGACGACGCGCATGCAGACTCTGCTGTCGCGAGGCGAACCGTCTCGTCTCATGGATGCGAGGAGACCGCATGACAACCACCCGCGTATGGTTCATCACCGGCGCTTCCCGGGGCTTGGGCAGGGCCTTCGCCGCGGCGGCGCTCGCCGCAGGAGACCGCGTCGTGGCCGCCGCGCGCGACCTCGGCCCGCTCGACGACCTCGCCGCCGCCCACCCCGACAGCCTCGTACGGCTGACCCTGGACGTCTCCGACCGCGCGGCCGTGCGGGACGTGGTGGGCCGGGCGGCGCAGGCGTTCGGACGGCTGGACGTCGTGGTCAACAACGCCGGCACGATGCTGTTCGGCATGGTGGAGGAGGCCACCGAGGAGCAGATCCGCGCCCAGTTCGACGTCAACTTCTTCGGCGCGGTCTGGGTGGCCCAGGCCGTCGTGCCGTACCTGCGGGCGCAAGGGTCGGGCCACATCCTGCAGGTCACCTCGATGGGGACCGGCGGCGGGTTCGCGTCCGTCGGTTTCTACGCGGCGAGCAAGAGCGCGCTCGACTCGGTGAGCCAGGCGCTGGCCATGGAGGTGGCGCCGTTCGGGATCAAAGTGACGATCGTGCAGCCAGGCGGGTACGGCACGGACCTGTTCACGCGGGGCACCACGACGACGGAGCCGCTCCCGGAGTACGAGCCGCTGCGCGCCGAACTGGCCGAGATGTGGGGCGAGGACGCCGGGCCCGACCCGAGCACCGCGGCGCCGGTGGTCATGGAGCTGGCCGGGCTGGCGGAGCCGCCGCTGCGGCTGATCGTCGGCGGCGCCTCCTACGACATGGTCCAGCAGATGGATCAGGCCCGCACGGAGGAGTACCGGGCCTGGGAACACCTCAGCCGGCAGGCTCCGGGCTGAGGTGGGCGTCGGTCCACCCGTCGGGAACGAGCCGGACCGTGGACCCAGGGAACTACCGCGCAGACGAGAGGAGATGGGCCCATACGTACCGCTGCCCAACTGGCACTCACCGAGATCACCAAGCGTTACGGCACCCGCGTCGTCCTGGACCGGGTGTCACTCACCTCTTCTCCGTAACCCGGTCACGAGACATCGACCGGCAGACGAACGCTCTGCTCTTCATCGACGACACTCGTGTCACGTCCTCAGCCTGTCAGCTTCGCCGTGGTGCCCCTCTTGACCTTCTGGACGGGCAGGGGCCGGGGTCGAAGGGGCCGGCAGGCCCCTGGGGAGGACAGCCCCGAAGGGCACTCGCGCGGAGCGCGCCCCTTCGAGGGACCATGCTTTTCCACCCGCGCCCCTTCGAGGGGGACTACGCCTTTCCGCCCTGAAGCGTCCCAGGAAGCGTCAGGTGCTGGCGCGGATGGCGAGATGGGGTGGGAGGAGGGTGGCGTCCGGGACCTCGCGGCCTTCGAGCTTCTGCATCACCAGGCGCACCGCCTCCCTGCCGACCTCCTCCGCCGGGATCAGGACCGAGGTGAGCGGAGGGCTGGCGCGTTCGGCCACGTCGTCCGGGCAGATGGCGACCACGGCGACGTCCTCCGGCACCCGCCGGCCGAGCTGGCGCAGCGCGCCGAGCACGTGGTTGACGGCCGACTCGTTGTGGACGACCAGGCCCGACAGCGCCGGCCGGTCGGTGAGCAGGCGGCTGATGGTCGTGTGGACCTCGTCGAACGTCTCCTCGCACGGCAGCGCGAGCCCGTCCAGCCCGTGCGCGGCGACCGCCTCGGTGAAGCCCTCCCTGGTACGGCGGGCGAAGCCCGTGCCCCGGTCGTAGACGACGACCGGGGCGCCCAGTAACGCGATCCGCCGGTGTCCCCGCTCCGCGAGGTGGGCGACGCAGCGGGCGCCGGCGGCGGCGAAGTCCAGGTCGACGCAGGTGAGTCCGGCGGGCTCGGCGGGGAAGCCGATGAGCACGCTGGGCTCGGCCAGCTCCCTCAGCAGCGGCACGCGGCGGTCGTGCAGCTCGACGTCCATGAGGACGAGGGCGTCGACGAGCGCGCTGGCCGCCACCCGCCGGATGCCCTCGGGGCCCTCGTCGGCCGTCAGCAGCAGCACGTCGTGGTCGAAGCGGCGGGCGGCCGTCACCACGGCGGTGGCGAAGCGCATGAGGACCGGCACGTGCATGCCGGCCCGTAACGGCAGCACCAGGGCGATCACGTTGGACCGCTTGCTGGCCAGGGAGCGGGCCCCGGCGTGCGGGTGGTAGCCGAGCGTGCTGATGCTGTCGAGCACCCGCCTGCGGGTGTCGGCCGAGATCGTCCGCTTGCCGCTGAGCACGTACGAGACGGTGCTGACGGCGACGCCGGCGTGCCGGGCGACCTCGGCGATGGTGACCGTGCGCCCGCTCAAGCGCCCGCTCCGCCGATGGACGGGCCGGCCGGCCCCCAGGTGAGGCCGGCGAGCGTGACGCCGTCGTCCTCGAACACGACATAAACATCGTGGACGCCGCCGGGACCCGCAAGCGGTGCGGTGAGGGTCTGGAGGGCGTGGCGGCCGGTGCGGGGCACGGGTAAGGCGGCCAGCGCCTCGCCGTAGAGGGGGTCGCCGAGCCGCAGGGTGATCACTCCGCCCTCGGCCGAGCCGACCGTCACCGCGCACGAGGCGGCGCCGGCCAGGTCCACCTGCCGGAACGCGATCCAGGCCCCCTCGACCTCCGAGCGGACCGCCTCGCCCTCGACCGGGTCGGCGTCCACGAACGCGACCGCGTCGTACTCGTCGAGGTCCACGGCTCGCAGGGGCCCGGTGCGGGGCGGGACGGTCTCGCCTGGTACCTCGAAGTCGGCGCACAGCCGCAGGTCGGTGGCGCTGCGGCCGACCATGAGCCGGTGCGGCGCGTCCTCCACGACGAGCCGGCCCCGCGTAACGTCCCAGAACGCCAGCTCCTCCACCGGCAGGCGGAGCGTCACGGTGCGGCTCTCGCCGGGCGCGAGCCGGACCTTCTCGAAGCCGCGCAGCCGGCGCAGTGGCTGTTTGACGCGGGAGCGCCGCTGGCGCGTGTAGAACTGGACGACCTCGATGCCCTCGCGGGCGCCGGTGTTGGTGACCGTGACCTCGGCGGTCACCACCCCGTCCACGAGCCGGACGCCCAGGTCGGCGAAGCCGAAGGTGGTGTAGCTGAGGCCGTGCCCGAACGGGTGGAGCGGGGTGCCGCGGAAGTACAGGTACGTGGCGTCGGCCGTGATGATGTCGTAGTCGAGCAGGTCGGGCAGCTCCTGAGCCGAGCGGTACCACGTCTGGGTGAGCCGGCCCTCGGGGTCGGCGTCGCCGAACAGCACCTCGGCCAGCGCGTGGCCGTACTCCTGGCCGCCGTGCGCCGACCACAGCACGGCGGGCACGTCCGGGGTGGTCCAGGTGAGCGGGTAGCCGCTGGTGACGACCATGACGGTGCGCGGGTTGGCGGCGAGCACGGCGGCGAGGACGGCGTCCTGGGCGGGGGCGAGGGCGAGGCTCGTGCGGTCCTCGGTCTCGCGGCCGTTGACCAGCGGGTGGTCGCCGACCACGACCACGGCGACGTCGGCGCCCGCGGCCAGCTCCGCCGCCTGCCGGGCGCCGCTCCTGACCACCTCCATGGCCAGCCAGGCGGCCCGGTCGGCGTCGTCCACGAGGCGGAGCACGCCGTCGTCGCCGAGGCCGACGTAACAGCCGGTGGCGATGTGCCGCAGGGCGAGCAGGCCGCGCGGCCGGTCCTCGACGCGGAACGTCTGGCGCACCTCCCAGCCGTTGGGGCCGGGCTGGTCGTTGACGAGCACCCCGTCCTCGGCCGACACGAAGCGGCCGGTGGCGGCGGCCCGCAGCGCGTAGGCGCCGCCGCCCCAGTCGAACACGTCGAACAGGTCCGCCGTGCCGCCGGAGCCGGACGCGACGCTCAGCGGCCCGCCGGCCGGGTCGGCGGTCACGGGCCCGGCCTCGGCGGTGAACGTGACCCGGTCCACGCCCTCGCAGAACACGGTCGCGCACCGCTCGGCCAGCCCGGCGCGGGCGGTGACGGAGTACGGCAGCGTGCCGCTGTACCAGTCCTCCATGAGCGTGTCGCCGAGCTGCCCGATGACCGCGACCCTGGTGACGGGTCCGAGGGGCAGCAGCCCGTCGTTGGCCAGCAGCACGATGGAGCGCCGCGCGGCCTCCCGGGCGAGGTCCTGGTGCGCGGGGCAGTTGACGACCTCCTCGGTGACGTCGTCGTACGGCGTGGCGGGGTCGAACTCGCCGAGCCGGAACCGGACCGACAGGACGTGCCGGACGGCCCGGTCCACGTCGGCCTCGGTGAGCAGGCCGCGGCGCACCGCCTCGCGGAGGTGGCCGAGCGTGGCCTCGGGCCGGTCGTCGTCCTGGGTGAAGCTGTCGAGGCCGGCCTTGACGGCGTGCGCGTACGCCTCGGGCAGGGTGTCGTGGTAGCCCTGGACGCCGGTCAGGTTGGCGGGGGCGTAGGCGTCGCTGACCACGAGGAGGTCTTCGGGCGCCCAGGCGCGCAGGACCCGCTCGATCAGCGGGCTGAGGTGCGCGGGCCGGCCGTTGACCAGGTTGTACGACGGCATGACGGCGACGGCGGCGCCGCTCTCGATGGCGGGCCGGAAGGCGGGCAGCTCGTACTCGTGCAGGACGCGCGACGGCAGGTTGCTGGAGGTGGAGCAGCGGTCGGTCTCGTTGTTGTAGGCGAGGAAGTGCTTGAGTGTGGGGGCCGTGCGCAACACCGCGGGATCGCTCCCACGAAGCCCACGGGCATACGCCTCGCCCATGAGGCCGGTCAGCCAGGGGTCCTCGGAGTAGCCCTCCTCGTTGCGGCCCCAGCGCGGGTCGCGCAGCGGGTTGACCACCGGCGCCCAGACGTTGCGCCCGGCGCCGGACGGGTCCTTGTGGTGGAAGGCGAGCACCTCGTCGCCGGTGGCCTCGCCGACACGGCGCACCAGCTCAGGGTCCCAGGTGGAGGCCAGGCCGATGGCCTGCGGGAAGACGGTGGCGGGGCCGAGCCAGGCCAGCCCGTGCAGCGCCTCGGTGCCGGTGCGGAACGGGCCGACGCCGAGCCGCTCGACGGGCGCCTGGTACTGGTGCAGCAGGCCGAGCTTCTCGTCGAGGGTGAGCCTGCGGGCCAGGTCGGCGACGCGTTCCGGAAGCGGGGCGCCGGGGTCCCGGAAAAGGCACGGATCAGGAGGGAGGTCGTGGGAGACGTCGCGGGGGAGGTCGCGTAGGGGGGCGCGGAACGGTTCGTGCATGGCCATCCCTCTGAGACTGTCGAAGCGCTTCGACGACCGGCCGGGGAAGTTACGCGGGGATTTCGGTGGGTTCCCTGAAGGGTGCCCGTCCTCGTCACCGAGGTCAAGAGTCAGGTCAGGAGATTCGCGAGATTGCTCCGGGCAGCCGGCCCGAGTCGACCGAGTCGAGCACCCGGGCCGCGCCGCCGAGCGCCGCCGCGTCGAGGCCGAGCGTCGAGGCCACGACTTCGCAGCCTCCTCCCCCCGGCGCGATCGCCCGGTCCGACACCTCCTCCCGCACCGCCGGCAGCAGCCACGGCGCGAGCGGCACGTAGTAGCCGCCGAGGACGACGACCTCGGGGTTGAGCAGGTTGACGAGGACGGACACGCCCCGGCCGAGGCTGCGGCCGGCGGCGTCGAGGGCGGCCAGGGTGCCGAGGTGGCCGGCGCGGGCGGAGCGCACGGCGTCCTCGATCTCGACGGGGATCTCGCTCGGCGACAGGTCTCGGCGCAGGATGGCTCCGATGCCGGCGACGGCCTCCAGGCAGCCGCGGCGCCCGCAGCGGCACGCGGGGCCGTCGGGGTCGAGCTGCACGTGGCCGATCTCGCCGCTGTAGCCGAGGCCGCCGCGGCGCAGCCGCCCGTCGAGGATGATGCCGGCGCCCACCCCCAGCTCGCCGGTCAGGTAGACGAGGTCGGCGGCGCCGGCGTGGGCGCCGAAGCGCTGCTCGGCCAGGGCGGCGAGGTTGGCGTCGTTGTCCACCTGGACGGCGAAGCCGGGGTCCCGGAGCGCCTTGGCCAGGTCGCCGGCGAGGTCGGCGTCGCGCCAGCCGAGGTTGGGCGCGATGCGCACGACGCCCTGCACGTCGACCAGGCCGGGCACGGCCACGGCGAGTCCGAGCACCTGCCGCTCCTCGCGGGCCATGCGGGCGACGACGCGCCTGACGATGGCGGCGACGGCGGCCACGTCCTGGCTGGCGGACCCGCCGGTGGCGAAGGCGCGGCGCCAGGTGAGCAGCCGCTCCCCCGCGAGGCCGGTCGCGACCGTGGAGACGTGGTCGACGTTGATCTCGATGCCGATGGCGGCGTACGGCGAGCCGTCGAGGACGAGCATCGTGGCCGGGCGGCCGACGCGGTTCTCGGTGAGGCCGGTCTCACGCACCAGACGGCGGTCGATGAGGTCGGCGACGAGGCTGGAGACCGTCGCCTTGTTCAGCCCGGTCGAGGCGGCGATGTCGGCGCGCGAGCACGGCGCGTGCTCGCGCACGAAGCGCAGCACCACCGCGAGGTTGGTCGCGCGCACATCGGCGAAGTCGGCCGGCTGAGGGCCGGTCGTGGATGTGATCAAAATCAGCCCCGTTCCCGCCAAGGAGGTGTCCCCAGCATGCCGTATCGCGGGCGCCCTTCACCAACCTGTGACCCGAGCGCTCCCTTGTGGCCGCGGTCACACTCCACTAATTTGTTTGGTCGGAAGACGAACTAATTCTAACCGCGATGTCACCTGCCTCGACAACCCCTGAACAGGCGAAGGGAGCGCGCCGTGACACTTCCCGCTCAAGGCGCTTCGACTACCCGGCGCGGATTCCTCGGACTGGTGGGCCTGACGGCAGCGGGGATGCTGTCGGCCTGCAGCGCGCCCAGCACCCCCCGCCCCGGCTCCGGCGGCGCCACCGCCGCCGCCGGGGACAAGCTCAAGACCCTCACGCCCACCTACGTGCCCTTCGCCGGCGTCAAGCCCGACCTGCCCGGCACCACGTCCAACCTGCCCGGCGTCCCCGACATCAGCGGCGGGTTCAGCTCCTACCCGGCCGACCCGGTGCCCGCCCTCACCCGGAAGGCCGGCAAGGGCGGCAGCTACAAGGCCATGACCCCGCTGTGGGGCCCGCCGCCGCCCGGCCTGGCGAGCAACTCCTACTTCCAGGCGGTCAACGCCGACATCGGCGCCACCATGGAGTTCCAGATCACCGACGGCGTCACGTATGCCGACAAGGCCATCGCCCGGCTCGCGGCCCGCGACATCCCGGACCTCATGGTCATCCCGAGCTGGGAGATCGACAAGATGGCCGACTTCAACAGGGCCGTCGACCAGGCGTTCGAGGACCTCACGCCGTACCTCCAGGGCGACCGGGTCAAGACGTACGCGCTGCTGGCCAACCTGCCCACGGCCGCCTGGCAGTGGTCGGTGTGGAACGGGAAGCTGATGGCGGTGCCGTACCCCACCGAGCCGTACCCGTACGGGCTGCTCTACCGCAAGGACCTGTTCGACAAGAACGGCTGGAACCAGAATCCCAAGAACGCCGAGGAGCTCTACCAGCTCGGCAAGGAGATCACCGACGCGAAGGCCAAGCGGTGGGCGTTCGGCGACATCCACGAGATGGCCTGGCCGATGTTCAAGGTGCCGCAGGAGTGGCGCTACGAGGGCGGCAAGCTGGTCCACAAGTACGAGACGCCCGAGTTCGAGCTGATGCTCGCCTGGATGCGCAAGCTGTTCGCCGAGGAGCTGATCCACCCGAGCGTCACGAGCAGCAAGGGCGCCAACGAGAAGGAGCTCATCGGCGCGGGCCAGATCGTGATCTACCGGGACGGCTTCGGCGGCTGGAAGGAGCTGCTCCAGCAGCACCGGCCCAAGAACCCCGGCTTCGCGATGGGCGTCTTCCCCCTCTTCTCCCACGACGGCAGCACGCCGATCATGTACCACAACAACGCAGCCGGCATCTTCACCTTCATCAAGAAGGGCACGCCCAAGGCGCAGGTGGAGGAGCTGCTGTCGATCCTCGACTGGTGCGCGGCGCCGTACGGCACCAAGGAGTACGAGCTGTCCACCTACGGGGTCAAGGGCAAGCACTTCGAGCTCGGCTCCGACGGCGTGCCCAAGCCGACCGAACTCGGCACCAAGGAGGTCGCCTACACCTACGGCTTCCTCGGCGGGCGCCCGCTGTACGTGGACTGGCCGTTCCCGGACGCGGTGAAGGCCAACCTGGCCTGGCAGAACGCCTCGTTCCCGTACATCGAGAGAACGCCGTTCGACGGCATCAGGATCCAGCGGCCGGGCAAGTACGCGGGCCTGCAGGTGCCGACGGAGGACAAGTTCACGGACATCATGCGCGGGCGGCGGCCCGTCAGCGACGCCAAGCAGATCGCGGCCGAGTGGCGGCGCGACGGCGGCGACGAGGCCCGCGCGTTCTACCTGAAGGTCCTGCAGGACAACGGTCGTGCTTAGGGACTCCGTAGACTCCGGGGCGGCGGGTGACCTGACCGCGCCCGCCGCCCCGGGCACCACCAGAGCGGGCGGCACGGGCAAAGCCCGGCCGGCGAGCCTGCGGGCCCGGCTGCGGCGCGACTGGCAGCTCCTGCTGATGACGGTCCCGGCGATCGGGCTGCTGCTCGTCTTCCACTACGTGCCGCTGCTCGGCAACGTGATCGCCTTTCAGGACTACTCGCCGTACGTGGGCGTCAAGGACAGCCCGTGGGTGGGGATCGCGAACTTCCAGTGGCTGATGCTGGACGAGAGCTTCTGGGACGCGACGCTCAACACGCTGACCATCACCGCCTTCCAGCTCGTCTTCTACTTCCCGGTGCCGATCGTGCTGGCGCTCCTGCTGGACAGCGTCATCCGGCCCCGGCTGCGGCTGCTGATCCAGAGCATCGTGTACATGCCGCACTTCTTCTCGTGGGTGCTGGTCGTGACGCTGTTCCAGCAGATGTTCGGCGGAGCCGGGCTGCTCGCGCAGATCCTGCGCGACCACGGCCGCTCCGGCGTCGACATCATGACAAATCCGGATACGTTCTTGCTGCTCGTCACCAGCGAGACCATCTGGAAGGACGCCGGCTGGGGCGCCATCATCTTCCTGGCCGCGCTCGCCGCGATCGACCAGAACCTGTACGAGGCGGCGGCGGTGGACGGCGCGGGCCGTATGCGGCGCATGTGGCACGTCACGCTGCCCGGCCTGCGCCCGGTGGTCATCCTGCTGCTCATCCTGCGACTGGGCGACGCGCTCAACGTCGGCTTCGAGCAGTTCTTCATCCAGCGCGACGCGGTGGGCCGCGACGCGGCCGAGGTGCTCGACACGTTCGTCTACTGGCGCACGCTGCTGACCGGTGAATGGAGCTACGGCGCGGCGGCGGGCCTGGTCAAGGGCGTGGTCGGGCTCATCCTCATCCTGGTGGCCAACAAGGTCGCCCACCGGTTCGGCGAGCAGGGGATCTACAAGAGATCATGAATGCGGCATCCTGGGCGGAGCGGCCCACCGTGATCGGCCGGACGGGGAAGACGGCCGTGCTGGCCGCGATCGTCGTCGCCGTCGTCTTCCCCGTGTACATGGTGGTGGTGACCAGCCTGTCGACACAGGAGGCGGTCACCCGGGCGGGCGGCCTGGTGACCGTGCCGGGCGAGCTGTCGCTCGCCGCCTACGAGGAGCTGTTCGCGGGCGGCGTGGTGACGCGGGCCGTGCTGGTGAGCCTGGGCGTGACGGCGGTGGGCACGCTCATCAGCCTGACCGTCACCGCGCTGGCCGCGTACGGGCTGTCGCGGCCCGGCTCGCTGCTGCACCGGCCGCTGCTGTTCCTGGTGCTGCTGACGTTCCTGTTCGGGCCGGGGCTGATCCCGAAGTACCTGGTGGTCAGCGGGCTCGGGCTGATCGACTCGTACTGGTCGCTGATCCTGCCGGTGGCGGTCACGGCGTTCAACCTGGTGGTGATGCGGGCGTTCTTCATGAGCATCCCGGGCGAGGTCACCGACAGCGCGCGCATCGACGGGGCGAGCGAGTTCACGATCCTGCGGAGGATCGTGCTGCCGATGTCGCGGGGCGTGATCGCGGTGATCGGGCTGCTGTACGCCGTCGGATACTGGAACGCGTTCTTCGACGCCGTGCTGTATCTCAACGACACGGCCAAGTGGCCGCTCCAGCTCGTGCTGCGGCAGTACGTCTACCAGGGCCAGTCGATGTTCGTGGGCCAGAGCGCCGACGTGGTGGCCGCCGGGCAGAGCCCGCCGCCGAACCTGGCGATCCAGATGTCGATCGTGGTGATCGCGCTGGTGCCGGTGCTGTTCGTCTACCCGTTCGTGCAGCGGCACTTCACCAAGGGCGTGCTCATCGGAGCGGTCAAGGGGTGACCGGGCCGTCCCGGTCACCCCTGTCAGTCACGACTGTTCAGGTCACGACGCCGCGCAGGTCACGACGGGGTTGGTGTTGGTGCCGGTGAAGGTGGCGTTGAAGCCGAACGAGGTGGTCGCGTTCGGCTGGAGGGCGCCGTTGTAGCCCGCGTTGGTCACGGTGACGGCGGCGCCGGACTGGCTCAGCGTGCCGCTCCAGAGCTGGCTGATCTTCTGGTCGCCGCCGTACGTCCAGGTGACCTTCCAGCCGGTGGTGGCCGCGGAGCCGGTGTTCCTGACCGTGACCTCGGCCCCGAAGCCGCCGGGCCACTGGTTGCCGACGGTGTAGGTGGCGGCGCACCCCTTCCCGGTCGTCGGGGTCACGGTCGGGGTGACCGTGGGAGTGGGGGTCGGGGTCACCGTCGGCGTCGGCGTCGGCGTGGGCGTGGGCGTGGGCGTGACGGTCGGCGTCGGGCCGGTGCGGTCGCCGTAGATGATGCCGCGGCCGTTCGTGCCCAGGTAGACCCGGCCGTAGATCCTCGGGTCGCCGGTCAGAGCCTCGCCCATGTTGCCGTACTGGTGCTTGTCGTCGTTGATCCGCACCCAGGTCGAGCCCGCGTCGTCCGACCGGAAGAGGCCGGCGACGCCGTCGATCGTGGCCACGGCGAACACCGCCGGGTGGCTCTGGCCGGGGGCCGCCTTGCCGAAGCCGACGTTGACCGCGCTGGTGACGTTGCCGAGCCGGGTGAAGGCCGCGCCGCCGTTCGTGGAGTGGAACAGGCCCGTCTCGCCGGCCAGCCACACGTCGCCCTCCTTGCCGGGCAGCGCCTTGAGGTGGACCGTGCCGGTGGAGGGCAGGCCGGTCGCGGCGGTGGCGGTGAACGTGGCGCCGCCGTTGGTGCTGAGGTAGAGGCGCCCGCCGCTGTAGCCGTAGAACGTCATCGGGTTGACCCGGTCGGACTCGACGATCGCGCCCGTGGGCAGGCCCTGCGCCTGCTGCCACGCGTTGCCGTAGCCGACCGAGTAGACCGGGGTGACGCCCTTGGGCGCCCACACGAAGCGGGAGCCGTCGGCCGCGGCGGCCACCGTGCCGCCCTCGTCGATCCCGCCGGGCTCGGTGCCCTGGAACCAGTTGGCGCCGCCGTCGGTGGAGAAGGCGACGTGGCTGTCGTTCGGCCGGTCGGCGTCGGTGAAGTTGCCGGCGCGGACCATGACGGCCGGGTTCTTCTCGGCGTAGTCGAGGCTGGTCGTGGAGGTGAAGACGGGAGAGGTGAACATCATGGCGGGCACGGCGTCCAGGTTGGCGTGCCGGAAGCCGCCGATGTCACCGAGGCCGCTGACCAGCGGGGCGCCGCTGGGCGGGCTGATCAGGTCGAGCACCGCGGTCTCCTCCAGGCCCTTGGCCATGGGCCTGATGGTGAACTGGCCGCCCGAGTCCCACTTGGTGAGGTCCTCGGTGCCGTAGAGCGTCGCGCCGGTGCCGTACATCATGCGGTTGGAGTCGAACGGGTCGATCTCCAGCGACTCGGTCATCCAGCCGAGCTTGGGCGTCACCTCGGGCGGCTGCGGGTTGGCGCCGAAGGTGAGCCACGGGTTCTCGGAGATGTTCATGGTGTAGCGGAAGCTGCGGTTGGGGTACGAGGTCCAGTCCCACACGCGGGTCCAGGTGGCGCCCGAGTCGGTGGACCGGAAGAAGATCACGTCGGGCCACCAGGAGATCTGGGTGGCCACCATGAGCGTGCCCGGCTTCTGCCGGTCCAGGGTCAGGCCGCTGTAGCCGAAGTAGTCGTCGGAGCTGGACGAGGGGATCGGGCTGACCTGGGTCCAGGTTCCGGTGGCGGTGGCGTAGCGCCACACGTCGCCCTTGGCCCCGTCGTACGGCCCGCCGGTGTCGCTGGTGGCGATGAACAGGTAGCCGTTGGCGGTGTCGAGCACGCCCTTGTGCGCCAGGTAGCCGGTCGGCTGGCCGGGCACCCGCGCCCAGGTCGCGCCGGCGTCGGTGGTGCGGTAGACGCTGTTGGCCTTGTCCGCCACGCCGACGTAGATGGTCTTGGTGGCGGCGCCCTTGGCGGAGGAGCGCGGGTCGTAGGTCACCCAGACCACGCCCGGCCGGTGGCTCAGGTAGCCGTTGGGGTCGCTCGGGTCCTGGGCGTAGTCGCCGGCGTTGGGGAAGCTCGTCACCTTGGCCCAGGTGGCGCCGTAGTCGGTGCTGCGCCACAGGCCGTTGCCGTTGGGGGTGCCGAGGTAGAGGACGCTGTTCTTGTTCGGGTCGACGGACAGCGCCTCGCCCATGCCGCGGCCCGGCATGTTGCCGCCGAGCTTGAACGGCAGCGGCGTCGCCTGCCAGGTCGCGCCCTTGTCCGTGGAGCGCAGGATCGCGCCGTTGTTCGGGTCCCAGGAGTTGGTGTACATGCCGGCCGCGACGTACACGCGGTTGGTGTCGACGGGGTCGGTGGCGAGGCTGACCACGCCGTTGTAGCCCCACTTGTCCCATCCGGCCCAGTCGAGGAGCGGCGTCCAGGACTTGGTGGACTGGTTCCAGCGGTAGGCGCCGCCGATGTCGGTGCGGGCGTAGACGAGGTTGCGCTCGGTGGGGTTGAAGACGATGCCGGGGACGAAGCCGCCGCCGTCGATCCTGACGTTCTTGAACGCGTAGGGGTCGGCGGCGACGGCGGACACCGGCGCCATCCTGACGGCGACCGCCGCGAGGGCGACGGCGACGATCAGGAGCGTGCTGAACAACCGTCTTGGCATGGGGGGTTACCCTTTCCGGGCACGCGTGCCCAAAGGTGCCGCCCGCCCGGATGGCCTCCATGCACGACCAGGTCTGGGGGACCCTGACCGTCGCCTTCGCCTTCGCGCATGAGCTCCTCCTGAAGGCTCACACAGGCACACGCGACCGTCAATATTTTGTATGGACGACGAATGAAGGGGTGAATCATGGAGTTTCCCGGGTCCCCGGTCGTCCCCGTGGGAGAGCTGGAGTTCGAGGACACCTTTGAGGGCGGACGCATCGACGAGAAGAAGTGGGTCGCCTCCTACCTGCCGCAGTGGACCACCCGTACGGCCGCGGCGGCCCGCTACCGGCTCGGGGACGGCCGGTTGAGGCTGCTCATCGAGGAGGACCAGCCACCGTGGTCCCCGGAGCTGGAAGGCGGCCTGCGGGTGTCCTCCCTGCAGACGGGCGTCTTCGCGGGGCCGGTCGGCAGCCGGATCGGCCAGCACGGCCGCGGGAACGCGGTCGTCCGCGAGGAGCAGCGCCCCGCCCGCCTCTACACCCCCCGGTACGGCCGGATCGAGATGCGCGCCAAGGCGACCGACGACCCGAACTGCATGGTCGCCCTCTGGATGATCGGCTACGAGGACGGGCCGGAGCGGTCGGCGGAGATCTGCGTCGCCGAGATCTTCGGCCGCGACGTCCAGCCCGGCCAGGCGCGGATCGGCATGGGCCTCCACCCCTTCGGTGACCCGGCGATCACCGACGACTTCACGGTGGAGACGCTGCACATCGACGCCCGCGAGTTCCACGTGTACGCCGCCGACTGGACGCCCGGCCGCGTCACCTTCTCCGTGGACGGACAGCACGTCAGGACGGTGAACCAGGCGCCGGCGTACCCGATGCAGCTGATGCTCGGCATCTACGAGTTCCAGCCGGGCGGCGCCTACCCCAAGGAATTCGTCGTGGACCACGTGCGGGGGTACCGGCCGGCATAGCGCCGATCCGGGGTGGACGACCCGCCTGGGGCTCCGCCGCCACAGCGATGTGGCGGCCACGGCCGTGCTCGTGGCCGCCACAGGACATCACCGGGCGAGGGTGAAGTCCCTGAGCCGCAGGTCCCCCTTGAAGACGACGTACAGGTCGCCCTTGCCGGGTTTCACCGTGGCGCTCGCCGTGGCGTACCGGTAGACGTCGCCGGTCGCCGGCGCCTGCACGGTGCCGAGCAGGGCGCCGGTGGGCGAGCCGAGCCGCAGCTCGACGGAGCCGCCGCTCACCGAGGCGACGCCCGCGGTGAGGCGGGACCCCCAGGAGGAGCCGGTGAAGGAGATCCAGTCCCCGGTGGAGCCGGCCACGACCTCGCCGCGGACCTTGGACTCGTCGGCGAACTCCACACCGGAGTAGCCGTCGAAGTCCATGGCCCGCGTCACCTGGGTGAGGTCCCGGACCGGGACGGTCTCGCCGGTCACCTGGAGCGTCGTCCGGGCCCGGATCTGGTCGGAGGAGGAGCCCACGAGCACGTCGTGCTTGGCCGTCTCCACGACCCACTTGCCGCGCGTGTGGTCCCACACGGCGAGGTCGGACCGCTTCAGCGGGAACGTCACGGTCCTGCTCTCGCCGGGGGCCAGCGCGACCCGCTGGAAGCCGCGCAGCTGCTCGACCGGCTGCGGGAAGCGGGAGCGCCGCTGGTGGGTGTAGAGCTGCACGACCTCCTCGCCCTTCACCTTGCCGGTGTTGGTGACCTTGACGCTGACCTGCTCGCCCTGGACGCGCACGCCCTGGTAGCCGAAGGTGGTGTAGCTGAGGCCGTGGCCGAAGGGGTAGAGCGGCCGGCCCTGGTGGTACAGGTACGTCATCCCGGTCTTGACCAGGTCGTAGTCGTGGATGCTCGGCAGCTTGTCGGTGGCGTACCACGTCTGGGTGAGCCGCCCGGCCGGGTTGACGTCGCCGAAGAGCACGTCGGCGACCGCGTGGCCGGTCTCGGCGCCGGCGTGGGTGGTCCACAGCAGCGTCGGCGCGTCCACGATGACCGGGTAGCTGGTCTCCAGGACGACCACGGTCCTCGGGTTGGCCTTGCGCACCGCCTCGATCAGCCGCCGCTGCCCCTCGCCGAGCTGGAGGTTCGCGCGGTCGTGGACCTCGCGGGCCGCCACGAACGGGTGGCTGCCGACCATCACGACCGCCACCTCGGCCTTGCGGGCCTGCTCGGCCGCCGCGGCGACGCCGTCGGAGACGACCTCCTTGGCGAAGTGGGCCGCCTGCGCCTTCGGGGCCAGGCCGGGCGTGCCGTCGGCGTTCACGGTCACGTACGGGTCGGGCAGGCCGTACCAGCTCTCGATGCTCTCGTAGCCGGCGTAGCGGACCAGGTAGGAGCCGTCGGCCTGCTTCTCCAGGGCGAACTGCTGCTGGACGTACCAGCCGTTGGGGTCGGCGTCGTCGGTGTCGAGCGAGCGCCAGTCGCCGCCGAGGAGCTTTCCGTTGCCCGCGTTGCGCAGCGTGGACACGCCGCCGGTCCAGTCGGTCAGGTCCCACTGGGAGGCGGGGGTGGGGGTGGTGTCGGTGAGCGCGACGTTGTCGTCCGGGCCGGAGCCGGTGGCGGTGAGGTATTTGCCGGAGCCGAGGTGCTTGAGCGCGATCCGCTCCAGTCCGGCGCCGCCGGTGACGCCGGGGACGCGCTCCTTGATCCCGTCGAGCGGGGTCACCTGGTAGGGCAGCTGGCCGCCGTAGAAGTCGGGGTACAGGCGGTCGGCCAGCGGTCCGACGACGGCGGCGCTCTTCGGTCCGGCCAGCGGCAGCAGGCCGGAGTTGCGCAGGAGCACGGCCGCCTTGCCGGCGGTCTCCCGGTTGAGCCGCTGGTGCTCGGCGCTGTTGATCACCTCCTTGGTGATCTTCTTGTACGGCCCGCCGTCCGGGTCGAAGTGGCCGAGCCGGAACCGGATCGACAGCACGTGCCGCACGGCGTCGTCCACGTCGGCCTGGGTGATGAGGCCGCGCTCCAGGGCGGCCGTGAGGAGCTGGGCGGTGGGCCCGGGGTTGCTGTCGTCCACGGTGTAGCCGTCGAGCCCGGCCTTGAGCACCGCGGCGAACGCCTCGGCCTTGTCGTCGTAGTACTTCTCCGTCTCGGTCAGCGCGTACGGGCCCCAGGCGTCGCTGACGTTGTAGAGCGTCTTGTCCGTCCACGACCGGACGACCTCGTCCAGGTCGGGGTTGACGTGGTTGGGCCGGCCGTTGACCAGGTTGTAGGAGGCCATCACGCCGGTCGCGGCGTCGGCCGAGATCGCGGCCCGGAACGCCTTCTGGTAGTACTCGTTCTTCAGCTTGGGCGTCAGGTTGGAGCTGGTGAGGCCGCGGTTCGTCTCGTTGTTGTAGGCGAGGTAGTGCTTCAGCACCGGCGCGGTCTTCAGGTAGAACGGGTCGTCGCCCTGCAGGCCCTTGCCGTACGCGGTGGAGATGGCGCCGGTCAGCAGCGGGTCCTCGGAGTAGCCCTCCTCGTTGCGGCCCGCCCGCGGGTCACGCAGCAGGTCCACGACAGGAGCCCACACCTGGAGCCCCCACAGCGTCGGGTTGACGGCGTTGTAGCCGCGCGCCTCGTCGCCCACGGCCGCGCCGACCCGCTTGATCAGCTCCGGGTCCCACGTGCTGGCCAGCCCGACGGCCTGCGGGAAGACCGTGCCGCTCGCGGACTTCACCTTCCAGCCGTCGTCGAGGTCGTTGGACCAGGCGACGCCGTGCAGCGCCTCGGTGCCGTTCTTGTGGTACGGGATGCCGAGGCGCGGGATCGCCTGCTGCGACTGGTGCAGCAGGCCCAGCTTCTCCGGCAGGGTGAGCCGCCCGAGCAGGTCGTCGACGCGCTGCTCCAGCGGCAGAGCGGGATCCCGGAAGGGCGGCTCGTCGGCGGCGTGCGCCGGGGCCGTCAGGAACGACGCCGCCAGAGCGAGGGCGGCCAGGAGTGGTGTGCTGCGTAAACGTCGGGACATGGGAGTCTCCAGAGCGGGAGGATCACTTGACGGCGCCGACCGTGACGCCTCGGGTGAGCGTGCGTTGGAAGATCAGGAAGAACGCGACCGCCGGGACGATGCCGAGCAGCGCCGAGGCGCTGGACATGGTGGCGTCCATGTACTTCTCGCCCTGCAGGACGCCGAGGGCGACGGGCACCGTCTGGTTGTCGTTGGAGATGAGGAAGATCAGCGGCAGGAAGAACTCGTTCCACGTCCAGATGAAGAAGAAGATCACCAGGACGCTGAGCGTGGGGCGGCTGATGGGCACCACGATCCGCCACAGGGCCCGGAAGCGGCCCGCGCCGTCGATGGCCGCCGCCTCCAGGATCTCCCTGGGGAACTGGCCGAGCACGGCGCTGAGCAGGTAGGTGCCGAACGCCGCCTGGATCGCGGTGAACACGATGATCACCGCGAGCCTGGAGTCGTAGAGGCCCACCTCCTTCGACAGGTAGTAGAGGGGGTAGGCCAGCGCCTCCTGCGGCAGCGTGTTGCCCACGAGGAACAGCACGAGGATCCACAGCCGGCCGCGCACCCGCCCGATGCCCAGCGCGTACGCGTTGAGCACCGAGAGCACGACGGCCAGCACCGCCACCGAGCCGCTGATGACGAAGCTGTTCCACAGCTTGCCGCCGAAGTTCACGCGCTGCCAGAAGTCGGCGATGCCCTGGAGGTACAGCTCGCCCGGGAGGCTCAGCGGCCCCTCCGCGCCGTACTCCGCCGGCGACTTGACCGCGTTGACCGCCACGATGAGGAACGGGAACAGCATGACCGCGGCCAGCAGGACGAGCGCCGCGAGCACGGCCCACCGGCCCGGCCCCGCCCTCATCGCTCACGCTCCTGCACGCGCAGGAACAGGAACGTCACCACGATGATGATCAGGGCCAGCACCGTGGCGATGGCCGAGCCGTACCCGACGTTGCTCTTCTGGAAGAAGTTCAGGTACGAGAAGTACGACGGCACCATCGTGGCGTTGCCCGGACCGCCGCGCGTGAGCACGTAGATCGGCCCGAACACCTTGAGCGCCGCGATCGTGCAGGTCAGCAGCACCACGAACGTCTCCGGCCGGATCTGCGGGATCGTGATGTGCCAGAACCTGCGCCACCACGACGCCCCGTCGATCTGCGCCGCCTCGTGCAGGGCCGGGTCCACCCGCTGGAGCCCGGCCATGAAGATGACCACGGGGTAGCCGAGCTGGAACCACACCATGACGGCCATCACCGTGGCCAGCGCGAGGTCGGGGTCGCCGAGCCAGTCGAGCTTGAGGCCGAAGATCTGGTTGACCGCGCCGTACGACGGGTGCAGCATCCAGCCCCACACGACGCCGGCCACCGCCACGGGCAGCACCTGCGGCAGGTAGTACGCGGCCCGCAGCGCGGCGGCCGTGCGGGAGCCGAACCTGCGGCCGATGTAGTCGAACAGGACGGCCGCCAGCACCAGGCCGAGCGCCGTCGGGACGATCGCCATGGCCACGATGAGGCCGACGTTGTGCTGGAACGACTGCCAGAAGCGCTCGTCGCCCAGCAGCCGTGTGTAGTTGTCCAGGCCGATCCAGCGCGGTGTGCCCACGCCGGACCAGCGGGTGAAGCTCGTGGCGACGTTCATGAGGAACGGCGCCACGATCACGGCGAGGAACAGGACCAGGCTGGGGACCAGGTACCACCAGTAGCCCTTCGTGCGAGCGCTCATCTAGTCACCGATGTCGGCGAGGTTGTCCTCGTACGGCTTGGCGATCTCGTCCAGCACCTGGGCCGGCGTCTTGCTGCCGTTGATGAGGTTCTGCGTGCCGGCCACCATCACGTCGTAGTAGCCGGGCGCGGGCCAGTCGGGGTAGAAGGCCAGCCCGTCGGCCGAGGTGAGCTTGTTGAAGCTCTCGATGAGCTCCTTGCTCTTCGGGTCGGTGATCGCCGCCGGGTCGGCGGCCACCGGGACGCCGCCGGAGTTGCCGAGCAGGTTCTGGATGTCCTTGCTCATCGTGATGTCGATGAAGTCGTAGGCGAGGTCCTTGTTCTCCGACTTCTCGGGCACGACCCACACGTTGCCGCTGGAGCCGGGCGACATGGTGGCGCCGGGGAACAGGAAGTGGCCCCACTCGAACTTCTTGATCTCGGAGGCGAACCGGCCGTACCACCAGCTCCCGCTGATCATCATGGGGTACGTGCCCTTCATGAAGGCCACGCCCATGTCCTCGGCCTTGAGCCCGGCCGAGTTCTTGTCGAGGTAGCCCTTCTTCACCCAGTCGGCCAGGGTCTGGGCGCCGTAGGTGAGCTCGGGCCCGTGGAAGTCCACCTTGCCCTTGTACGACTGGAAGGCGTCCACCCACGGCCGCTGCGCCTTGGTCAGCGCGAGCTGGTAGAAGATCTGCTGGGCGGGGTACTCGGCGCCGGCCGTGGCGATGGGCGTCACGCCGGCCTTGACGAACGTGTCCAGGGCCGCCGTGAGCTCGTCGAACGTGGTGGGCACCTTGACGCCGTGCTTGTCGAACAGCTCCTTGTTGTAGTAGACCATCACGAACTCGCCGTAGTTCGGCACGCCGTACCACTTGCCGGAGCCCATGACGCCCCGGTCGTCGTACTTCGCGGTCACCTGGAGGCCGCCCGGCAGCAGCTTGTCCCAGCCGCGCTTGGTGGCCTGCTCGCTCAGGTCGGCCAGCAGCCCCTGCTTGGACAGCAGGCCGGCGGTGGCGTTGCCCTTGTTGTACTCCATGACGTCGGGCGCCTCGTCGGAGTTGAGCACCATGCTGGCGGTCTTCTGGATCTGCTCGAAGCCCTTCTCCTCGAACTTCACCGTCACGCCGGGGTGCGCCGCCTCGAACCGCTTGACCGCCTCGGCCCACGCCTTGCCCATGGCGCTGTCGGCGGTCTCGTAGTGCCAGAGCTTGAGCACGCGCGGCTGGCCACTCGCGGCGGTCTTGCCGCCGCCGCCCGAGCCGCCCGAGCCTCCGCAGGCCGCGAGCGCCAGCGCCACGGCGGCCAGCGCCGCGACGCCCATCGACTTGTTCATGATCTCTCCTGAGTGATGACGGCCCGACCGGGCGCGCCCTCCACCGGGGCGAACTCGACCGTGGCGATCCGTTTCGGTCCGGTGACGGCCACGCGCAGCGTGTCGCCGTCCCGGGTGGCCACGACGACGGTCTCGCCATCGGTGTCGTGGATCTCTGTACGGCTGTCGCCGCCCCCGAAGGCGACCAGGGTGAGCTCGCCCGGCGTGCCGACCGTGTCACCGGGGACGGTGACCGGGAGGAGCGCGCCGTGCCGGACGAACAGCGGGACCTGCTCCAGCGGCTTGGCGACGGGGACGTAGCGGGGACCGGCCAGCACCTCGCCGGTCCAGTAGTCGACCCACTCGCCGCGCGGCAGGTAGACCTGGCGCGTGCCGTCCGGTGAGGTCATGGGCGCGACGAGGAGGTCCCGCCCCAGCAGGTACTCCAGGTCGGCCTGCCAGGCGACCGGGTCGTCCGGGTGGTCGACGCACAGGGCGCGCATCATCGGCGCGCCGGTCCTGGCCGCCTCGACGGCCGCCGAGTACAGGTACGGCATGAGCCGGTAGCGCAGCCGCAGCGCCTCGACCGCGTGCTTCTCGACCGCCGGGAACTCCCACGGCTCGCGGCTGGTCGTGCCGTGCAGGCGCAGCAGCGGCGACAGCGCGCCGAACTGGGTCCAGCGCACGTACAGGTCGTCGGTGGGGCGGCCGGTGAAGCCGCCCGCGTCGTGGCTCCAGAACGGCACGCCCGACAGGCCGTGCGCCAGGCCGCCGCGCAGCGTGCTGCCCATGGCCGCGTAGCTGGTGTAGGTGTCGCCGCCCCACTGGGCGCTGTGCCGCTGGCCGCCGAGGAACGACGAGCGCGCCCAGACCAGGGTGTGGCCGTGGACCTCGCGGGTGACCTCGGCGACGGCGTCGTTGAACAGCAGCGTGTAGACGTTGTGCAGGTCGGTGCCGGTCATGCCGTTGGCGGCGACGGCGTCGCGCGGCACGCCCTCGGCGAAGTCGGTCTTGAACGCCTGCACGCCCTGCCGCAGGAGCGGGCGCAGCAGGCCCTGGAACCAGGCGACGGCCTCGGGGTTGGTGAAGTCGACGATGCCGCAGGGCGGGAACGAGCCGTGCCAGCAGTCGGCGACGTACGCCTCCCCCGCCGCCGTTTTCAGGAAATATCCGGCGTTGGCCGCTTCCAGGAAGGCGGGGCTCAGGTGGGAGATGTACGGGTTCATCCAGAGGCAGACCTTGAACCCCATGCCGTCCAGCTCCGCCAGCATCGCCTCCGGGTCCGGGAACGTCTCCGGGTCCCAGCGCAGGTCGGACCAGTGGCCCTCGGCCTGCCAGTACGTGTCCAGGTGGAGCACGTCGCACGGGATGCCCCGCTCCCGGATCGTGCGGGCCCGGGTGAGCACCCGCTCCTGGCTGTCCACGAAGAACCCCGACGAGATCCAGGTGCCGAACGCCCACTTCGGCGGCAGCGCGGGGCGGCAGGTCAGCCGGTCGTACCGGTCGAGCACCTCCGGCGGGGTCGGCCCGGCCAGCACGTAGTAGTCGAGGACGTCGTCGGGCACGAGGACCTGCACGACGCTGTGGGTGGACTGGCACACGTCGAACTCCGCCGGGGCGCCGCTGTCCAGCAGCACGCCGTACCCCCTGCTCGACACGTACAGGGGCACGTTCTTGTACGCGCGCTGCGACTCGGCGCCGAAGGCGTCGAAGTTCCACATGACCGGGCGCTGCCCGCGCTTGTCCAGCGGCGTGAACGACTCGCCGAACCCGGTGAACGCCTCGTCGGGGGCCGCGCCGAAGCTCTCGTGGTAGGCGGCCGGCACGCCGCCCGCGGCGGAGCGGCCGAACGGCAGCGTGCGCATCCGGCCGCTGATGTCGGTGTGGCCCCGGTCCTGCTCGACGAGGGTCCGGCCGGAGGCGTCGGTGAAGCGCAGATGCCACGGCGACAGGCTGATCTCGGCCCGCAGCGAGCCGGCGTCCACGACGATCGGGCCGCCGGGAACCGCCTCGGCCCGGGCCCCCTCGTACGTGCCGGGAGTGACGAGCGTGATGGCCCGTTCGGAGCGGGGGCGGGCGCCCGCGTCCTCGCTCAGCCGTACCCGGATCACACCCTCGCCGGCCACGCCGACCTGCACGACCAGGGTCTCCTCGGCGCTGGTGGTCGCCTTCAGCATGACGCCCGCCTCGCCCACGGCGACCGGCTCGGCGGCGGTCACCGCGGACAGGCCGCCCTCTCCGTGCTCGCGCACCGGCAGCTCGGGCGGGTCGGCGACAAAGTACTCGTGCGCGACCAGCGGGGGGCGGTACGGCATGGAGGCTCCTTCCAGGGCTTCTCGCCAAGCTCGTGGATTAGTTTGGTCTCCATACCAACAAACGTCAACGTTTCGGTCCGCCCGAACCCCGCCGGAGGCCGGAGGTGTCAACGTCCCGGTCAAGGGAGGCGGGGGTGACGACGCCCTGGCCAAGAGGGGCGAAGGCGGGGCCGTCCGGTCGAGGCGGGCGGCCGGTACGCGGAGAAGCAAGCGCCCGGCATCGAAGCGCGGCGCACGCGGCCTGTGTGCGGAAAAGCAGTAGTGCCGCTGCGGCTCGGGCGCCCACACTGTGCGGCGGGCCCGCGACGTGAGAGGCAGCGCCATGATCGAGTTCTACTCGTCCCAGAGCACCGTCACCGACCCGGGTGAGCTGCGCCGGTGGATCGACGCCGTCCCCGCCGACCTGACCTCGATCCGCGAGGCGGCCGCCCGGCTGGTGTTCCACTACTGGGCCTACGGCGACATCACCGGCCACGGGATCGCCGCCGACCGGATCGGCGAGATCAACCTGCGCTACGCCGACGCCCTGCTGGCCCGCGTCCGCGAGCTGAGATCGGACTCGCCGCTCGCCCGCCGCGCCCCGGCCGAGCGGGTGGTGGGCTGCTGCCGCGACCACACGGTGATCTTCCTCGCCATCGCCCGGCACCACGGCTTCGCGGCCCGGGCCAGGTACGGCTTCGCCGACTACCTCGTACCCGGCTGGTGGCTGGACCACATGATCCCCGAGGTGTGGGACCCGGCGGAGGGGCGCTGGCGACTGGTGGAGCCCGAGTTCGAGGAGGGCTACACGCCGCCGGGCGAGACGCGCCCGCTCCCGCTCACCGACATGCCCCGCGACCGGTTCCTGACCGGGGCGAGCGCCTGGCGGCTGTGCCGCGATGGCCGCGCGGACCCGGAACGCTTCGTCGTGGCGCCCGGCGCCGAGCGTCCGTCACTGAGGTCGTGGCCGTACCTGGTGCACAATGTCGTGTTCGACCTCACCGCCATGAACAAGCAGGAGATGATCAGCTGGGACCTGTGGGGCATGCTCGACTCCCCGCAGCCCCCGGGTGAGGCGACGTTCCCCCTCGCCGACGAGCTGGCGGCCCTGCTGGAGGATCCGGCGCTGACGACGGAACGGCTGCGGGCCGCCTACGACGATCCCGCGCTGCGCGTCCCCCCGGTGATCGCCACGTACTCACCGCCCGACCACCACCGCGAGCAGGTCACGCTACGCGTCGGCACGCAGGCCAGCCGGCTGCTGGACCGCCTGACCGGATGATGCCGGTCGCGTCAGGCCGGCGTTCACATGGACCAGGACCGCTGAAGAAGTTCTGGAATCCCTCGCTGAACATCACCGACGAAATCTCAGGGGGATGACACTAGATGCCGATGGAGGCCTCGGGCTGCATGAGGCGGCGGGCCGCCTCCGTGATCGAGCCCGACAGCGACGGGTAGACCGCGAACGTGTGCGCGAGCTGGTCCACGGTCAGCCGCTGCTGGACCGCCACCGACACGGCGAGGATCAGCTCCGACGCGCGCGGCGCCACCACCACGCCGCCCAGCACGATGCCGGTGTGGGGCCGGCAGAACAGCTTGACGAAGCCGTCGTTGAAGCCCTGCATCTTGGCCCGCGCGTTGGTCGCGAGCGGCAGCTTGACGACGTTGGCCTCGATCTCGCCGGCCTCGATGGCCCGCTGCGCCACGCCGACGGCCGCGATCTCGGGATCGGTGAAGATGTTGGAGGCCACGGTGGCCAGCCGCAGCGGCTGGACGGCCTCGCCGAGCGCGTGCCAGACGGCGATGCGGCCCTGCATGGCCGCCACCGAGGCGAGCATGAGCACGCCGGTGCAGTCGCCCGCCGCGTAGACGCCGGGCGCGGAGGTGCGCGAGACCTTGTCGACCTTGACGAAGCCGCCCCGGTCGAGCTGCACCCCGGCCTCCTCCAGGCCCATGCCGCCGGTGTTGGGCACCATGCCGACCGTCATCAGCGCGTGGGAGCCCTCGGCGGTGCGGCCGTCCTCCAGCGTCACCACGACGCCGTCGGCGGTGCGCTTGACGCAGGCGGCGCGCGAGCGGCCCATGACGTTCATGCCGCGGCGGCGGTAGACCTCTTCGAGCACCTCGGCGCCGTCGGCGTCCTCGTTGGGCATCATGCGGTCGCGGCTGGAGACGAGCGTGACCTCGGCGCCGAGCGAGCGGTAGGCACCCGCGAACTCCGCGCCGGTGACGCCGGAGCCGACCACGATGAGGTGCTCGGGCAGCTCCTCCAGGTCGTAGAGCTGGCGCCAGGTGAGGATGCGCTCGCCGTCGGGCTCGGCGCCCGGCAGGACGCGCGGGGTGGCGCCGGTGGCGACGAGCACCACGTCGGCCCGGATCGTGCGGTCGCCGGCCTTGACCACCTGCGGGTCGACGAGCCTGCCGCGCGCCTTGACGATCTCGACGCCCTCGGCGGCGACGCGCGCCGCGATGTCGGCCGACTGGGCCTGGGCCAGCTCCTTGACCCGCTTGTTGACCAGCGGCAGGTCCACGGTCGCCGCGCCGATGTCTCCGTCGTCGCCGCCGGAGAAGCCGACGCCCAGCGACGGGGCGTCGAGCAGGGCCTGCTTGCGGACGGAGGTCGCGATCAGCGTCTTGGACGGCACGCAGTCGGTCAGCACGCAGGCGCCGCCCGGGCCGTCCTGCTCGACCATCGTGACCTGCGCGCCTAGTTGCGCGGCCACCAGGGCCGACTCGTATCCGCCTGGTCCGCCGCCGATGATCACGATCTTCGTCACGTGTACCATTCTCCCGCATCGTCCGGCCCGCCGACGAACGGGGCGGTCCTCACCGCGCTACCCTTGTCTGCTGTGCCTGTCTACGCCGCCTACGGCAGCAACATGGACCCCGAGCAGATGGCCATGCGCGCCCCGCACTCTCCGATCCGGGGCGTCGGCTGGCTGCAGGGCTGGCGACTGACGTTCGGCGGTGAGGACATCGGCTGGGAAGGCGCGCTGTCCACCATCGTCGAGGACCCCGACGAGCACGTCTTCGTCGTCCTGTACGACGTGCCCGAGGTGGACGAGACCTCGCTCGACCAGTGGGAGGGCGCGGTCCGTGGCCTGTACCACAAGGTGCGGCTGCGGGTGCAGACCCTGGACGGCGAGCTGGTGCCCTGGTTCTACGTCCTCAACGGCTACGAGGGGGGCCTGCCCTCCGCCCGCTACCTCGGCATCCTGGCCGACGCGGCGGAGCGGGCGGGCGCCCCCGACGACTACGTCAAGGGGCTGCGCGGCCGCCCCTGCAAGTCCCTCGGCACCTGAGCTAGCCGAGCGGCTGGTCCTTCGTCTCCTTCAGCGCGAACACGTACACGCAGGTGGAGACCAGCGCCAGCGCCGAGACGTACCACGGGAAGAGGTACATCGCCTTGGCGTCCTGCAGCGCCGTGCCGATCAGCGGCGCCGTGCCACCGAAGATCGCGACGGTCAGCGAGTACGGGAAGCCGGCGCCGGCCGCGCGCACCCGGGTCGGGAAGAGCTCGGAGTTGACCGCCGCTGAGATCGACGTGAAGCAGCCGAGGAAGACCATCCCGGCGCACTGGATGAGCAGCAGGCTGGCGAACGAGTTCGACAGCAGGCCGAGCAGCGGCACCGGCAGGATGAGGAAGCCCAGGCCGAAGGTGATGAGCATCGGCCGGCGGCCGACCTTGTCCGACAGCATGCCGAGCAGCGGCTGCAGGATCATGAAGAACACCAGGGAGATCGTGCCGACCGTCAGCGATTCGGCCTTGTCGAACTTCACGCTGAGCTGGGCGTAGGTCGGCAGGAACGTCGTCCAGGTGTAGTAGGAGACGGTGCCCGCGACCGTGATGCCGACGATCAGCGCGGCCTTGGTCGGGTAGCGGACCAGGAACTCGAACATCTTCGGCCGCTCGGCCCTGCCCTGGCGGATGTCCTCGGCGACCGTGCTCGTCTCCTCGGCGCCCTTGCGGATCCACAGCCCCACGAGGCTGATGACGGCGCCGATCACGAACGGGATGCGCCAGCCGTAGGAGCTCATGTCGGTGTCGCTGAGCGAGGCGGCGAGCACGGCGGCCAGACCGGAGGCCAGGAGCTGGCCGATCGTGGTGCTGACGTACTGGAAGCTGGAGAACAGGCCGCGGCGGCCGGGAGGCGCCGACTCCACGAGGAACGTGGTGGCGGCGGCGAACTCGCCGCCGACCGACAGGCCCTGGATGAGCCGCGCGAGCACCAGGATGATCGGCGCGAGCAGCCCGGCCGCGGCGTACGTCGGCGTGACCGCCAGCAGCAGCGAGCCGCCGCCCATCAGGATGATCGTGAACGTCATGGCCGCCTTGCGGCCGAACCGGTCGGCGAAGGCGCCCACGACCAGCCCGCCCAGCGGGCGCATGAAGAAGCCGACGGCGAAGACGGCGAAGCTGCTGAGCAGGGGGACGAGCGAGTCGCCCGTGTCGGGGAAGATCTGCTTGGAGAAGTAGATCGCCAGGAAGCTGTAGGTGTACCAGTCGAACCACTCGACGACGTTCCCGACGCTGGCCGCCATGAGCTGACGGACGCGGCTTCGGGGGATGCCGACAGGGGACGGCGCAACGGGGGAGGTCGCCACAGGGGCTCCTTTGCTGAAAGGTGCGGTATGGCTTACTGTGCAATTGGACGACCGAAACAGTCAAATAGCAAGGCATATATTTACAAACCCGACACAGAAACGGCTCTGAGTGGACGTTCTCGACCGAAGGCTGGTCGCCGCCCTCCAGGTCAGCCCGCGCGCCACGTGGGGGGAGATCGGCAGGGCGGTCGGTGAGCACGAGCGCACGGTCGCGCGCCGGCTGCAACGCCTGATCTCCGACGGCGCGATACGCGTCACCGCCATCTACGACGACCTCCGCTCCGGCCACGGGCGCCCCGTCCACCTGCACGTCCAGGTCCGTCCCGGCACGGCCGCGTCCGTCGCCAAGTCCCTGGCCGACCGGCCCGACACCCGCTCGGTCTACTCGCTCACCGGCGTCGCCGACATCGGCTGCGAGCTCGTGTCGCCGTCGCGCGAGGCGCTGCACGACATCATCTCCGCGCAGGTGCCCGAGATCGACGGCGTCCTCCAGACGCAGACCCAGGTCGTGCTGCACACGTTCCGGACCGTGGCCGAGTGGCACGCGCCGTACCTCACCGAGCAGGAGGTGGCCGAGCTGCGCCCGGCCGCCGCGAGCGGCCCCCTGCCCGACGAGGACGGCATGTCGCCGCTGGAGCAGGAGATCGCCGCACTGCTCGTCGCCGACGGCCGCATCGCCTTCACCGCCATCGCCGAACGGCTCGACGTCTCCGTCCCCACCGCCCGGCGGCGCGTCGCCTCGCTCCTCGAACGCCGGCTCCTGCTGCTGCGCGCCGAGGCCGAGCCGGCCCTGCTCGACCTGGAGGTGGAGGCCCAGCTCTGGCTCAAGGTCCGCCCCGGCGGGCTCGACGCCGTCGGCCGCACCCTGGCCGCCCACCCCCACGTGCGTTACTGCGCCGCGACGGCGGGCACCCACTCCCTCATCGTGCAGGTGGCGGTGGCCCACGAGGCCGCCCTCTACCGTCTGCTCACGGGTGTCGTCGGCGGCCTCGACGAGGTCACCGGCACCGACGTCACCCTCATCACCCGCGCCTACAAGCGCGGCCACCTCCGCAAGTCCGGCCTTCTCACCCTGGAAAGGACACCATGACTCCCGCCGCCACTCCTGCCGCCACTCCCGCCGAGAACGAGGTCGCCGAGCTCTGCTCCGAGCTGATCCGGATCGACAGCAGCAACTACGGCGACGGCAGCGGTCCCGGGGAGCGCGCGGCCGCCGAGGCGGTCATGGCCCGGCTCGCCGAGGTCGGCATCGAGGCCGCCTACATCGAGAGCGAGCCCGGCCGCGGCAACGTGATCACCCGCGTGGAGGGCACCGACCCGTCGCTGCCCGCGCTGCTCGTGCACGGCCACCTCGACGTGGTGCCCGCCAACGCGGCCGACTGGTCCGTGGACCCCTTCGGCGGCGAGGTCCGCGACGGCTACATCTGGGGCCGCGGCGCCGTCGACATGAAGGACATGGACGCGATGATGCTCGCCGTCCTGCGCCAGCTCACCCGCGACGGCCGCCGCCCGCGCCGCGACCTCGTCTTCGCCTGGGTCGCCGACGAGGAGGCCGGCGGCGTGTACGGCGCCAAGCACCTCACCAAGCACCACCCCGAGCTGTTCGAGGGCGTCACCGAGGCCATCAGCGAGGTCGGCGGCTACTCCCTGGAGGTGGACCCGTCGCTGCGGCTCTACCTCATCGAGACGGCGCAGAAGGGCCTCGGCTGGATGCGGCTGATCGCCGACGGCACCGCCGGGCACGGCTCCATGCTCAACTCCGACAACGCCGTCACCGAGATCGCCAAGGCCGTCGCCCGGGTCGGCGCCCACGAGTGGCCCATCACGCTCACCCCGACCGTCCGCACGTTCCTCACCGAGGTCGCCGCCGCCTTCGGCATCCCCTTCGACGAGAACGACCCCGCGCCCGTCCTCGACAAGATCGGGCCACTGGTCCGCTTCGTCGGCGCCACCCTCAACCACACCGCCAACCCCACCCAGCTCGACGCCGGCTACAAGTCCAACGTGATCCCCGGCCAGGCGAGCGCCGTCATCGACGGCCGCTTCCTGCCCGGCCACGAGGACGAGTTCTTCAAGACCATCGACGAGCTGATCGGCCCGAAGGTGCGCCGGGAGTTCGTCCACCACGACATCGCGCTGGAGACGTCGTTCGACGGCGCCCTGGTCGAGTCGATGATCGCGGCCCTGAAGGCCGAGGACCCGACGGCGCGGGCGGTGCCGTACTGCATGTCGGGCGGCACCGACAACAAGACCTTCTTCGCCGACCTGGGAGTGCGCGGCTTCGGCTTCGTGCCGCTGCGGCTGCCCGGCGACATGGACTTCGCGTCGATGTTCCACGGCGTGGACGAGCGGGTGCCGGTGGACGCGCTCCAGTTCGGCGTGCGGGTGCTCGACAGGCTGCTCCTAAACTACTGAGGTGACCAACGACCCGTACAAACTGGCCGGTGAGGCCGCCGCGGCACTGAAGGCGGCGAGCGGCCTCGACAGCTTCGACGTGGCCCTCGTGATGGGCTCCGGCTGGGTCCCGGCCGCCGACGCGCTCGGGGAGGTCGTGGCGGAGGTCCCGCTCACCGACCTGCCCGGCTTCGCGGCCCCGGCCGTGGCCGGACACGGCGGCAGGATCCGCGTCGTCCGCACCGGCGCCGGCCGGCACGCGCTCGTCCTCCTCGGCCGCACCCACCTCTACGAGGGGCGGCCGGTCGACGCGGTGGTCCACGGCGTGCGCACCGCCGCCGCGGCGGGCGTCCGGACGGTCGTCCTCACCAACGCCGCCGGCGGCCTGCGCCCCGAGACGCAGCAGGTCGGCGACCCGGTGCTGATCAGCGACCACATCAACCTGACGGGCGCCAACCCGATCACCGGCACCACCTTCATCGACCTGTCCGAGGTCTACTCCAGACGGCTGCGGGCGCTCGTCCACGAGGTGGACCCGTCCATCGCGGAGGGCGTCTACGTCGCCTTCCGTGGCCCCACCTACGAGACGCCGGCCGAGATCCGCATGCTGCGCACGCTCGGGGGCGACCTCATCGGCATGTCCACGGTGCTGGAGGCCATCGCCGCCCGGGAGGCCGGGCTGGAGGTGCTCGGCGTCTCCCTGGTCACCAACCCGGCCGCGGGCCTGTCGGACCAGGTGCTCGACCACAAGGAGGTCCTGGAGGTCGGCCGCGCCACGGCCGCCCGCATGGGCGTCCTGCTCGCCAAGGTCGTCGACCGGATATGACACCGGACCCGCACATGACGCCCGACCCCCGTACGACACCGGACCCGCGCACGACGCCCGACCCCCGTACGACCCCGGACCCGCGCACGACCCCGGACCCGCGCACGACCTCGGGTCCCGCCGCCGGCCCGGTCGCCGGCCAGGACCTCGTCGCGGCCGCCCGCGCGTGGCTGCTCCAGGACCCCGACCCCGAGACCCGGGCCGAGCTGTCGGCCCTCCTCGACTCGGGCGACTCCGCGGCGCTGCTCGACCGGTTCGGGCGCAAGCTGGAGTTCGGCACGGCGGGGCTGCGGGGCGAGCTCGGCGCGGGCCCCAACCGCATGAACCGGGTCACCGTCATGCGCGCCGCCGCCGGCCTGGCCGCCGTGCTCGGCCCCGGAAGGCATGTGGTCATCGGCTACGACGCCCGGCACAACTCCGACGTGTTCGCCCGCGACACGGCGGCCGTGCTGACCGGCGCGGGCCTGCACGCCTCGATCCTGCCGTGCCCGCTGCCCACCCCGGTGCTCGCCTTCTCCGTGCTCCACCTGGAGGCCGACGCCGGCGTCATGGTCACGGCCAGCCACAACCCGCCCCGCGACAACGGCTACAAGGTCTACTGGGGCGACGGCTCGCAGATCACCCCGCCGATCGACAGCGAGATCTCGGCCGCGATCGACGCCGTGGGCCGCGTCGACGAGCTGCCGCTCGGCTCACCGGGCACGCTGACGGAGCTGGGCGAGGACATCGTCGACGACTACATCGACGCGATCACCGCCCTGCCCCTCGGCGACGCCCGTGCGCTGCGGGTGGCGTACACGCCGCTGCACGGGGTCGGCGGCGGCACGCTGACCGACGCGTTCCTGCGGGCGGGGTTCGAGAGCCCGATGGCGGTCGAGGAGCAGCGCAACCCCGACCCCGGCTTCCCCACGGTCGCCTTCCCCAACCCGGAGGAGCCCGGCGCGATGGACCTCGCGTCCGCGCTGGCGGCGCGCACGGGGGCCGACCTGGTGCTGGCCAACGACCCCGACGCCGACCGGTGCGCGGTGGGCGTCCCGCTGCCCGGCGGCTCGGTGCGCATGCTGACGGGCGACGAGGTGGGCGGGCTGCTGGCCGAGCACGTGATCACCCACACCACGGGCGACCGCATGGTGGCCACCACGATCGTCTCCTCCACCCTGCTGGGCAAGATCGCCCGCGCCCACGGCGTCCGCTACGGCGAGACCCTGACCGGCTTCAAGTGGATCATCAAGGCGGGGCCGGGACTGGTCTTCGGCTACGAGGAGGCCATCGGCTACAGCGTCGGGTCCGGGGCCGGGCTGCCGGTGCGCGACAAGGACGGCATCGGCGCCGCGCTCACGGTCGCGGCCATCGCCGCGGCCGCCCGGCGCGACGGCCGCACGCTCCTCGACCTCCTGGACGACCAGGCCCGCCGCTACGGCCTGCACGCCACGGCCCAGCTCTCGGCCCGGGTCGATGACCTGTCGCTGATCGCCGGCGCCATGGCCCGCCTCCGGGCCGACCCTCCGGCCACGCTGGGCGGGCGCACGGTCGAGCGGGCCGACGACCTGAGCCGCGGCGACGGCGGCCTGCCGCCGACCGACGGCCTGCGCTACACGCTGTCGGGCGGCGCCCGCGTCGTCGTGCGCCCCTCGGGCACGGAGCCCAAGCTCAAGTGCTACCTGGAGGTGGTGGTCCCGGTCACGGACGACGTACCGGCGGCCCGCACCGAGGCGTCCCACGCCCTCGAAGCCCTCAAGTCCGACCTCACCAAGGCACTGGACCTCGCCCGACACGCGTGAACTCCGGCTCCGCCCGCCGCCGGACCGGCAGCGGTGGGCCCAGATCTGGTCGGCCCAGAGTCGACAGGACCAGATCTGGACCCATGGGAGCCGGCCTCGTGGCGCGTCAGGCGAGGCTTCGTGGCACGTCCGGCGAGGCTTCGTGACACGTCAGGCGAGGCGGAATTCCAGGTCGATGTCCCAGTTGTTCGGGTCGGGCTCGATCCGGGGGTCGGTCGGGTAGTGCTCCAGGCGGCAGCCCCAGAGCTCGGCGCCGTCCCGCTCCGCGAGGTCCCACGTCAGGCTCTCCTCGGCCGCCCAGGCCAGCAGGTCGTCGACGACGCCGGCCAGGCGGTCGGGGTGGCCGTGGTGGGAGACGGTGGCGTAACGGCCGGCGGGGAGCACGGCGGCGAAGATCTCCCCCTCCGTCCCGTCGGCCGCCGGCGGCCGGGCCACCGGGACACCGGCCTCGACCTCCAGGCGGTCCGCGGCCATGTCGATGGCGCGGTACCTGAGGAACGGGCCCCCGGCCGGCGCGACGCCGCGACGCTCCAGCCAGGCGAACAGCCCGGGGATGCGGTCGGCCACCTCGCCGAAGGTCGTCATGGTGATGGTCCTGCGCACGCCGACGTAGGGACGGTCCGGGTGTTCCACGACACGGGGCATGGTCGCTCCTCGCTTGCTGTCAGTCGCTGTCCGCTGTTCGTCACTCTCACCCTCTGGTACGGAGCGGAGGCGCCGAACTCATCGGCAGAGCGAAAAGCGGGAACAGCCTGTCCCCGAGGTAGGTGGTCGTGCCCGTGACCAGGCCGCCCGACGTCTCGACCAGAAGGAGCGCGAACGGCCGCCCCTCCTGGTACTGGCCGAAGGCCGCCGCCCCGTTCGCCCGTCCCGCCGGGACCAGCCGGGAGCCGCCGCAGGGCGCGCCCGCGGCGAGCATGACCGTCCGGACGCTCTCCCGGCCGCGCAGCCACCACGTGAACGGCGGCATCGACATCGTGGCGTCCTCGTGCAGCAGCGCGACGAGGGTCTCGACGTCGTACCGCTCGAACGCGTCCACGTACCGGCCGAGCAGCTCCTCGTCCACCTCCCCGTACGGGCCGTCCGGCGCGGCGGGCAGGACGGCCCTGGCGCGTTGCAGCGCGCTGTTGACCGCGGCGACGCTCACGCCGAGCAGCACGGACACCTCCGCGGCGCGCCAGCGCAGCACGTCGCGCAGGATCAGCACGGCCCGCTGACGCGGCGGCAGGCGCTGCAACGCGGCCACGAACGCCAGCCGTACCGTCTCCCTGGCGACGGCCTGCTCGGCCGGGTCGGCGGGCAGCACGCGGCCGTCGGGGACGGGCAGGATCCACCGCTCCTCGGGCAGCGGCGCGCCCAGGCCCGTGCCGGGCGCGGCCGCCGGGGCGAGGTCCATGGCGCGCGCCCGGCGCTGGGGGCCGCGGAGCATGTCGAGGCAGACGTTCGTGGCGATGCCGAACAGCCAGGACCGGAGGGTGGCGCGGCCCGGGTCGTAGCGGTCGAGGCTGCGCCACGCCTTGACCAGGGTCTCCTGCACCGCGTCCTCGGCCTCGAACCCGGAGCCGAGCATGCGGTAGCAGTGGCCGGTCAGCTCGGCGCGGTGGCGTTCGAGGTCCGCGGGAGCGTGTCCGCCGCCGTCACCTCGATCTGGAGCTCCGTCACCCACGCGTCCTCCTCCTCCGGGCAGTTCAGGTACACCTCCCTGCCGAGCGACAGGGCCTGGTAGCCGTTCTCCTCGATCCAGTGCGCCAGCGCCTGGAACGTCGCACCCACCCCGTCCATGGACCCGTGGTGGATGGCCGTGGCCGCCGTCCCGACGCCCGGCAGGGTGACGACCCGCAGATCATGACCGACGGGAGTCCCGGCCGCGACGGGGAACGTGGCGTGGACCCGCACCGTGCCGTCCTCCTCCGGAAGGTAGTACGCGATGCCCGGACCGGCCTTGGGCACACCCGCCGCCTCCAGCCGCGCGCCCAGCTCGCGGTAGAGCGGCGTGATGACCGGCCCGATGTGCTCCGGCTCGTAGCTCGCGGCGATCGCGCTCAGCTCCGCGACCCTGGTCGCGGGCACCTTCTTGACCACTACGTCGACGGCTCCCATGCCGCCCTCCTTCTCGATCGCGCGGAGCCTCGCCTCGACGCCGCGCAGCCGGGCCCGGTCGGCGCTGATGCGCGCCTCCAGCTCGGCGCGGCGCAGCCGCACCATGCCGTGCAGCTCCTCCGTGCTCACCTCGTCGTCGAGGATCGCCCTGACCTGCTCCAGCGTGAAGCCGAGGTCCTTGAGCGCGACGACGCGGTTGAGGCGGGAGAGCTGGACCGCCTCGTAGGAGCGGTAGCCCGTGACCGGGTCCACGTGCGCGGGCCGCAGCAGGCCGAGGGCGTCGTAGTGGCGCAGCATGCGCACCGACACGAGCCCGAGCCTGGCGAAGTCTCCGATACCGAACATGACCTCCCCAGGTGTAGGGCCTCACACGATGTCAGAGTCAACGCCGCGGGCGGCCGTGGGGCGCTCCGTCAGCCCGCGACCACGGCGACGACCACCATGACCAGGGCGACGGCCAGGGCCGCGAACGAGTCGAACGCCCACGACACGCGCACCGGCCCCGCGTCCTGCGCGCGCCGCCTGGCGGACTCGGCGCGCTCGGCGATCTGCTCCCCCACCCAGTCGGCGTGGGTCTTGCCGGCCAGTGCCTGCGCCGCGGCCTGCTCGGCCGGGCTCAGCACCGGCTCGGTGGTGAAGCGGCCCCGCCGCGGCGGTGCCGCGCCCCGGCGCTGCGCCTTGGCCCGCTCGCGGGCGCCGCTGATCGGCGTCCACAGCCGCAGCAGCCCGCCGTCGTAGCGGACGTTGATGGAGTGGGAGACGGTGGCCTCCTCGATCGACGCCCACGGCAGGGTGGTCGTGCGCAGCGGGTTGCGGCCGACGAGCGCGGTCTCGGTGAAGAGGGTGACCGGCCTGAGCGCGGCCAGGTACACGAACGACGTCAGCACGGCGAGCACGGCCAGCGCCACCAGCGACGCCTTGCCGTTGTAGCGGACGATCAGGTCGAAGACGTTGAGCGCGGCGAAAGCCACCCACACCCACCCGAGGATGAACGCGAACCTCGACCGGTACGCCTGCCTCACGGCTGCCACTTCAGCCGCGCGAACCCGGGCTTGATGACGCCGTTGATCAGCGCCAGCCGCTCGTCGAACGGCAGGAACGCCGACTTCATGGCGTTGACCGTGAACCACTGGAGGTCGTCCCAGCCGTAGCCGAACGCCTCGGCCAGCTTGGCGAACTCCTGGGACAGGCTGGTGGAGCTCATCAGCCGGTTGTCGGTGTTGACGGTGACCCGGAAGTAGAGGCGGCGCAGCAGCCCGATGGGGTGCTCGGCGATCGAGCGGGCGGCGCCGGTCTGCAGGTTGGAGGTGGGGCACATCTCCAGCGGGATGCGCTTGTCGCGCACGTAGGCGGCGAGGCGGCCCAGCTTGGCGGTGCCGTCCTCGGCCACGGAGATGTCGTCGATGATCCGCACGCCGTGCCCCAGCCGGTCGGCGCCGCACCACTGGATGGCCTGCCAGATCGACGGCAGCCCGAAGGCCTCGCCGGCGTGGATGGTGAAGTGGGCGTTCTCCCGCTGGAGGTACTCGAAGGCGTCGAGGTGGCGGGTGGGCGGGTAGCCGGCCTCGGCGCCGGCGATGTCGAAGCCGACCACGCCGACGTCGCGGTAGCGGACGGCCAGCTCGGCGATCTCCATCGACCGGGCGGCGTGGCGCATCGCGGTCAGCAGCGTGCCGACGCGGATGCCGCGCCCCTCCGACCCCTGGCGGAAGCCCTCCAGCACCGCCTCCACCACCTGGTCGAGGCTGAGCCCGGCGGTGGTGTGCTGCTCGGGCGCGAAGCGCACCTCGGCGTAGACGACGCCGTCGGCGGCCAGGTCCTCGGCGCACTCGGCGGCCACCCGGACCAGCGCCTCGCGGGTCTGCATGACGCCCACCGTGTGGTCGAACGTCGTGAGGTAGCGCTCCAGCGAACCGGAGTCGGACGCCTCCTCGAACCACTGCCGCAGCTCGCCGGGGTCGGTCGTGGGCAGCCCGCCGTAACCGGCCTCGCGCGCCAGCTCCACGATCGTCTCGGCCCGCAGGCCGCCGTCGAGGTGGTCGTGGAGCAGCACCTTGGGCGCCCGGCGGATCTCGTCAATCGTGGGGCTCATCAGGCCATGATATGTGGCCTCTCCCCCGCCTCAGGGAGCACGTACGGCATGCCCCGCCACGCGGGCGGGACACGGCCCTCAGTCGCGGCCGGCCGTCTCGGGGCTGAAGGCCGGCAGGCAGACCGCGATGTACTCCGCGCCGTCGGGTCCGGCGCTGTAGCGGATCTTCTCGCCCGGCTCCGACACCACGCTCTGCCCGGCCGCCACCTCGATGACACCCTCGGCGTGCTCGACGAGGACGGCGCCGCGCAGCACGACGGTGTACTCGGTGAACGACGGGGTCTGCGCGGGCTCCTCCCAGCCGGGCGGGGCGACCATGTGGGCGATGGAGACCGCCTCGTCGCCGCTGTTGACCCGGCCGACGTGCTCGTCGATGAGCTTGCCGCCGGGCACCGGGATCCGCGTGGGTCCTTCGATCCTTCTCACCACGATGTCAGTGTGCCACGTCGATGACCAGTCGGTCGGGACGGGTGTACTCGCGTACCCGGAAGGGGGTCTTCGACGCGGCGACGATCCCGATGCTCACCCGGCCCTCGAAGTCGCCCGCCTTGAGGATGCCGGTGACGTTGCCGAGCGGCTGGCCGATCGGGGTGCCGGTCCAGGTGGGGGCGCCGTCCTCGGTGTGCGCCTCGGCGGGGGTGAGCAGGACGTACAGGCAGGGGCGGCCGCGCAGGTCGAGCGGCTTGCCGGAGCCGTCCTGCTGCAGCTCGTCCACCCAGCGGACGGTGTAGCCGGGCAGGCCGCCCTTGACGTCCACCACGACGCGGTCGAACCCGTCGTGGCGCCCGGTGCGGACGCCGGTCACCAGCGTGGGCTCACCCCGGTCGCGCTCGACCTCCACGGGGGCGGTGCCGGTCGGGCGGGCCGTGGCGGCGAGCTCGTCGGGGCGCGCGGAGGCGGCGGACGCGCCGGGTGTGGCGGTGGCCGGACCGCCGGTGGTGGCCGGGCCCGGGGTGGTGGTGTCCTCGCCGGGCCGTACGGGGGCGCCGGGCTCGGGCGAGACGGTGGCGGTCGCGACACCGTCGGGACCGGCCCCACAGGCGGTCAGGGACGCCACGGCGGCCAGCACCGCGAGCCCGGCGAGGACCCGCAGGAGGGGCCGCGGGGAGGACCGCGGGAGGAACCGCAGGACGGGGTGCGGGAGGAGCCGCCCGGTGACACCCGGCAGGCGGCGGACTCCCACCAGGCGCGGCCGCGCCGGGGATGACGTGCTCATACCGTGGGGATGCCCGGCCCGCACCCCCGCGAAGCCCACCCGACCGCCCCAGCCGTCGCCCGGTTTTCCGCCACGAGGCCCGCGTACGTCGAAGGGCCCCGCCGTCCGCGGGACCCTTCGACGCCGGTGCGGGCCGTGAGCGGCCGTCAGACCGTCTCGTACGCCTTGACCTCGGGCTCCTCCACCAGGGCCGGCCTGGCGGGGCGCAGTCCGAAGGCGGAGATCCCGAGCCCGATCACCGCCAGGACCAGCGACACCACGATCGCGGACCGCAGCGCCCCGATCGACAGGCCGCCGGCCGGGCCGGAGGTGAGGACCGCGGTGACCACGGCCAGCACGATCGCGCCGCCGACCTGGCCGGAGGTGTTGAGCAGGCCGGAGGCCAGGCCCTGCTCGTCGTCGTCCACGCCGTTGGTGGCCTGGATGTTCAGCGACGGGAACGACAGCGCGAACGCCACGCCCAGCAGCACCATGCCCGGGATGACCAGGCCGCCCAGGCTGGGGCGCTCGTCGATGCCGAGGAACATCGCGTAGCCGCCGGCCAGCGCCGCGGCGCCGATGACGATGAGCTTGCCGGTGCCGAACCGGTCGGCGAAGTCGCCCATCTTGGTGGAGGTCACCGCGACGAGCAGCCCGGCGGGCAGGAAGGCGAGGGCCGTGCCGAGGGCGGACCAGCCGAGCAGGTTCTGGAAGTACTGCATGGCGACGAACTGGAAGGCCACGTACGAGCCCATGAGGATGAGCAGGCCGAGGTTGGCGCGGACGAGCGAGCCGGAGCGCAGGATGCCGAGACGCACCAGCGGGTGGCGCATCCGCAGCTCGGCGAGGACGAACAGGCCGAGCAGCGCGGCGCTGGCCACGAGCGAGCCGATGGTGCGGACGGAGGCCCAGCCGGCCTCGGGCGCCTGCACGACGGTGAAGACGAGCAGCAGCATCGAGGCGGTGATCAGCACGGCGCCGACCAGGTCGTGGCCGCCCTCGGCGCGGTCCTCGGCGACGCGGGGCAGCACCTTCAACGCCGCGACGAGCGCGATGATCGCGATCGGCACGGGCATCAGCAGGGTCCAGCGCCAGCCGATCTCGGTGAGCAGGCCGGAGATCACCAGTCCGAGGGAGTAGCCGCTGGCGCCGCAGGCGGTGAAGATGCTCAACGCCTTGTTGCGCTCCGGCCCTTCGGGGAACGTCGTCGTGATGATCGACAAAGCGGCCGGAGCGGTGAAGGCGGCGGCCACGCCCTTCACGAACCGGGCCGCGATCAGCAATGTCCCGTCGTCCACGAGTCCGCCGAGCAGCGAGGCGATGGCGAAGACGCCCAAGGCGACCAGGAACACCCTGCGCCGCCCGAGCAGGTCGGCGGTCCTGCCGCCGAGCAGCAGCAGACCGCCGTAGCCGAGCACGTAGCCGCTGACCACCCACTGCAGCGAGGAGGTGGACAGGTCCAGATCGTGCTGGATGGAGGGCAACGCCACGCCGACCATCGACACGTCAAGGGCGTCAAGGAAGATCACAGCACAGAGCACGGCGAGCGCGCCCCAACGAGATGAGGAAGACGACATGGGTCAGAACATTACATGCATCCGCATCTAATGCAAGGGAATTTAATTCCGTTGCATACGATTTAGCGAGGTGGTAACCTCCGCGTCATGGACGAGGCGTTCGTCGTGGTGTGGCACGACGTCCTGGCCAAGCACGCCAGGACCATGTGCATGCTGGAGCGCGAGCTGGGCGACAAGCACGGGCTCGGCGCCAGCGAGTTCGAGGTGCTCGACCGGCTCGCCGGCCACGAGCGCAAGCTGCGGCTCCAGGAGCTGTGCGACGAGGTCCACCTCAGCCAGAGCGCGCTGTCACGCGTGGTCGCCCGGCTGGAGAAGGCCGGGCTCGTCCTGCGCGGAGCGTGCGACGTCGACCGGCGCGGCGTGTTCGTGTGCCTGACCGACGAGGGGCGCGCCCGGCACGCGGCTGCGCTGCCGACCCACCGCGCGGTCCTCGCCGAGGTCTTCGCCGACGCGGCCGTCCCCGTCTCCTGACCCGCCGGGCCGCCTTCCCGGTGGGGCCCGCCGCGAGCCGACGGACCCGGCCGGGAGCCTGTCAGCCGCTAAGCCGTGATGCGGTCGATGACCAGCGGCAGGTGCTCCCTCGCCGCCGGGCCGACCTCGTAGCCGCCCTCCAGGGCCTCCAGGGCCCGCTCGAAACGGGCGCTCTCGTCCGCGTGCAGCGTCATGAGCGGCTGCCCCTCACGGACCACGTCGCCCGGCTTGGCGTGCAGGGTGACGCCGGCTCCGGCCGACACCGGGTCCTCCTTGCGGGCCCGGCCCGCCCCGAGCCGCCAGGCGGCCAGGCCGACCGCGTAGGCGTCGAGGCCGGCCAGCACGCCTGACGCGGGGGCCGCGACGGTCATGGTCTCGGCCGCCCGGGGCAGCGGCGCGTCGGGGTCGCCGCCCTGAGCGACGATCATGCGGCGCCAGTGGTCCATCGCCGAGCCGTCCTTGAGCGCCTGCTCGGGGTCCTTGCCGGCGATCCCGGCGGCCTCCAGCATCTCCCGCGCCAGCCGTACGGTGAGCTCCACCACGTCGGCCGGCCCGCCCCCGGCGAGCACCTCCACCGACTCCTCGACCTCCAGCGCGTTGCCCACGGCCAGGCCGAGCGGCCGGTCCATGGCGGTCAGCAGCGCCACCGTGCGCACGCCCGCGTCGGTGCCGAGCGCGACCATCGTCTCGGCCAGCTCACGGGCCCGCTCCGTGGTCTTCATGAACGCCCCGGAGCCGACCTTGACGTCGAGCACCAGCGAGCCCGTGCCCTCGGCGATCTTTTTCGACATGATGGACGAGGCGATGAGCGGGATCGACTCGACGGTGCCGGTGACGTCGCGCAGCGCGTACAGCTTCTTGTCGGCGGGCGCCAGGCCGGAGCCCGCCGCGCACACCACCGCGCCGGCGGAGCGCAGGACCGCCAGCATCTCGTCGTTGGACAGCGAGGCCCGCCAGCCGGGGATCGACTCCAGCTTGTCGAGCGTGCCGCCGGTGTGGCCCAGGCCGCGGCCCGAGAGCTGCGGCACGTACGCGCCGCACGCGGCCACGAGCGGCGCCAGCGGCAGCGTGATCTTGTCGCCGACGCCGCCGGTCGAGTGCTTGTCGGCCGTCGGCCGGTCGAGCCCCGACCAGTCCATGCGCTCGCCCGAGCGGATCATGGCCTGGGTCCAGGCCGCGATCTCCCCGCGGTTCATGCCGTTGAGCAGGATCGCCATGGCCAGCGCCGACATCTGCTCGTCGGCCACCTCGCCCCGGGTGTAGGCGTCGATCACCCAGTCGATCCGGTCGGTCGTCAGCTCGCGGCCGTCGCGCTTGGCGACGATGACCTCGATGGCGTCCATCAGGCGCTCCGCGACAGGTCGTCGGGGCCGAAGGCGTACGGCAGGATCTCGGCCATCGGCTTCGGCCCGTCCACGGTCTCCACCAGCAGGTCCTCGCCGCCGAACTCGAACAGCAGCTGCCGGCAGCGCCCGCACGGCATCAGCAGCTCGCCGTGGCCGTCCACGCAGGTGAAGGCCACCAGCCGGCCGCCGCCCGTGGCGTGCAGCGCCGACACCAGGCCGCACTCGGCGCACAGGCCGAGCCCGTAGGAGGCGTTCTCCACGTTGCAGCCGGTCACGACGCGGCCGTCGTCGACCAGCGCGGCGGCCCCGACCGGGAACTTCGAGTACGGCGCGTACGCCCGGTGCATGGCCTCCGTGGCGGCGGCCCGCAGCCCGTCCCAGTCGACGCTCGTGTCGGTGCCCATCAGTGTTGCTCCCCCCGGCGGTAGCGCACGCCGTCGGCCTTGGGCATCCGCAGCCGCTGCGAGGCGACCAGGAGCACGAGCAGCGTGAGCACGTGTGGCGTGATGAAGACGAACTCGTTCGGCAGCTTGTCGACCACGATCCAGAGCCACAGGAGCACGACCGCGCCGACTGCGGCGCCGGCCAGCACCGTGTAGTCCTTGGGGGTCCGGGTGACGGCCACCTCGGCCTGGACCGGCGCGAGCATGGCCCGGATCCGCATGCCGATGTAGATCAGCAGCAGGATGGCGCCGAACAGCAGGATCGACGTGACGGCATCCGAGCTGCGCAGCTTCAGGCCCTCGGCGTAGCCGAACAGCGCGGCGCCGGCCGCGAGCCCGCCGGGCCGCCAGTTGCCGAAGATCATGGCGGCCAGGCCGATGAAGCCGCGGCCCTGGGTCTGCCCTTCGACGTACTTGGTGCTGATGAAGACCAGGAACACGCCGCCGAGCCCGGCGAAGGCGCCAGAGATGACGACCGCGACGTACTTGATGCGGTAGACGTTGACGCCCAGCGACTCGGCGGCCCACGGGTTCTCGCCCGCCGAGCGCAGGCGCAGGCCGAACGCCGTGTGCCAGAGCACGAAGAACGTCAGCGGCAGCAGCAGCACGGCCAGGATGACCAGCATGTTCACATTGTGCGTCAGCCCGCGCAGGATCCCCGCCACGTCCGACACGAGGAACCAGTGGGTGCGCTCCAGACCGCCCAGCCAGTCGGGGCCGGAGGAGAACAGCGGCAGGCTGGGGGTGGGCGCCTGCGAACTCAGCGGCGGCGAGGTGGTGATGCCGGCGCCCGCCGCGGCGGCCGGGGTGCCCTCCTTGTAGAGGACCTCCGACAGGAAGCGGGTGATGCCGGGGCCGAGCAGGTTGATGGCGACGCCGCTGATGATGTGGTCGACGCCGAAAGTCACGGTCGCGACCGCGTGGATGAGCCCGCCGAGCGCGCCCGCGAGCAGGCCGGCGACCAGCGCGGCCCACGGTCCCCACTGGTAGCCGGCCCAGCCGGCGAACCAGGTGCCGAGCACCATCATGCCTTCGAGGCCGATGTTGACCACGCCGGCCCGCTCGGCCCACAGCCCGCCGAGACCGGCCAGCCCGATCGGCACCGACAGCATCAGCGCGGCGGCGAACGTGCCGGAGGAGGTGAGGTCGTCCTGCCCGGAGATCACCCGCACGAGCGACATGAGCAGGACGAGGACGGCGACGCCGATGAGCGCCAGGTGGTACTTGCGGATCCGGGTCGAGCCCGCGACGGTCGTCATGCTGCCACCTCAACCGGAGTGTCCCTGCCGAGCTGCCGCGCGGCCCGCCGTTCCTCGCGCCGCAGCGCCATCCTGCTGGTGATCTCGTTGGCCACGACCACCAGGAGCACGATCGCGCCCTGCATGATCGCGATGACCGAGGGTGGCACGTCGGCGAACTGCAGCGGACCCTGCGCCCGGTCGAGGAAGCCGAACAGCAGCGCGGCGACCGCGATGCCCGCGGGCCGGTTGCGGCCGAGCAGGGCGACGGCGATGCCGAGGAAGCCGAGGCCGGGGGTGAAGTTCGAGCCGAAGTTGTGCTTGTCGCCGAGGATCTCCGGCAGCCCGATCAGGCCCGCGATCGCGCCGGACAGCACCATCGCGGCGATGACCATCTTCTTCGGGTTGACGCCCGAGGCCAGCGCGGCCGACGGGTTGAGGCCACTCGCCTTGACGTCGAAGCCGAACCCGGTCCGCTCCAGCAGCACCCAGACGGCCACGCCGAGCAGGACCGCCACGATCAGGAAGCCCCACAGGCCGCCGCCGCGCGGCGCGGGCAGCCCGAACAGCTCGAAGATCCCGTTGAGGTTGGGGAACCAGGCCGACTCGGGCAGCGTGGGGGTGCTCGTCGTGAGCTGCCCCTTGGCGCGCTCGCCGGTGAACGGGCCACGGACGAGGAACGCCGCCAGATTGATGGCGATGTAGTTGAGCATGATGGTCGAGATGACCTCGTTCACGCCCCGGGTGACCTTCATCACGGCCGCGATCAGCGCGTACAGGCCGCCGACGGCCGCCGCGACCACGATGATCACGAGGATCTGGATCGGGGCTGGCAGCGCGAACTGGGCGCCGACGAACGCGGCGCAGATGGCCGCGATCCGGTACTGGCCCTCGACGCCGATGTTGAAGAGGTTCATCCGGAAGCCGACCGCAACGGCCAGGCCGGCGATGAACAGCGGCACCGAGCGGTTGATCATCGTGGTGATGCCGTTCACCACCGCGCGCTCGGTCTCGCCGAAGTTGAAGAACGCCGCGAACGCCGCCTCCGGGCTGGCGCCCGCCGCGATGATCGCGACGCTGGAGATGGCCACCGCCAGCACGATCGCGGCGGCGGCGCCTGCGACGGTGAGCAGCGCCCGGTAGAGCCCCGCGGGCATCACGCCTCCTCAGCGCCGGTGAGGGTGCCGGCGTCAGTACGCGCGTCGGTGCGCGTCTCGGTGTCGTTCACGGCCCCGGCGGTCCGTGCTCCGTCGCTGATCGCGCCGGTCATGTAGCCGCCCAGCCGCTCGGGGGTGACGTCGGACGGGTCGAGCCGGGCGACGAGCCGCCCGCGGTAGATCACGTGCAGCGTGTCGGACAGGCCGATCAGCTCGTCCAGGTCGGCCGAGATCAGCAGCACGGCCAGCCCGGCGGCGCGGGCGGCGCGCAGGTGGTCCCAGATGGCGGCCTGGGCGCCCACGTCCACGCCCCGCGTGGGGTGCGCGGCGATGAGGAACACCGGCTCGCCGCTCATCTCGCGGCCCACGATGAGCTTCTGCTGGTTGCCGCCCGACAGGGCCAGGGCGAGGGTGTCGACGCCGGGGGTGCGGACGTCGTAGTCGTCGATGATGCGCCGGGTGTCGGCCTTGGCGGCGCGCCGGTCGATCCAGACGCCGCTACGGGCGGGCTTGCGCGTCTGGTGGCCCAGCACCCGGTTCTCCCACAGCGACGCCTCCAGCAGCAGACCCTGCCGGTGGCGGTCCTCGGGGATGTAGCCGATGCCGGCCTCGCGCCGCTTCAGCGTGCTCCAGGAGCTGATGTCGCGGCCGGTCAGCTCCACCGTGCCGTGCACGGGCCGCATGCCCATGACGGCCTCGATCAGCTCCGTCTGGCCGTTGCCCTCCACGCCCGCGATGCCGAGGATCTCGCCCCGGTGGATGTCGAACGACACGTCGTCGAGGAGCAGCCGGCGGCCCTCGGCGCGCAGCAGCGCGGCGTAGTCGGCGACCGAGGCGCCCTTCGGCAGGGGCCGGAACCCGTCGGCCTCCATGGTCAGCTCCGACACGCTCAGGGCGACGGTGTCGGTCACCGTGGACTCGCGCGTCTCGGGCGTGGGCAGCTCGCTGCCGACCATCAGCTCGGCCAGTTGCCGGGCGGTGACCTCGCGCGGGTCGGCGCTGGCGACCGTGGTGCCGCGCCGGATCACGGTGATCGCGTCGGCGATGCTGAGCACCTCGTCGAGCTTGTGCGAGATGAACAGGACGGTCAGGCCGCCGGCCTTGAGCTCGCGCAGGTTCTCGAAGAGCTCGTCCACCTCCTGCGGCACGAGAACCGCGGTGGGCTCGTCGAGGATGAGGATGCGGGCGCCCCGGTAGAGCACCTTGAGGATCTCCACGCGCTGCCGGTCGCCGACGCCCAGGTCCTCGACCAGGCGGTCGGGGTCCACATGGAGGCCGTGCGTGGAGGACAGCTCCTCGATGCGGGCGCGCGCCCGTGCGGTGTCGAGGGCGCCGGCCCTCTTCGGCTCGGCGCCGAGGACGACGTTCTCCAGCACGGTGAAGTTGTCGGCCAGCATGAAGTGCTGGTGCACCATGCCGATGCCCGCGTCGATCGCGTCGCTGGGCGTGCGGAACGACACCTCCGTGCCGTTGATCTTGATCGTGCCCTCGTCCGGCTTCTGCATGCCGTAGAGGATCTTCATCAGGGTCGACTTGCCCGCGCCGTTCTCCCCGACGATCGCGTGCACCGTGCCGGGTTCGACGGTGATGCGGATGTCGTGGTTGGCGACGACGCCGGGAAAGCGCTTGGTGATGCCCTCCAGCTCGACGGCGGGTTGCGCCGTGTCGAGGGCGTCGGCGTTCATTGGTCGCTCACCGTTCCTCATTCGCTCCGCTCCGGGATGGCTGGTTCGCTCCCGCGCCTCCGGGCCGGGTGGAGCGGGCGGAATAGACCGAAGGCCCGGGTACGGGTTCCGGGCCTTCGGTCGTCGTCCCTGTCATGCGTTACGGCTTGGCCGAAACCGTGATCTTGCCGTCGACGATGTCCTTCTTGGCAGCGTCCAGCTTGTCCTTGATGTCGTCGATCTCGCCGCCGGTGGTGGCCAGGCCCACGCCGTCGACCTTGAGGTCGTACACGGTGTTGCTGCCGCCCTTGGCGCCGCCCTGGAACGCCTTGATGAACTCGAACACGCCGACGTCCACGCGCTTGAGCATCGAGGTCATGATGACCGACTGCAGGTCGGTCTCCTTGATGGTCTGGCGCTGGTCGGAGTCGACGCCGATGGCCTTCTTCTTGGCCGCGGCGGCCGCCTGGAACACGCCGAGGCCGGAGTCGCCGGCGGCGTGGTAGACGATGTCGGCGCCGTCCTGGTACATCTTCTCGGCCGCGACCTTGCCCTTGTCGGGGGCCTTGAAGCCGCTGAAGTCGCCGTCGGGCGTCAGGTACTTGATGTCGATCTTGGCGTCCTTCTTGACCGACTTCACGCCGGCCACGAAGCCCGCCTCGAACTTCTTGATCAGGTCGTTCTCGACGCCGCCGACGAAGCCGACGTGGCCGCTCTCGGCCTTCAGGGCCGCGGCGACGCCCGCCAGGTAGGAGCCCTGCTCCTCGGCGAACTGCAGGCCGGTCACGTTCGGGGCGTTGGAGGCCGAGTCGACGACCGCGAACTGGATGTCGGGGTACTCCTCGGCGGTCTTCTTGATGTCCTCGCCGTAGGCGAAGCCGACGCCGATGATCGGGTTGTAGCCGGCGTCCGCGAGCTGACGGAGCAGCTCACCGCGGTTGGAGCCGTCGGAGGCCGGGCTCAGGTCCTTGATCTCCGCGCCGAGCTCGGACTTGGCCTTCTCCAGGCCCGCGTAGGCGGCGTCGTTGAAGGACTTGTCACCGCGCCCGCCGACGTCGAAGGCGAGGCCCACCTTGAGCGCGCCCGCCTTGGGCGCGTCGCTGCTGGCGCCCGCGCTGGGCTGGGCGCTCGACGTGGCGTCCCCACCGGTGTTGCCGCCGCAGGCCGCGGCTGCCATGAGCATGGCGCCGGCCATCGTGCCGATCGCCATCCTGCCGAATCGCTTGCCGAGCAAGTCGACTCCCTTCCAATTCCCCGCCGTCAGACTTCATCGCAGGCGCGAAGAAAAGTACGGCAACCCTGCACGGAAGATAGTTGCTTGACCTGGGCGGTCCAAACCGGCACACAGGGTCGCAACCGCTCCGTTATCGACATCTCTCGCGTCCGTGACCTGATCTGGGCAGACAGGGGCGCGGAGGACGCTTGGCAAGCTTTGCCGGACCTTGACCGAGGAGGTGCCCTTGCCGCCGCTCCGATCATGGCAGAGATTCGATCAAAGGTGGAATGGTCCTCTGGAGATCTCATGCGCTTTCGCAAGGTCCTCGCCGCGTCCCTGACCACGCTGCTCACCCTGCCGCTGTGCGGACCCGCCCGGGGCTCCACGCCGGCCGTGGCCGACGGCCACTCGATCGTGGTCGAGGACGGCGCCACGCAGCCGGTCTTCTCCCGCGCCGACGCCATCGCGCAGACGGTGTACGTGGAGGTGGCGGGCACCGACAGCGACGGCGACGGGGCGTCCGACCGCGTCGCCGTGGACATCCTGCGCCCCAGGGAGACCGACCACGGGCTCAAGGTCCCCGTGATCATGGAAGCGAGCCCGTACTACGCGGGCGGCAACGACGTGGCCAACCACGTCGTGGACGTCGACGCGGACGGCAACCCCCTGCCCGCCCTCCGCGCCCGCGCGGACAAGCTGACCGCCGAGCCGTTCGACGGCTACTACGACAACTACTTCCTGCCGCGCGGCTACGCGGTCGCGCTGGTGGAGAACCTCGGCAGCGGGCGCGCCACCGGCTGCCCGACCACCGGCGACCGCAACGAGACCGCCGGGCCGAAGGCCGCGATCGACTGGCTGAACGGCCGCGCCAGGGGCTTCACCCCCGAGGGCGAGCCCGTCACCGCCTCCTGGGCCACCGGCAAGGTGGGCATGATCGGCATCTCCTACAACGGCACGCTGGCCAACGCGGTCGCCTCCACCGGCGTAGAGGGGCTGGAGACGATCGTGCCGATCGCCGCGATCTCCTCCTGGTACGACTACTACCGCTCGGGCGGCGGCGTGGTCGCGCCGGGCGGCTTCCAGGGCGAGGACGCGGACGTGCTCGCCAGGTACGTGCTCACCAGGGCCGACGGGCAGCGCGTCTGCGGCCCGGTCGTCGACCACCTGACGGCCGCGCAGGACCGGATCACCGGCGACTACAGCCGCTTCTGGGACGACCGGAACTACCTCGGCGACGTGGACAAGGTGCGGGCCGGCGTCTTCCTGGTCCACGGGCTCAACGACTGGAACGTCAAGACCGGGCAGTTCGCCCAGTGGTGGCGTGCCCTGGCCAGGCGGGACGTGCCGCGCAAGATCTGGCTGCACCAGGGCACGCACATGAACCCCTTCAGCCTGCGCACCGCGGAGTGGCTGCGGCAGCTGCACGGCTGGTTCGACCAGTGGCTGTACGGCATCGACAGCGGGATCATGCGGGAGCCCCAGGCCGACGTCGAGACCGCGCCGGGCACCTGGCAGCGGCACCGGGCCTGGCCCGTGCCCGGCGCCGTGCCGGTCCGGCTGCACCTCGGCGCGGGCGCCAGGCTCGGCGTGATCCCGAGCCCGAAGGCGCCCCGCGAGAGCTTCACGGACCAGAAGTCCCGCACCGCCGAGCAGCTCGCCGAGACGGCGCCCGCGCCCGACCCGAACCGGCTGGCCTACCTCACCGCGGCCCTGCCCGCGGACGTGCGGGTCTCGGGCACGCCGTCCGTGACGGTCACGGCCTCGCTGTCGGACGGCACGTCGCCGTACCTGACGGCGTTGCTCGTGGACCACGGCACGGACGTGCGGCCCACCGGCACGCTGGTGCCGACCGGCGAGACGCTCTGCTACGGGCAGGGGGTGCCCGGCGACACGGGCTGCACGGCCCTGCGCACGCTCGGCACCGCGACGACGCCGTACACGATCGTCACCCGCGGCTGGCTGGACACCCGCAACCGGCACCGTCCGGACGTGACGGAGCCGCTGCGGCCGGGGCGGGAGTACACCTTCCGGTGGGATCTCCAGGCCACCGACCACGTCTTCAGGAAGGGGCACCGGCTGGGGCTGGTGATCCTGTCGACGGACCGTGACTTCACGCTCCGCTACCCGGAGGGGACCCGGATCACGCTCGCCCCGTCGCGCTCGGTCCTCACCCTCCCGGCATCGGTCCGCCCCCTGCTGTGACGCGCGCCGGGAGGGAGGTCAGGCCAGGGAGGTGATGGGGTCGGTGACGGTGACCGGGCGGGACTCCCACAGGGCCGTCAGCGCCGTGGCGGCCATGAGCCGGACGCCCATGCCGATCGCCGACTCGTCCACGTCGAAGGTGCCCTGGTGGATGTCGTACGTCTCGCCGCCGACGGAGCGGGTGCCGAGGCGGGCGAACGCGCCGGGGACCGACTCCAGGTACCAGGCGAAGTCCTCGCCGCCGAGCGACTGCTGGGTGGGGGCGACGGAGTGCGGGCCGAGGGCCCGCTGGGCGGCCTCGGCGAGCATCTCGACGCTCATCTCGTCGTTGACCACCGGCGGGACCCCGCGCACGTACTCCATCTGCGCCTCGATCCCGTACGCGCCGGCGACCGAGTCGAGCAGGGACTTGATGAGGTCGGGGGCGGCGTGCCAGGCGTTCTCGTCGAGGCAGCGCACGGTGCCCTCGGCGACGCCGTCGTCGGGGATGGCGTTGGCGGCCGAGCCGGCCTCGACCCGGCCCCAGACGAGGCTGAGGGAGCTGCGCGGGTCGACGCGGCGCGACAGGGCGGCGGGCAACTCGGTGAGCACCTTGGCCAGTGCGAAGACGAGGTCGGCGGTCAGGTGGGGGCGGGCCGTGTGGCCGCCGGGCCCGGAGACGCGCACGACGAGCCTGTCGCAGGCGGAGGTGATGGGGCCGGGCTTGAGCCCGACGTGGCCGACGTCGAGGCGGGGGTCGCAGTGCAGGCCGAAGATCCGGTCGACACCGGTGATGCCGCCGTGAGCCATGACCTCCAGGGCGCCGCCGGGAAGCTCCTCGGCGGGCTGGAAGATGAGGCGCACGCGGCCGGGCAGCAGCCCCGCCGCGGCCTGCTGGGCGAGGAACAGGGAGGTGCCGAGCAGGATGGTGGTGTGCACGTCGTGGCCGCACGCGTGGCAGGCGCCCGGGACGGTCGAGCGGTAGGGCACGTCCTTCTCGTCCTGGAGGCCGAGCGCGTCGATGTCGGCGCGGAGCGCGACGGTGGGGCCGTCGCCGCTGCCGACGTCGCAGATCAGGCCGGTGCCGCGCGGGAGCACGGACGGGACGAGGCCCGCAGCGCTCAGCCGGTCGGCGATGCGCTGCGTCGTGCGGTACTCGGCGAAGGCCAGCTCGGGGTGCCGGTGGAGGTCACGACGGAAGCCCACCAGGTCCTGCTCGTGCTCGGCCAGGAACGCGTCGAGTTCTCCCCGAAGCTCACGTCCCCGCATCAGTCACCGTCCCGTCCATGCCGTGGGACGTCTTCTGCCCCATGCCCACGGCGCATATCGTCAAATATCGTTACTATCCCGTCTTGGTCTCACAAAGGCAGCTGTCCGGTCAGGGCAGCGACCCGGCGGATCGAAAGCCCGACCCACCAGGCTGGTGCCAGGGGTCGTCGGCAAACGGGCGCGGCCGGAGGACTCCATATGGAGGACAACCGCGGCAGCCCGGGGAGCACGGTGGGTGACCGTGAGCCCGAGGGCGATGCTTCGACTTTATCGCTCCCGCGTGCCTTCCCGCGGACAACTACCCCAAAAATTAGCCGACGGCCTGTCCGTAACCCGGTCCTGTCACGGGTCGTGAGGGGCAAGTGACCTTGAAATAGTCACAACGGATCATTAGATGGTGACCCGTGGGCACCCCGTCCAAACGTGCTGGGCGATTCCGAATCCTGTCACCTTCCGTCATGGTCATGACACTGCCACGACGGCTGCTTTCGCGAATAATGCGTGCTTCACTCGCATTATGATCACTAAAATCCCGTTCGGGGAGAAGTATGCACGGTTGAGCATCTTCGAGCCGAGCGAGGGGACCCTGGTGGTCGTGCCCTCGCTCTCCCTACCGCAGGACGAGCTGCGCCGCATCACGGCCGCGAGGTGCTACGAGGAGCGGCTGCTCTTCCTCCTCCTCAGCCTCCGCGAGCCCGGGGTCAAGGTGGTCTACCTCTCCTCCGTGCCCATCGACCAGGAGATCGTCGACTACTACTTCGGCTTCCTGCCGGACCCGGAGGACGCGGCCAAGCGGCTCACGCTCATCAGCCTCGACGACCCCCGCACCCAGCCGCTCACCCGGAGCCTGCTCGCCCGTCCCGAGATGGTCGAGCAGGTCCGCGCGGCCATCGACGGCGAGGACGCCTGGATGGTGCCGTTCGTGCTGAGCGAGCTGGAGGAGGAGCTCGCCTCGTCACTCGGCGTGCCCCTCTACGGACCGGCCACCGCGCTGGCCTACTACGGCTCCAAGAGCGGCTCGCGCGAGGTCGGCCAGGAGGCCGGCGTGCCGATGGCGCGCGGCTTCGGCGACCTGCGCACCCAGGCGGAGATCCAGGACGCCATCGACGCGCTGCCCGGCGAGCGCGTCATCGTCAAGCTCAACGACGGCTACTCCGGGCTCGGCAACGCCATCGTGCGCAAGCCCGGCGAGGACGTGCCCGACGCCTCCCGGTTCAGCTTCTCGGCGGACGGCGAGACCTGGGACACCTTCTCGGCGAAGATCTACGACCGCGGCGCGGTGGTCGAGGAGTTCATCGAGCACCGGCCGCTGTACTACCCGAGCGCGCTGGCCCGGATCACCCCGGGCGGCCACCACGACGTCGTCGCCACCCACGACCAGGTGCTCGGCGGCGCCAACAACGACGTCTACCAGGGCTGCACGTTCCCCGCCGCCCCGGAGTACCGGGCGGAGGTCGGGGCGTCGGCGGCGAAGATCGCCGCCATCCTGGCCGAACGGGGCGTGGTCGGGCTGTTCGGCATGGACTTCTTCGCGCTCAAGGCCGACGCGGGCTACGCCGCGCTGCTGTGCGAGATCAACCTGCGCATCGGCGGCACGACGCACCCGTTCGGCGCCGCGATCCTGACGACCGGGGCCACGTACGACCCGGCGACCGGACTGCTCATGGCCGACGGCCGGCCCAAGTACTACACCGCCACCGACAACTGCTCGTCGTCCTGCCTGCGGGGACGCTCCCCCGGCGAGGTGATGCGGATGGTGGACCGGCTCGGCCTCGGCTTCGACCACGCGGCCCGCAAGGGGAACGTCTTCCACCTGCTGGGCGCGATCCCCGAGCACGGGAAGCTGGGATTCACCTCGATCGGCGACTCGCGCGAGGAGGCTGACGAGTTGCATCGGCTGACCCGGCTCGCGCTCTGCGGAGCGACGTCCAGCCGATGACGCCGACGACGACCCCGAGCACGAGGTTGACGGCGATCAGAATGCCGTGCACCACGTAGAACGCGGTCGGATGGCCGTCGGCCAGGTTAAACCCAAGATTCACCCACTCGAAGATCATGAAAATCCCGAGAAGAATGAGGAATCCGGCGATCTTTCGCGACATACCCACCCCTCTAGTATCGAGGTAGGACCTTCGGGGGAATGTGTCGCCACATGCGCAAGAACTCGAAGCTACGCTGAGATCGCCATGTGGACGAAACTGGTGCCTGCCACGGCACTCCTCGCCGCGGTCACGCTCACCGGGACCGCCCACGCCACGCCGGCCGAACCGCCGACGAGCCCTGTCGGCGGTGACCGGCTGGGTCACCGCGGTCTGGTGGCCCCCGACGGCGTCAAGGAGCCGCCCAAGACCAAGGCCACCGCGTACGTCATCGCCGACGCCGACACCGGCGAGGTGCTCGCGGCGAAGAACCCGCATGTCCGCTACCTGCCGGCCAGCACGCTCAAGATCCTGACGGCCGTGACGCTGATCCCGCTGCTCGACAAGGACAAGACGGTCAAGCCCAGCGCCAACGCCGTCAACCAGGAGGGCAGCGCCGTCGGCCTGACCACCAAGCCGATCTACAAGGTCGACGACCTGTTCAAGGCGCTGCTGATGTCGTCCGGCAACGACGCCGCCATGGCGCTGGCCGAGGCCAACGGCGGCCTGGCCAAGACGCTGCGGGACATGAACGCCGAGGCGCACCAGCTCCAGGCCAACGACACCGTGGCCAAGACCCCGAGCGGACTCGACCAGCCGGGGCAGAGCAGCTCCGCCTACGACCTCACGCTGATCGCCCGCGCCGGCCTCGCCAACCCCGCGTTCAGGCGGTACGTGAGCACCAAGGTCGCCAAGTTCCCGGCGCCGAAGAACTACTACGAGATCAGCAACCACAACAAGCTGCTGTGGCGCTACCAGGGCATGATCGGCGTCAAGAACGGCTGGACGTCCAAGGCGCTCGGAAGCTTCGTCGGCGCCGCCACGCGGAACGGCCACACGATCATCGTCGCGATCATGCGCCACGACGGCTACTTCTGGGAAGAGGTGGCGGGGCTGCTCGACTGGGGCTTCGCCGAGCGGGGCAAGGTGACGCCGGTCGGGCGGCTGGTGGACCCGCTGCCGGCGGCGGTGCCGGTGCGCGAGCAGCAGGCCGCGCCCGCCCCGGCCGCCTCCGCGAGCGCCCGGCCGACCTCGGTGCTCGGCTCGGCCGCCGCCGCGCAGACCGACTCCAGCCGCCGCACCGGCCTGCTCGTGGTCGGCGGCGCGCTGCTGTTCGGGCTGGCCTGGCTCGGCTTCGGCCTGTACCGCCGGCGGTCACGCCTCTGAGGGCAGCCCCGCGGGTGAGCCGCTCGACGGCACCGGCGAAGGCGTGGGCGGCGGGCTGAGCCCGGCCGTGGCCGTCCACGCGGCGACGTACAGGACGAGCCGGGCCGAGAAGTTGATCCACAGCAGCAGTCCCACGATGACCGCGAACGCCCCGTACAGCGGGTTGTTGAGCGTGTGGCTCAGCAGCAGCCCGGCGAGCTGCTTGAGCAGCCCGAAGCCGATCGCCCCGAGCAACGCCCCCTTGGCGATCATCCGGAACGGCTGGGCGGGCGGGGACACCCAGCCGAGCACGACGACGAACAGCACCCAGTCGGCGACCAGCCCGGCGAACAGGCCCGCCACGAACAGCCCGGCCTTGTTCACCGGCGTGTCGTCCAGGCCGAACAGGTGCACCACCCAGGTCGTCGCCTGGGTGGCGAACCCGCTGCCGGCGACGGAGGCGAGCATCGTCACCCCCAGCAGGACGAGCGAGGCGAGGTCGCGCAGCTTGCCGCGGAAGTAGTCCAGCGGTGGAGCCGTGGTCATCGACATCTCCCGCAGCGCCCCGCGCAGCGCGTCCATCGCGCCGAGCCCCGCGTAGAGCAGGCCCAGCAGGCCGATGATCCCGGCGGTCCCCTTGGCCGCGGCGATGCTGGAGACGTCGAGCCGGTCGGAGATGCCCGGAAGCTGCTCCTCGGCGGCCTTGCGCATCGCCTCCATGGCGGCCTGGTCGTTGGCCAGGGCGTAGCCGAGCACGGCGAAGCCGAGCGCCAGCAGCGGGAAGAACGACAGGAACGCGAAGTAGGTGACCGCGCCGGCCAGCCGGTCGCCCGACTGGAGCTGGTAGCGCTGCACGGTCCGGATCAGGTGGTCGACGGACGGCCTGCGGACCCGCCAGTGCTCTCTCAGGCGGCGTCCGCGCGCCTTCACCGCCTCGATCCGCTCGGACAGGCCCATCGTCCTCGTGCCACCTTTCGCCCCGGCCAGTGGCTCCTGCCCGGCACCGGCCGGTCAAGTCTGCCATCGGGCGGCTGTTTTCGCCGTTCAAGGCGGTTCAAGGCGGTGTCGTGCGAGACGAGGGGCGCGGCGCGGGTCTCAGGCGAGCACGGCGGTGACGTGGCGCGCCGAGGCGGCCAGCGCGTCGAGCGCCGCGGGGACGTCGTGGCCCACGAGCCGCCCGTCGCGCTTGACCACGCGCCCGCCGACCATGACGGTGTCCACGGCGCTGGTGTCGGCGTTGAGGACGATCGCGCCGATCGGGTCGTACGAGGCGGCCATGCCGAGCGTGGCCGTGCTGAGCAGGACGAGGTCGGCCTGCTTGCCCGGCCGCAGCGACCCGGTCACGTCGCCGAGCCCGGCCACCCGGGCGCCGTCGATCGTGGCCATGCGCAGCACGTCCCTGGTGGTGAAGCCGAGCCCGGCGCCGCCCGGCCGGCCGCGCTCCAGCGTGTACGCGGTCCGCATGAGGCTGAACATGTCGCCCGGCGCGCACGTCACGGTGTCGGCGCTGAACGAGACGGGCGCGCCGGCGGCCTGTGCCCGCCCGGTCACCGGGTAGCCGATGCCGAGCGTCATCTCGTCGATCGGGGAGACCGACACGCCGCCCCCGGCGCCGGCGATGACCTTGAGCTGCTCGTCGTCGTAGTGGTTGGCGTGGACGAACGTCGTGCCGGGCGTGAGGAACCCGTGGGACTCCAGGAAGGCGAGCCCCTTGGCGGCGCTCTCCGGCCCGTTGCCGCCGAGGTGGGCGGTGACGGGCAGGCCCAGCTCGCGGGCCGTCTCCAGCTCCTCCAGCGCGTGGTCCTCGGGCAGGATCTCCGGCCCGAGCGCGGCCATGACCATGCTGACCAGGCCGGGGGCGGCGAAGTGGACGTCGCGCACGCGGCGGGTCTCCGCGGCCAGCTCGGAGCGCGGCCCGCCGTGGCAGTAGCCGAGGACGGCGCGGACGCCCGAGGCCCGCAGCGCCTCCACGGCGGCGTCGGTGTGCTCGGGCGTGAACTGGATGTGCGACCAGTCGAGCAGCGTGGTGACGCCCGCGTCGAGGCACTCCAGGGCGCCCGCGAGGTTGCCGGCGTGGACGTCCTCCGGCCGGAAGGCCGGGGACAGCTCGCCGAGGACACGCCCGAGGTAGTCGCCGAACGTGGCGTCGGGCATCGTCGCCCGGATGGCTGCCTGCCAGGTGTGCCGGTGGGTGTCGACGAAGCCGGGCAGCACGATCCGCCCCGTCGCGTCGATGATGTCGGCCCCGTCGGCGGCGGCGAGCCCGCGGCCGACCTCCGCGATCCTGCCGTCCCGGATGCGGACGTCGGCCGGCCCGATGACGACCGGCTCCGGCTCGGTGTCGACGACGATCCCGTTCCTGATCACTGTTTCCATGTTGAAAAGCTTAGTGAATAGCTTTTAGAAAAGCAATCTGCCCGCAAGTATCCTCGTCTCATGAAGCATGACGAGGTGGACGGGCTCGTCCCGCGCTGGCGCGACGCCGGCATGCCGTCGGCCCTGATCGCCGCGCTGGAGCTCGGCAAGCGGGCGTCCCGCCTCGACATGCTCTTCCAGGAGGCCATCAGGGCGGAGCTGAGCGACCTCGGGCTCACCTACGCCGAGTTCGACATCCTGGCCGCGCTGACCCGCACACCGCCACCGCACCGCATGAAGCCGAGCGAGCTGGCCAAGGCCCTCTTCCTGACCTCCGGCGGCACGAGCAACGTGCTCCAGCGCCTGACGGCCGCCGGCTACGTCGAGCGCGCCGCGGACCCCGGCGACGCGCGCAGCCGGTGGGTGCGGCTGACGCCCGAGGGACGCCGCGTGGCCGACGCGGCGCTGGCGGCCTCGGGCAAGGCGTACACCGAGGTGATGGCGGGCGTTCCCGAGGAGACCGTGCGGCAGGCCGCGGACGCCCTGCGCGAGGTCCTGCTCGCGGTGGGCCGGCGCAGGGTCCGCTGAGGACGCGAAGAGCGCCCGGCCCCTCGGGGACCGGACGCTCGATCCGGGCGGTGCCCGGCCGGGCCGGCGACCGGTCCGTCAGGCCCCGGGCAGGAAGCCGATCCTGTCGCGGACCTGCTCCATCGTCTCCTCGGCCACCTCGCCGGCGCGCCGGGCGCCGATCGCCAGCAGGCGATCGAGCTCCGCCTCGTCGGCGAGCAGCTTCTCGGTACGCTCGCGGATCGGCGTGAACGTGTCGACCACGGCCTCCGCCACGTCCTTCTTGAACGTGCCATAGCCCTGGCCCTCGTAGCGGGCGACCAGCTCGGGGATGGGCGTGCCGGTCAGCGCCGACTGGATGCGCAGCAGGTTGGACACGCCCGGCTTGTTCTCCTCGTCCAACAGCACCTCCGAGCCCGTGTCGGTGACCGCGCGCATGACCTTCTTGCGCAGCGGGCCGGGCTGGTCGAGCACGTCGAGGATGCCCGCGGGGCTGGAGGACGACTTGGACATCTTGGCCGACGGCTCCTGGAGGTCGGTGATCTTCTCGACCTCCTTGAGGATGTGCGGCTCGGGCAGGGTGAACGTGTCGCCGAAGCGGTGGTTGAAGCGCTGCGCCAGGTCGCGGGTGAGCTCCAGGTGCTGCTTCTGGTCCGCGCCGACCGGGACCCGCTCGGCGTGGTAGAGCAGGATGTCGGCGGCCTGCAGGATCGGGTAGGTGAACAGCCCGACGCTCGCGGCGCTCTCGCCGAACTTGGCGGCCTTGTCCTTGAACTGCGTCATCCGGGCCGCCTCGCCCATGCCGGTCAGGCAGTTGAGCACCCAGGCCAGCTCGCTGTGCTGGCGTACGTGCGACTGCACGAAGACGGTCGAGCGCTCCGGGTCTAGCCCGGCCGCGAAGAGCTGGGCGGCGGCCACGCGGGTGCGGCGGCGCAGGTCGGCCGGGTCGGTCGGCACGGTGATCGCGTGCAGATCGACCACGCAGTAGAAGGCGTCGTGGGTCTCCTGCATCGGGACCCACTGACGGACCGCACCCAGGTAGTTGCCCAGGTGGAAGGAGTCCGCGGTGGGCTGGATGCCGGAAAGAACACGAGGTTGGGCCATGGCACCCAATTGTGTCAGGAATCCTGGTCGGGAGGCGACTCAACCGCCAGGCCGCGTTTCACCCTCACCCTGGCGATACGGCGTCCGTCCAGCTCCGTGACGGTCAGCTCGAAGCCGGGGATCTCCACGGTCTCGCCCACCTCGGGGACGTGGCCGAGCATCGCCATGACGAAGCCGCCGAGCGTCTCGTACGGCCCGCTGGGCAGCTTGATGCCGGTCTCGGTGGCGAAGTCGTTGAGATTGGTCAGTCCGTCGATCTCGATCTCGCCGGCCGGGAGGATCACGGTGTCGTCCTCGATGTCGTACTCATCCCTGATGTCGCCGATGAGCTCTTCGACCAGGTCCTCCAGGGTGACGATGCCGGCGGTGCCGCCGTACTCGTCGACCACGATGGCCAGGTGGTGGCCCTCGCCGCGCATCTCGGACAGCGTGGTGAGGATGCGCTTGGAGGCGGGCACGTACTTGACCGGCCTGATCGGCACGAGCTCGCTGATCGGCTCGATGCGGCCGGTCAGCACGGGGTCGAGCAGGTCGCGGACATGGACGAAGCCGATGACCTCGTCGTACGACTCCCGGTAGACGGGGAAGCGCGAGTGGGGCATCCCGGCGGCGAGCACGGCGGCCTCGGCCAGGGGCGTGTCGGCCTCCATGAACTCCACCTCGGTCCGGGGCAGCATCACCTCGCGCACCTGGCGCTTGCCCGCGGCGAACACCTCGGCGATGAGGTTGCGCTCGTCGGTGGTCAGGTCGGTGTGGCCGACCACCATGTCGCGCAGCTCCTCGGTGGTCACCTCCTCCCTGTCGGCCTGCGGGTTGCCGCCGAGCAGCTTGACCACGCCGTCGGTGGACTTCGACAGGGCCCAGATCACGGGCCGCGACAGGGCGGCGATCCGGTCGAGGAACGGCGCCACGAACAGCGACAGCCCCTCGGCCCGCTGCCGGGCCAGCCGCTTGGGGGCCAGCTCGCCCAGCACCAGCGACACGTACGAGATGGCCAGGGTGACCAGCACCAGCGCGAGCACGGGCGCGACGGCGACCGGCACGCCCCAGCCCTCCAGCACGGGGACGAGCTGGAGGCCGAGCCGGTCGGCGCCGAACGCGGCCGAGAGCATGGTGGCGACGGTCACGCCGATCTGCACGGCCGACAGGAAGCGGTTGGGGTCGAGGGCCAGCTTGGCCACCCGCTCGCCGCGGCGGCCCCGCTCGGCGAGCTTGCGCACCTGGCTCTCGCGCAGGCTGACCATCGCCATCTCCGCGGCCGCGAAGAAGCCGCCCACGAGGATGAAGACCAGGACGAGGGCGATGTTGGCCACGACAGCGTCAAACATGGTGGTTGGCAGCGTACTCAACGCCTTTCGGGCGTATGCTGAACGGCAAGTCGTACATAATCAAACATATTCGCACAGGAGTAGACATCATGAGGCTTCTGGTCACAGGCGGCGCCGGGTACGTGGGAAGCGTCGTGGCCGCCCAGCTCGTCGAGGCGGGGCACGAGGTGACGGTGCTGGACGACCTGTCGACCGGCCACGCGGACGCGGTGCCGGACGGCGCGCGGTTCGTCGAGGGCTCGATCACCGAGGCGCACGACGCGCTCGCCGGCGCGGAGGCGGTGCTGCACTTCGCGGCCAAGTCGCTGGTGGGCGAGTCGGTGGAGAAGCCGGGCCTGTACTGGTCGCACAACCTCGGCGGCACGCTGGCGCTGCTGGAGGCCATGCACGAGCAGGGCGTGCGCCGCATCGTGTTCTCCTCGACCGCCGCCACGTACGGCGAGCCGGAGCGCTCCCCCATCCAGGAGAGCGACCCCACGCGACCGACCAACCCCTACGGCGCCTCGAAGCTGGCCGTCGACACCGCGCTCACCGCCTACGCCGGCCTGCGCGGCCTCGGCGCGGTGAGCCTGCGCTACTTCAACGTGGCCGGCGCCTACGGCCGCTTCCGCGAGCGGCACGCGATCGAGACCCACCTCATCCCGAACGTGCTCAAGGTCGCCACCGGCGAGCGCGAGTCGGTCAGCGTGTTCGGCACCGACTACCCGACGCCCGACGGCACCTGCGTGCGCGACTACGTCCACGTGAGCGACCTGGCCCGCGCCCACCTGCTGGCGCTCGACGCGGTCCGCGAGGGGCGGCACCAGATCTACAACCTGGGCAGCGGCACCGGCTTCTCCGTGCAGGAGGTCGTCTCGGTCTGCCGCGAGGTCACCGGCCACGACATCCCCGCCGTCGTCGGGCCCCGCCGCGCCGGCGACCCGGCCGTGCTGGTGGCCTCCTCGGAGAAGATCCAGCGCGAGCTGGGCTGGAAGGCCGAGCGGGCGTCGATCCGGGACATCGTCTCCGACGCCTGGACGGCGCTTTCCGGCAAATGAGGCATGCGGCGGCGCGATATGTGCTGTGATACCGAAATGTGAGGACCTTTTCACCTAGGGTCACGTCTTCGCCCAGGGTCATGAAGCTGCTCTTCGGCTTCGCCGTCGTGCTGGGCAGCCTCTCGGCCGCCGCCGGAGTCGTGTTCGCCACGGCCTCATCAGCTCCTCATGCCCCCTCGGGGATCTCCTGCCCCGGCACGGGCGAGCGGAACACGCCGTCACCCTCCGCCTCCGCCGCCCTGCCCTGAGCGTCCCGCCCCCTGGCCCGGCCCACCGGACCTGTGAAAAGCGAAGCGCGCGCCCCGCGAACAGGACGCGCGCCGACACGGACGGCCCGATGGGATCAGGGGCCGCCGGAGAGGGTCAGATGAGGCCGAGGGACCTGACCGCGTCGCGCTCCTCGACGAGCTCCTGCACGCTGGCGTCGATGCGCTCGCGCGAGAACGCGTCGATCTCCAGACCCTGGATGATCTCGTACCGGCCGCCGGCCGAGCGGACCGGGAAGGACGAGATGAGCCCCTCCGGCACCCCGTAGGAGCCGTCGGAGACGACCGCCGCCGAGGTCCACTCGGCGCCGTTGACCCAGTCGAAGACGTGGTCGATCGCGGCGTTGGCGGCCGACGCGGCGCTCGACGCGCCCCGCGCCTCGATGATCGCCGCGCCGCGCTTGGCCACGGTCGGGATGAACGTCTCGCGCAGCCACTCGGCGTCGACCTGCTCGGCCGCGACCTTGCCGCCCACCTCGGTGTGGAACAGGTCGGGGTACTGGGTGGCCGAGTGGTTGCCCCAGATCGTCATGTTCCTGATGTCGGTGACCGGCACCTGGAGCTTGGCGGCGAGCTGGGACAGCGCGCGGTTGTGGTCGAGGCGGGTCATCGCGGTGAACCGCTCGGCCGGCACGTCCGGGGCGTGCTGCTGGGCGATGAGCGCGTTGGTGTTGGCCGGGTTGCCGACGACGAGGACCCGGATGTCGTCGGCGGCGTGGTCGTTGATCGCCTTGCCCTGCGGCCCGAAGATGCCGCCGTTGGCGCCGAGCAGGTCGCCCCGCTCCATGCCGGCCTTGCGCGGCATGGCGCCGACCAGCAGGGCCACGTTGGCGCCGTCGAACGCCACATTGGGGTCGTCGGTGATCTCGATGCCGGACAGCAGCGGGAACGCGCAGTCGTCGAGCTCCATCGCGGTGCCCTCGGCCGCCTTCACGGCCTGCGGGACCTCCAGCAGGCTCAGCTTGACCGGCACGTCCGCGCCCAGCAGCTGGCCCGACGCGATGCGGAACAGCAGCGCGTAGCCGATCTGACCGGCGGCTCCGGTGACGGTGACCTTGACGGGCGTGGCCATGGCCTTCCCCTAACTCACAGGACGAATCATTGACTTTGGGATGCTACCCGTTCGTCATCCGCAGGGTTCCATCGCGGGCGGCTTCAGCTCCAAGGTGAAGTCCACCTTTGCGAAATACCGGGTCAGCAGTTCCTTCATGACGCCCGTCCGGTAGAAGTCGGCGATCACGCTCCTGACCGTCTTGCAGGCCCGCACGTCGCCGCCCCGGATGCCGACCGCGTAACGCTCGTTGCTCAGCTTCGCGCCGAGAATCTTGAAGCGGAGGCTCTCGCGGCCGGCGAACCCGGCCAGGATCAGGTCGTCACCGGGCACGGCGTCGACGCGGCCGCTGCGCAGCAGGTCCATGCACTCGGCGTAGTTGCCGGCCACGACGGGCTCCACGTCCACCAGGGCCTGCACCTTGCCGACCGAGGGGCTGTTGACCGCGCACACCTTGCGGCCCTTCAGGTCCTCGACCTTCTCGATGCCGGCGCCGTCGTGCACCAGCACGTCCTGGTGGGCCAGGTAGTACGGGCCGGCGAACCCGACGCCGCTGTCGTCGATGGAGTACGTGGCGAGCACCAGGTCGACGGAGCCGTCGGCCAGCATGTCGTCGCGGTTGCCGACGGACACCCGGACGAACGTCGGGTTCGCCGCGCCCAGCTCGGCGGCGATCCGCCTGCCCAGCTCCACGTCGAACCCCTCGAACTCGCCGTCGCGCGCCAGGCCGATGCCCGGCAGGTCGCCCTTGACACCGATCACGAGCCGGCCGGTGGCGGCGACCTTGTCGATGACGCTGGCGAAGGTCCGCGGCGTGGGCGTCTCGTCGCCGGACGGCCCCAGGCCGAAGGCGCGCTGCGGCCACCCGTTGGCCAGGGCGACGACGCTTCCGGCCACGACGAGGGCGAGCACGGTGGCCAGGGCCATCCACCACGCCCTGCGGCGGCGGGTCCTCGCCAGTCCGCCGAGCTGGGTGGGCGGCGCGGGCGGCACCCCGGTGCGGCCGACGAGCGCCTGCAGACCCGCGTGCTGATCGCCGGAATGCTGGTCGCCGACGTGCTGGACGATGGATCGGTGACCGCCGGAGTGCTGGTCGCCGGGATGCTGGTCGCCGGAGTGCTGGTCGCCGGGGTGCGCCTGCTCGCCGGCGGTCGTGGCCGGAGCCGCGACCGGCAGGGCGGAGGCGTGGATGAACGAGGTCGCGGCGTCGGCGTCGGCGTCCGCGCCGGGGTCCGCCCCGCCGCCCGTGTGCCCGGACGTCCCTCCCGTTCGCACCTCGGAGGTCCCTCCGGTGTGCGCGGGGGACGCGGCGGGCGGGCCGGCCGTACCGGCGTCACCCGAGGAGCCGCCCGTAGCCGTGCGGGGGTGCCCCGGAGGCGCCACGGTGGTCGAGACGCGCAGGAACGGCGTGGTGTCGTCGGTGGCCACCTGCACGCCACGGGTGAGGACCGCCGTGGACGCCCCGGACGTCTCCGGCTGGCCGAGCAGCCGGAGCAGGATCTGGTCGGCCGAGGGCCGCTCCTCGGGCGACTTGGACAGCGCCGAGCGCACCACGCTCCGCAGCGGCTCCGGCATCATGCTCACGTCGACCTCGTGGTTGAGGATGCGGTTGAGCACGACCGCGATCGAGTTGCCCTCGAAGGCGGCCTGGCCGGAGGCCGCGAAGGCGATCGTCGCGCCCCACGCGAACACGTCGGTGTAGGGGCCCACGTCGTCACCGGCGATCTGCTCCGGCGCCATGTAGGCGGGGGTGCCGATGGCCCGGCTGGTGATGGTCCCGGTCGAGTCGATGATGCGGGCGATCCCGAAGTCGACCACCCGCGGCCCGTCGGCGGCGATGAGCACGTTGTCGGGCTTGAAGTCGCGGTGGATGATCGAGGCGTGGTGGATGGCGGTCAGCGCGGTCGCGGTGCCGATCGCCAGCCGGTCGAGCACCGTGCCCCGCAGCGGCCCGTCCGTGTCGACGATGTCCCGCAGGGCGCGCCCGTCGATGTACTCGCTGGCGATGTACGGCGCGTCGCCTTCGAGGTCGGCCTCGATGACCCGGGCGGTGCAGAACGACGCCACCCGCTTGGCGGCCTTGAGCTCCCTGGCGAAGCGCGAGCGCGCGATCGTGTCACCGCTGAACTTGACGTGCAGCAGCTTGATCGCCGCCCGCTCGCCCTGCTCGTCGACGCCCAGGTAGACGATGCCCTGGCCGCCCTCCCCGATCCGTCCGGTCAGCCGGAACGACCCCAGCTCGCCGGGGTCGCCGGTCACCAGCGGCGAGATCTGCGGCATTCGTCTTCCCCACACTGTGCTTACGGCCCGACGAGGCAAACTTTACGACGTGCAGGAAGTTCTCAGGGAGGCGTTAACCGTTCGTGATCCACGCTGGGTCTTCCTGTCCGCAACGGTGACACGCGGCCGCGGCGGCGTCACGCCCAGGGGCCGCACACGTCGTCCAGCACGGACGGGCTGTCCGGGTCCTGCTCGACGGTCCCGGTGGAAGTCCCCCACCAGCGGCTGACCTCGAAGACCAGCTCGACCGGTCCCGTCCGCACGGCCCCGCAGTCCTGGACCTCCCACGTGAGGTCCAGCCGCACCTCCTCACCGGCCGCGAGGACATGCGGGAAGCGGCCGCCGCCGGTCATCGCCGCCGAGCGCAGGAGGAGCCCCTCGGCGCGGACGCCCACCCCGGTCAGCGTGACCGGCGTCCACCCTTCGTTGACGAACCGCCGCGTCTCGTGAGTGGTGGCACTCTCCTCGTACGAGTCCACACGGAACGTGAGGCCGCCCCCGCCCCCTCCGTCCGCGAGGCGCGGCACCACGGCGCCGCTCGCCCACAGCAGCGCCAGGAGGGCAGGCACCAGCGCCACCGCGACGGGCGCCCCCGCCCTGAGCCCCCGCGCCCTGGCTCTGCGCGCCGTGGCGGCTTCGGCCACGAGCCGATCCGTTATTTCATCAGAAAGCACCAAAAACATCCCCCAGGCGTGAGATTCCGGATTCTGCTACTTTCTGCGCCGTGACGAAAGCCGATTCTTGTTAGCGGCGGCGTTCCTTGTCGTGCTGGCGGTGACGATTCGGGTCGCCGTTCCCCTCGCCGGCGAGCCGGTGCTCGTCGCCGAATCGGTGAGGTTCGCCCGGCGGCAGCGCCTGACGCTCACCCCGTTCAACGCGGCCGGCGTCGCCCGCAGGCTGCGCGCGGATCAGCGATTCCGCTATGCCGGAGCGGGCGCGGGAGCCGCGCTCGGCCTGGCCGGGATGGTCCAGGAATACTTCCCGGCTTCGCCTTACTATCCCGTTATTGGATGGTTTGCCGGCGTAATAGCAGCCGAAATAGCGGGCAGCCGTTCCGTGCCGCGCCGCGTCCGGCCCGCGGGCATGCGGCCGGCCCCGCGCGCACTCGTCGGCATCTGGCGCGCCGCCGCCGTCCTCTCCTGCGGGATCGCCCTGAGCACCGTCGCCCGCTCGTTCCGCATGGAGGTCGGTGTCGCCGAGCGCCTCGGCGCGACGCTGGCGCTCGCCTCGGTGCTCGCCGTCCACCTGCTGGTCAGGGACCTGCGCCGGCGCGTCCTGCCCGCCGGACCGGTGGACCTGGTCGCCGCCGAGCTGGCGCTGCGGGCGCGCTCGGCGCGCGTCGTGAGCCGTGCCGAGCTGCCCGGCGTCCTGGCCACGACGGCCGTCCCCTCACCCGCCGGGGACACGCTGGCGACGGTCGCCACCGAGTCCTCTCCCGGCGGACCCGTGCCGCGCGGCGTCGTCCTGACCGACGCGCGCGGGGAAGGGCCGACCCGCACGGTCGTGCCGCGGCTGCCCGCCGGGTGGCGTGCTCGCGCGATCCTGCGCTGGGAGAGCGGGAACACGCTCGTCACCGAGACCCGCGGCCCCCATGGCGAGGTCGGCCGCCACCTGCTGAACCCGGCCGACGGGACCACGACCCCGCTCCGGCTGGACGACCCGTCGCCGATCGTGGTGGGCACGCTGCAACAGCAGCGGAGCTAGTACGGCAGGGCGCGGGTCTTGTACGTGGTGCGCAGGAACGGGTCCTTGAACTTGGGGAACGCCACCGTCGTCACGTCGCCGTCCGAGGTGTAACGCATGTCCGGGTTGTTCTTCAGCCATTCGAGCCACGCCGTCGAGCAGAACTGCGCGCAGTCGCCCTTCTTGTCCATGGCCCTGATGCGCGGGATGCCGAGCGGGTCGAAGGAGCGGCTGAACGGCGACGGCGCCGGGGTGTAGCCGGCCAGGAAGACGCCGCTGTGCTCGTACGACACGTCACCCAGCTTGCCCCGGGCCGCCCATTCCTTGCGGCTCGGCTGGTTGCCGTACGGCAGGGCCAGCGTGACGGGCTTGACGTTGGTGAGGGCGCCGATCTGCTGGGCGATCGAGCCGATCTGCTCCTCGACCTCCTTCTTCGACTTGCCGCGCAGGTTGACGTGGTCGCGCGTGTGGTTGCCGATGTCGAAGCCGTTCTGCTTGAGCCAGAGCAGCGTCTCCGCCTGCTCCTCGCGCACGGTCTTGCCGAACATGTCGCGCGTCACGTAGAACGTCGCCACCGGCCGGAACCCGGGATGTCCGGCCGCCACCTCCCGCAGGATCGCGACCGCGGTGTCCGGCTTGGGATTGCCGACCTCGTCCAGGGAGAGCTGCGACGGCGAGGAGTCGTCGAAGGTCAGCACGGCCGGGTGCGTCCCGGCGGGGATGTCCATCTTGCCGGTGACGAACTCGGCCGCGGTGACCGGCACGTAGCCGTCGGCGGCGAGCCGTTCGAGGTCGGAGCGGAACTGCTCCGGAGTCCTGTCGTCCGTCGTCGTCGGGTTGCTGATGACCCGGTGGAACATCAGCACCGGCACCTGGCCGAGCTCGTTCGCCTTGACCTTGGCCGCGGCGGCGACCTTGGCCGCCCGGGTCTGTTTGCTCTGGGCCGCCGTGTCGGCCTTGCCGCTGCTGGACGTGGGAGCGGGCTCACTGCCGCAGCCGCCCGCGATCACGACCACCGCCGCCAGGCCCACACCGCTCAAGACACGCAGTCGCATCCGAACCCCCCGAGACGCGTACGACTCCTTGGGGAGGCTCCTACCCTGGTGATCAACTACGCCACGCCCGCCGGAACCCCAAGAGATGGCCCTGAACAGCGAAAAGGGCCGCCCGGAGGCGGCCCTTCCCCAACGGGACGATCAAGCCATCTTCTTCTTGAGGTTCTCGTCCAGCGCGGCCAGGAAGTCCTGGGTGGTGAGCCACTCGGCGTCGCCGCCGACCAGCAGCGCCAGGTCCTTGGTCATCTGACCGCCTTCGACGGTCTCGATGCAGACGCGCTCCAGCGTGTCGGCGAACTCGGTCACCGCGGGGGTGTTGTCGAGCTTGCCCCGGTGGGCGAGGCCGCGGGTCCACGCGAAGATCGACGCGATCGGGTTCGTGGAGGTCGGCTTGCCCTGCTGGTGCTGGCGGTAGTGCCGGGTCACCGTGCCGTGGGCGGCCTCGGCCTCGACGGTGCGCCCGTCGGGCGTCATCAGGACCGAGGTCATCAGGCCGAGCGAGCCGAAGCCCTGCGCGACCGTGTCGGACTGGACGTCGCCGTCGTAGTTCTTGCACGCCCAGACGTAGCCGCCCTCCCACTTCAGGGCAGCGGCGACCATGTCGTCGATCAGGCGGTGCTCGTACGTCAGGCCGGCCTTCTCGAAGTCGGCCTTGAACTCGCTCTCGTACACCTCGGCGAAGATGTCCTTGAAGCGGCCGTCGTACGCCTTGAGGATGGTGTTCTTCGTCGACAGGTAGACCGGGAAGTTGCGGGACAGGCCGTACCGCATGGACGCCCGCGCGAAGTCACGGATCGACTCGTCCAGGTTGTACATCGCCAGCGCGACGCCCGGGCCGGGGAAGTCGTAGACGTCCAGCTCGATCGGCTCGGAGCCGTCCTTCGGGGTGAACGTCAGGGTCAGCGTGCCCTCGCCGGGGACCTTGAGGTCGGTGGCGCGGTACTGGTCGCCGAACGCGTGACGGCCGACGACGATCGGCTTGGTCCAGCCGGGCACCAGCCGCGGCACGTTCGACATGATGATCGGCTCGCGGAAGATGACGCCGCCGAGGATGTTGCGGATGGTGCCGTTCGGCGACCGCCACATCTTCTTCAGGCCGAACTCCTCCACCCGCGCCTCGTCCGGAGTGATCGTGGCGCACTTCACACCCACGCCGTACTGCTTGATGGCGTTGGCGGCGTCGATCGTGACCTGGTCGTCCGTGGCGTCACGGTGCTCGACGCCGAGGTCGTAGTACTTCAGGTCGACGTCGAGGTAGGGCAGGACCAGCTGTTCCTTGATGAACTGCCAGATGATCCTGGTCATCTCGTCGCCGTCAAGCTCGACGACCGGACCCTCCACCTTGATCTTGGGCATGCGAATGGTTCCCCTTCAATGAATTGATGCGTCGAGGCTATCGGACGGCCAAGTCAGCGCGCGAAAAGGGACATGATGAGGGCCTTGAGCTCGTTGTTCCCCAGCAACAGGGAGGTCAGCACGAGCACGAAACCGAACACGCCCAGCGTGACGGCGTCCGTCCTTCTGCTGCGCACGGCCAGCACGCCGCCGTACCCCGCGAAGCGCAGGGCGGCGGCCACCATCACCGCGCCGCCCAGCGCGAACCCGCCCCACCGCGGGTCCACGAGCAGGGTCACGGCGACGGCCACGACCGCACCCGCCAGGATCAGCGGGTACGGCCCCCAGCTCTCGTCCGACGGAGTCACCTCTCCTCGATCGGCTTCCACTTCTGGTCCCGCTCTCCGATGTACTCGCTGTCGGGACGGATCAGGCGGTTGTCGGCGTGCTGCTCGATCACGTGGGCCGTCCAGCCCGCCATGCGGCTGATCGAGAAGACCGGCGTGAACAGGTCGGTCGGGATGCCGAGGTAGTGGTAGACCGTCGCGGCGTAGAAGTCGACGTTCGGGTAGAGGCCCTTCGTGTCGAAGACGACCTCCTCCATCTCCTTCGACATCCGGTAGTACGTGTCGTCGCCGGACGCCTCCGCCAGCTCCTGCGACATCCGGCGCAGATGCGTGGCCCGCGGGTCCTCCGTCTTGTAGACGCGGTGGCCGAAGCCCATGATCTTCTCGCCCGCGGCCAGCTTCTCGCGGACCGAGCTCGCCACGTCGCCGGGCGAGATCGACTCCAGGGTCTTCATGACCTGCTCATTCGCGCCGCCGTGCAGCGGGCCCTTGAGCGTGCCGATGGCGGCGACGATCGCGGAGTGCATGTCGGACAGCGTGGCGGCGCAGACCCGGGCGGCGAACGTCGAGGCGTTCATCGTGTGGTCGGCGTGCAGCACCAGGCAGGCGTCGAAGATCTCCACCTCCCGGGCGCCGGGCTCGCGGCCGGTGACCTGGAGAAGGAAGTTCGCCGCGATGCTGAGCCCCGGGTCCGGGTCCGGCGCGCTGCCGCCGGTGCGGGCCGCGTGGTAGCGGGCCACGAGCAGCGGCTGCTGGGCGGTCAGACGGGCGGCCTTGCGCAGGTTCGCGTCGGGGGCGATCGAGTCGCGGTCAGGATCGTCCGCGGCGGTCAGCGAGACGAGGCTGCGCAGCGCCTCCATGGGTTTCTGCTTCTCGGCGATCTCGGCGATGTTCGCCGCGGCGAGCGCGCCGAGCTCACGGCCTCGCGCCAGCTCGGCCCCGAAGGCGTCGAGGTCCCGCCGGGTGGGCAGCTTGCCCCGCTGGAGCAGATGGGCGGTCTCTTCGAACGTCGCTCTGCCTGCCAGGTCGTGGATGTCGTATCCCCGGTAGAACAGGCGACCGGCCTTACCGTCGATGTCGCTCAACGCTGTGGACGCGGCTACGACGTCGGCCAGGCCTTTCGTGGGCTTGTCCGCCATGAGTCTTTCCTCCGGTTATCTTCGGTGGAAGTCTACCCGTGAGCAGGCAAAACCGTCTGCGAAGGTCCAGACCAATTTCACGCGTCATTCTCCTTATGGCAAAGGCGATTCCCCATCCCCTCGTTTGGGTAAGCCGGAGCTGTAGTAACAGTTACGGCGGGCTACCTGGGGAGGAACTGCCGTGGAGGGGCCGTTCATACGCGTCGAGGACACCGGTGAGGTCGTCCCGTTGCGCCCCGAGATCACGACGGTGGGGAGGGGCCGCGGTGTCGACATCCGGCTGACCGATCCCAGCGTGTCTCGACTCCATGCCGAGTTCGTCAGGCGAGGACCCTACCTGTACGTCGTTGACCTGGGCCTGTCCCGCAACGGCACGCGGGTGAATGGCAGGCCGATCGCCCGGAGGGTCCTGGACGACGGCGACGTCGTCTCCTTCGGAGCGGCGCGCGGTCGCATCGGCGGGGTACCCCGCGAGGACTTCGCCCCCGAGGTCGAGCTCCGCAGGGCGGCGGCCCCCGAGCTGACCAGACGCGAGGTCGACGTGCTGACCTCGCTCTGCCGGCCGGCGCTGTCCGACGAGGCGTTCGTGGCACCGGCGACCGCGCGGGAGATCGCCGACGACCTGGTCGTGACGGAGGCCGCGGTCAAGCAGCACCTGCTGCGGCTGTACCAGAAGTTCCGCATCCCGGAGGGCACCAACCGGCGCACCCGGCTGGCCAACGAGGTCGTCGCGCTGGGCCTGGTCCGGCCGACCCCCGTGGTGCCGCCGCAGCGCACGGGCACCCCGGCCGACCAGCCGTCCGCGGCGGGCCGCCGGGCCTCGTAAGGTTCTCTAGGCGAAGCGGATCGCGATCGGCGCCTCGGTGAGGGGCGCCGGCAGCGTCAGCGGATCGGAGCCGGGCGTCAGCGTGCCCAGCACCCGTCCCCCGGTGGCGCCCGTGCAGCTCGGCACCGTGGCGGGCAGGCCGTGCGCGGTCAGCCAGCCGAACAGCGAGAAGGCGATCGCCTCCTTGGCCCCGGCGGGCACGCCGAGCTCGTCGCTGGTCACCAGCCGGGCGTCCGGCACGCGGGCGCGCAGCATGCTCATGAGCGTGGGGTTGCGGACGCCGCCGCCCGACACGACCACCGTGTCGAGCCGGTGCCGGCGGATCTCCGCCGCCACGGTCTCGGCGGTCAGCGCCGTCAGCGTGGCCACCAGATCCGGGAGGGGCAGGTCCGCCTTGACGTAGCCCGGTGCGAACAACTCTTTACCGGTCGATTTCGGCGGCTCCTTGGCGTAGTACGGCTCGGCCAGCAGCTCCGCGAGCAGGCGCTCGTCCACGGTCCCGGCCGCGCCGAGCGCGCCGTCCTCGTCGTACGGCGGGGCGGCCGCGTCGATGAGCGCGCACGCGGGGCCGGTGTCGTAGGCGATGGCGGGCTCGCGCACGGTCAGGTTGGCGATGCCGCCCAGGTTGAGCGCGCCGGAGCGGCCCGGCAGCCCGGCCATGAGCAGCAGGTCGAGGTACGAGACGAGCGGCGCGCCCTGCCCGCCGGCCGCGACGTCGCGCGCCCGCACGTCCGACACCACCGGCAGGCCGGTGCGCTCGGCGATCCAGGCGGGCTGGCCGAGCTGGAGCGTGCCCCTGACCCGGCCGTCCTCGACCCAGTGGAAGAGAGTCTGGCCGTGTGAGCAGATCAGGTCGGCTCGCGGCGCGTGCCCGGCGGCCTCCGCGAACGCCTGGCCGATGAGGGTGTCGAGCGCGCACACCTCGCCCATGTCCACCCGGTTCGGCGGCAGGGCGGCCACGATGCGGGCCCTCAGGCCGGGCTCGTACGGCTCCTCGCCGGTGTGCTCGACCACACCGGTGAGGGTTCCGCCGGACAGCGACCAGTCGACGACGGCGCTGTCGATGCCGTCGTGCGACGTGCCGGAGATGAGGCCGAGAACCCGCATCGCGCTCCTTCAGAATCGGTCAGAGCACCACGAAGCCGTTGCTGGGCTTGCTGGTCCGGTTGACCCGGTCCACGGCGACCACGTGGTAGTGGTCTCCCCGCTTGCCCTCCGGGTCGAGCCAGCGCACCTGCCGGTCGCCGGGGACGACGGCGACGAGGTTGCGCGCGTCGTCGAACGCGCCCGCGCCGGGCCGCCGGGAGAAGCGGAAGATGGCGAACTGGAACGGCTCGTCCCGGCCGGTCGCGACCGCGCGCACCTCGACCCCGCCGGGGCGGCGCAGCGCGTAGGCGAGCACGGGGCGGCGCGGCGGCTCGCCATCGGCCAGGCGCGGCAGCACGGGGGCCAGGGCGGGACGCGTGTAGTGGTTGGTGACCGCCGTGCTGATCGAGCCGATGCGGTCCGCGCGCACGTCGTTGGCGTTGTACCAGATGTCGCCGGACACCTGCGGGTGGGCGCGGTTGAGCGTGAGGTGGTCGGACAGCTCCGCCGGGTCCTGCCAGTCGACGGCCTGCGCCGGGTCGCCGGCCTTGTAGGCGGCCTGGCCGATCCACAGCAGCGTGTTCGTGCCGTCGGCCACGCTCGCCCACCAAGGGACGAGCTTGGAGTAGTCGGCGGGCGGCTGGCCCATGTACCAGTAGAGCTGGGGCGCGATGTAGTCGAGCCAGCCCTTCTTCACCCAGCCACGGGTGTCGGCGTGCAGGCCGTCGTAGGACTGGCCGCCGCTCGTGTCGGAGCCGAGCGGGTCGCTGGCCTTGTTGCGCCAGATGCCGGACGGGCTGATGCCCCAGGCGACCTCCGGCTTGACCTCGCGTACGCGCTGCTGCATCTCCGAGACCATGAGGTCGACGTTGTGCCGCCGCCAGGTGGCCAGGTCGGGGAAGCCGGCGCCGTACTGGGCGAAGGCGGCGCTGTCGTCGAAGGCCGTGGTGTTGGTCGGGTAGAAGTAGTCGTCGAAGTGCAGGCCGTCGATGTCGTAGCGGGTGAGCGCGTCGAGCATGGCGTCCTGGCAGAACTTGCGGACCTCCGGCAGGCCGGGGTTGTAGTACAGCTTGCCGCCGAACGGCAGGATCCACTCGGGGTGCTTGCGGCCCGGGTGGTCGGGGTGCAGCTTGGCGGGGTCGGTCTGCATCGACACGCGGTACGGGTTGAACCAGGCGTGGAAGCCCAGGCCGCGCTTGTGCGTCTCGGCCACGGCGAAGCCGAGCGGGTCGTAGCCGGGGTCCTGCCCCTGGACGCCGGTGAGCCAGTGCGACCACGGCTCGAACGACGACGGCCAGAACGCGTCGGCGGTCGGCCGGATCTGCACGAACACCGAGTTGAGCCGGCGCTGCACGGCCAGGTCGAGCCAGGCGATGAGCTCCGCCTTCTGCTCGTCGGCGGACAGTCCCTGCTTCGAGGGCCAGTTGATGTTGGCCACCGACGCGATCCACATGCCGCGCATCTGGTGCAGCGGCGGGACGTACGCGGCCTCCGAGGCGGTCGTGGTGGCGGTGGGGGTCGTGGCGGGATCGGCGTAGGCGGGCAGCGGCACCGCGGACGCGGCGGCGGCGAGGGCGAGACCCTTGAGAAGTGTCCTTCTGCTCGGCATGGGGGGTGGCCTCTCGGAAGCGGTTGTGTCGAGGGCGACGATGACAGAAAATTACCTTCAGTTCAATAATCGTGAAGGAAAATGCCGCGCACGCCGCCCCCGGCGTCACGGGAGATCATCGTCAGCCACAGCCGCCTGGTCCCGGGACCGGCGTAGGAGGCCCCATGACCACTGACCTGTACGGGCTCGCGTCCGCCGTGCTGCAACCCGGCTACGACGGCGTCGATGTCCCCGACTGGATGCGCCGGGCACTCGGGGAGGGTCTCGGCGGGGTCGTGCTGTTCGCCCGCAACCGCCCGGACGCCGAGGTGGTGCGCCGCCTGCGCGCCGAGAGCCCTGATGTGGTGGTGGCCGTCGACGAGGAGGGCGGCGCGGTGACCCGGCTGGAGGTCGAGCACGGCAGCTCGTTCCCCGGCAACCGCGCCCTCGGCGTCGTGGACGACGTGGGCCTGACCGAGCGGGTCGCCCGCCAGATCGGCCGGATGCTCGCCGAGGCCGACATCACGCTCGACTACGCGCCGTCGGCCGACGTCAACGCCAACCCCGACAACCCCGTCATCGGCGTCCGCTCGTTCGGCCCCGACCCGGACCTCGTGGCCCGTCACACGGCCGCCTACGTGCGGGGCGTGCAGGGCGCCGGGGTCGCGGCCTGCGCCAAGCACTTTCCCGGCCACGGCGACACCACCACCGACTCGCACCTGGCGCTGCCCACCGTGCACGTCTCGCGGGAGGTGCTCGCGGAGCGCGACCTGCCGCCGTTCCGCGCCGCCGTCGAGGCCGGCGTCCAGTCGATCATGTGCGGTCACCTGCTCGTCCCCGCCCTCGACCCCGAGACGCCCGCGACGCTCAGCCGTACCGTCCTGACCGAGCTCCTCAGGGGCGAGCTCGGCTACGACGGGATGCTCGTCACGGACGCCATCGAGATGCGGGCGGTCGCCGCGATGCACTCCCCCGGCGAGATCGCGGTGCGCGCGCTCGCGGCCGGCGCCGACGCCGTCTGCGCCGGCCTGGTCACCGAGCGGGGCCTCGCGGAGCTGCGCGACGCCATCGTGGCCGCCGTCCGCGAGGGCGTCCTGCCGGAGGAGCGCCTGGCGGAGGCGGCGGCCCGGGTGCGCGCGGTCTCCCGCTGGTACGGCGCTCAGGCGGCGGCCCGCGAGAAGGCCGTCGCCGACGCCGACCCCGGCGCGGGGCCGGAGGCGGCCCGGGCGGCGCTCACCACGACCGGCACGGCCCGGCTCACCCGGCCGCCGCTCGTCGTGGAGGTCAACACCCGGCTCAGCCAGGCCGTGGACCCGGCCATGCCGACGGGGCTCACGGCGGCGCTGGCCGAGCTGCTGCCCGGGACCGAGCGGGTGCGGATGACGGACGAGGGCACGCTGCCGCCGCTCGGTGATCGTCCTGTCGTGCTGGCCGTCCATGACGCGGCGCGGCACGCCTGGGTGCGGGAGCGGGTGGAGCAGGCCGTACGGGTGCGGCCGGACACGATCGTGGTGGACACCGGTATCCCGGGCCCGCCCCTGGGGGCGGCACACGTCGCCACGCACGGCATCTCACGTGTGTCGGCGCGCGCGGTGGCAGAATGGCTGACCCGATGACCGACCGCCCCACCACCCCCGGCGCCGCCGCGACGCCCCCTGAGACCCGTTCCTCCACCGGCCCACCGGCCGGCACGGCCACCACCACACCCACGACGTCGCCGGCGGGCACCGCCACCGCGCGCAAGGCCGCGGGCGCCTCACCTCCGGAGCCCGCCAACCCGGCCGCCGCTGTCCGGGCCGTGCTGCCGTCGCTCACCCCGGCGGCCCGGGCCATCGCGCGCATCATCCTCGACGACCCCGAGCTGGTGGTACGGAGCACGATCACCGAGTTCAGCGTGGTGTCCGGCACCAGCGAGGCGACGATCGTCCGCACCGCCCGGGTGCTCGGCTACACCGGCTACTCCCAGCTCAGGTTCGCGCTCGCGGCGGCCGTGGCGGTCGCCAAGGAGCCCGAGCGCCTCGTACCCGGCGACCTCGGCCCGGAGGACCCGCTCACCGACGTGATCGCCAAGGTGGCGCGGGCCGAGTCGGAGGCCCTGGCGGACACGGCCGCGCAGCTCGACCCCGGCCAGCTCGGCGAGGTGGTGACCGCCATCGCCGCCGCCCGCCGCGTGGACGTCTACGGAGTCGGCGCGTCGGGCCTGGTGGCCGCGGACATGTCGCAGAAGCTGCTGCGGATCGGCCTGTCGAGCCACCCGTTCGCGGACGCCCACCTGGCACTGACCAGCGCCGCCCTGCTCAGGGAGGGTGACGTGGCGGTGGCCATCAGCTGCAGCGGCGAGACGCCGGACGTGCTCGTACCGGCCCGCACGGCCGCCGAGGCCGGGGCCCTGGTCGTCGGCATCACCAACAACCCGCGCTCGACGCTGGCGGGACTGGCCCACCACACCATGGTGTCGGCGGGCCGCGAGACCGCCTTCCGCCCGGGGGCGCTGGCCAGCCGCATCAGCCAGCTCCTCATCGTGGACTGCGTCTTCGTCGGCCTGGCCCAGCGCACCTACGACACGGCTGACGCCGCCATCCGCGCCACCCGCGAAGCCACAGACCGCTACCGCCTGCGCTGACCCCAAGCCCGAGGCCCCAGAAGCCCCCTAACCCCCGAACCCCGAAACCCAAAGGCATGGCCCTCGCTCCGCTCGGACGCCCCGAGCGGGGCTCCGCCCCGCACCCCCAGCCGGGGCCCCGCCCCCGGACCCCCGAGCCCAGGCCCGAGGCGTTCTCATGTTGTAAGACCCGAGCAGCTGAAGACCGTCAGCGAGCCCACTCGCCATGCCGATGACCCGCCAGGACCGGGGACGAAAGCTGACGGCTAGCCGGGCAGGACGCTGACGTCACCGGAACCGGCGCGGGCCACCACCTTGTGCGGCGAGTTCAGGTCGGTCTTCACCGAGACCGTCGCATCGCCCGACCTCGCCTTGGCGTCCACGTTGTACGGCCCACCGGGAAGCTCGATCTTCGTGTTCCCCGAACCGACCACCAGATCGACGCTGTCGGGAGTGGTGGCGTACTTCAGCGTGGTGTCGCCCGAACCGGCCTCGACCTTGATCTCAGTGCCCGTCAGCCCGGTGCCCTCCAGGTCGCCGGAGCCCACCTTGGCCTTCACAGGGCCACCCAGCGCTTGCAGCCGGATGTCCCCCGAACCGGTCGCCACGTCCACCGCCATGCCCTTGGGCACCTCGATCGTGTAGTCGACCGAGCAGTTGTCCATGGCCTTGGGGCAGTCGTACCTCATCGCCAGGGCGTCGCCCTCCACCTTGTGCTCGGTGGTGGGCTTGGCCGAGGTCCAGCGGAGAGTCTCGGCCACCTTGACGACGCCGCCGTCCGCCGCGCTGATCACGACCTCACCCGCGCCGCCGACCAGGACGAGCCTGGCCACCTTCTCCTTCACCTCGTAGCTGAGGATCGCCTGGTCGGTCGCCTTGGTGATGTTCTGCAGTCCGCATCCCGTCAACACCATCGCGGTGGTCACCAGGCCGCCCGCCAGCACAATCGCCTTCATAAGAGAGGATCATGCAGCATCTCGGCGGCGCGCCGCATTGAGGTATACCCCCCACTGTTCGCTGCGGAATCCCTGACCCCCGCCCGCCCGGGACAGCAAAGACGACTCGCAGAAGCGTGGCGCAAAACCAGACAGCGCCCGACGCACGTCTCCCCCAGGTGGGGCCCGTCGGACGGGACCCACCTCGGTCCATGATCGCAACACCGCCAGGGGTTACGTGGGGCGGCCGCTGTTCACGGGCGCAGCGGCAGGGCGAACTCGCTGTCCGGCCCGGTCCCCCCGCTCGCGGGGTTGGGGACGAGGAGGAGCCGGATGCCTCCGGACGTCCGGCGCTGCCGCTGGGAGGCCCAGGCGACCAGGGTTTCGATGGCGAGCTCGGCCTGGGCTCCGCTGACCTGCCGCGCGGGCGTCTCCGGGCGAACGCATGCCTCCTGGTGCGCGGGTTCCGTACGCAGGGTGAGGTCCGGGAACCTGGCCGCGATCGCGTCCGCCTGGTCGTCGGGGACGGGCCAGCACCATTCGACCGGGCCGTCGCTGTCGTCGCTCACCTCTCCGTGGTAGATCATGAACGGTGCTCCGGCGATCCCCGCGATCCGGGGGACGCCGCCGCGCCGCAGGCGGTGGATGAACAGTTCTCGGCCGATAGACACCACTTCGTCCTGGTGCGCCCGGTGGATGACGCTGAGCAGGCTACGCGCGGGCATGTCGCGGACGGTGACCTCGTGCATGGCGGAGTACATCGCGGGATTCCTTCCGTGAAGGCGGTCAACGAGACGGCCGGCCAGTTCGCGCTGGACTGCGTGCTCGGCCTCGGCTTCGGTCCAGTAGGCGCGGATCTCCTCGGCGGCCGACGCCGTGTCCAGGGCGAGGATGTCCCGGATGCGGGCCAACGGGACGCGGATTCGGCGCAGTCCCGCCACCAGGCGGGCCTGATCGAGTTGCGTGGCCGCGTACCAGCGGTAACCGGTGTCCGGGTCGACGCGGGCCGGCACCAGCAGCCTGAGCTCGTCGTACAGGCGTAGCGCCTTGGGCGACAGACGCGACATACGCGCGAACTCACCGATGCTGACCAGGCCCATGGACGGCTCCCTCGTTCCGGGCGGTCGCCCGGTCACGACCACTGTGCGGCTTCCCCGAAGGTGAAGGTCAAGGATCGTCGCGGACCGGCCCGCCGTACGGGACCAACTCCGGACGCGTTCGCTGGTTCGGCGCGGTGAGCCGCGTGGGCATGTCTACGGGCGGATCCAGCGAGCGAGGGGGCCCGATGAGGGAGCAGGGAGCGGGTGGGGCGGCGACCGTCCGGGAGGCGACGTTCGACGTGCTGCGACGGAACGGGCTGACCACGGTGTTCGCCAACCCGGGGTCCACCGAGGTCACGCTCCTGGGCGGGCTGCCCGACGACCTGAGGTTCGTGCTCGCGCTGCACGAGGGCTCCGTGGTCGGCATGGCCACCGGGTGGGCGATGGGGCACGACGCGCCGGCGCTCGCCGTGCTGCACACCACGGCCGGCCTCGGCAACGCGGTGGGAGCCATCGCGACCGCCCGGGTCAACCGGGTCCCGCTGGTCGTCCTCGTCGGCCAGCAGGACCGGCGGCACCTGGCGCTGGAGCCGTTCCTCGCGGGGCGGCTGGCGGGGCTGGCGGGCGACTACCCGGTGCGCGTGGACCAGCCGGTCCGGGCGCAGGACGTGCCGGGGGCCGTGGCCAGGGCGGTCCACGAGGCGGTCACGTTCCGGGGACCGGCGCTGGTGGTGGTGCCGATGGACGACTGGGACGAGCCGTACGAGGGCGAGGTCCTCGCCGCGCCGGGCCGCCTGCTGCGCGCCCCCGCGCACGCGACCTCGGGTGCGGCGCTGGCGCCGCTGGCCGAGCTGCTGGGCGGGGCGCGGGCCCCCGTGATCGTGGCGGGGGCGGGCGCGTGCCGGGCGTGGGAGCCGCTGGTCGCGCTCGCCGAGCGGCTCGGGTGCCCGGTGTGGCAGGAGCCGTTCGGCGCGCGGCCCGGCTTCCCGCAGGACCATCCGCTGTTCGCGGGTGTGCTGCCCGCCGACCGGCCCCGGCTGCGGGCCGCGCTGTCGGGGCACGACGTGGTGCTCGCCGTGGGCGCGCCGGTGTTCCGGCAGTACCCGTACACGCCGGGGCCGCTGGTCGAGCCCGGCACGGTGGTGGCGCTGGTCACCGACGACCCGTCGGAGGCCCACCGGAGCCCTGCCGAGCTGGCCTGCCTCGCGGACCCGGCCGAGACCTGCGCCCACCTGGCGGCCCTCCTTCCCGCGCGTCCGGCTGGGGACGTCGCCTCTCCGGCGGCCGTGGCGCCGCCGGTGCCCGCGGAGGGGCGGCCGTTGCGGGCCGCGCGCGTGCTCCGGGAGCTCGCCGAACGGCTTCCGGCCGACGCCGTGCTCGTCGAGGAGACCCCGTCGTCCCGGCCGGACCTGCACCGGCTCGTGCCGGCCCGCAACCCTCTCGGGTTCGTCTCGGCCGCGATGGGCGGGCTGGGGTTCGCACTGCCCGCGGCCGTGGGGCTGCGCATGGCCCTGCCCGGCCGGCCCGTGGTGGCGGTCACCGGCGACGGCTCCGCCCTGTACGGCCTGCACGCGCTGTGGAGCGCCGCGCACTACCGGGCCGGCGCGCTGTTCCTGGTGCTGTCCAACGCCCGGTACGCCGTGCTCGACCGGCTCGCGGACCGGTACGGCGCCAAGGCACCCTGGCCGGCCTTCGACGAGGTGGACGTGGGCGGCCTGGCCAGGTCGCTCGGCTGCCCGGCCCGGCGGGTGGAGACGTACGCGGAGCTGACCGCGGCACTGGACGAGGTCATGCCCACGCTGGCGGCCCGCGAGGAGCCCGTGCTGCTGGACGTGGCCGTGGCCGTGGACCTCGACTTCCAGCCATGAGCGTTCCCGGACAGGGCCCATGACGCCCTCTCCGGGACCCGTCGTACCCTTGCCAGATGTCGTCGGCGAGATCCGTACTGCTGGTCAGCGGCTTCGTACTGGCCGCGCTCAACCTCCGGCCGGCGCTCGCCGGCGTCTCCCCGCTCCTCGACGAGATCATGACGGACGTCGGCCTCGCCCCCGCGGGAGGCGGCGCCATCACCACGGTCATGGTGCTGTGCCTGGGGCTGTTCGGCTGGGTGACCCCGTTCCTGGCCCGGCGGATGGGCCTCGACCGGACGCTGCTCGCGGGGCTGCTGCTGCTGGCCTGCGGCGTGCTGATCCGCGCGTCGGGCGGCGCGCCCGCCCTCTACCTGGGCGCCGCCCTGGCCGGGACGGCCATCGCCGTCATGAACGTCGCCATGCCCGGCGTGGTCAAGCAGCACTTCCCCGGCCAGGTCGGGCCGTACACGTCCGTCTACGTCTCCGGCCTCGTCGTCGGCGCCGCCGCCGCGTCGGCGCTCATGGTGCCGCTGGAGCATCTCACCGGGTACGGCTGGCAGGGCGTTTCGGCGCTGGCGGCGGTGCCGGCGCTGGCCGCCGCGCTGCTCTGGCTCCCCCAGGCCCTCCCCGGGCGCCGGACCGCGGACGTCCCCGGTCCCGGCTCCCCCGCCGACGCCGGCGCGGGGACGGGGTCATGGACCGGGACGGGGACGGCGGTGCGGGCCAGGCCGTTCGCGGCGGTGCTGAGGAGCAGCGTGACGTGGTGGGTGACGGCCTTCATGGGGTTCCAGTCGCTGACCTTCTACATCGTGCTGGCGTGGCTGCCGACGATCTTCCAGGAGTCCGGCGTGCCCGCCGACCGCGCCGGATACCTGCTCGGCCTGACCAACCTGGCCCAGGTCGCCGCCACCCTCGCGGTGCCCGTGCACGCGGGGCGCCGCGCGTCGCAGGTGCCGCACATGGCGGTGGCGTCGGCGCTCACGATCGCCGGGTACGTCGCCCTGCTGGTCGCGCCGACCACCGTGCCGTGGCTGTGGATGATCGTGCTGGGGCTCGGCCAGGGCGCGTCGATCGCGCTCGCGCTGCTCATCATCGCCCTGCGCGCCCCCGACCCCGCGTCGGTGACGGCGTTGTCGGCGGTGGCGCAGTCGTGCGGCTACGTGCTGGCCGCCCTGGGGCCGCTGCTGATCGGGCTGCTGCGGCAGGAGTCGGGCGGCTGGACGGTGCCGCTGCTCGCCGGCCTGGCGGCCTGCCTGGTCCAGACCGTGGCCGGCGTGTACGCGGCCCGTCCCCGCCTCGCCCGTCCCTGAGCGCGATTCCGGCCGATCGGCAACCCCGCAGGTCAGTGGGGGTGTCGTCGTTTGATACACAGGAAGGGAAGGCCTCCGGCGACAGGAGTGGCCATGCGCGCGACCGTTCTGCACGCGCCCCGTGACGTCCGGATCGAGGACGTCCCCGACCCCGTCATCCAGCGGCCCGGTGACGCCGTGGTGCGCGTCGTGCTGACCTGCATCTGCGGCAGCGACCTGTGGCCGTACCGCGGTGAGGCCGAGCGGCAGCCCGGCGGGCGCATCGGGCACGAGTTCCTGGGGGTGGTGGAGGACATCGGCTCCGACGTGTCCGGCATCCGTCCCGGTGACCTGGTCGTGGCGCCGTTCAACTGGTGCGACGGCGTCTGCGACTTCTGCGCCGAGGGGCTGACGAGCTCCTGCGTGAACGGCGGCTTCTGGAGCGTGCCCGGGTCGGACGGCGGCCAGGGCGAGGCCGTTCGGGTGCCGTTCGCCGACGCGACCCTGGTCAGGCTGCCCGCCGAGGCGGCCTCCGACCAGCGGCTGCTGACCGCGCTGCTCACGCTGGCCGACGTGCTGTCCACCGGCCACCACGCGACGCTCGCGGCGAGGGTCCGGCCGGGCGTCACCGCCGCCGTGGTCGGCGACGGCGCCGTGGGGTTGTGCGCCGTGCTGGCCGCCAAGCGGCTGGGCGCCGACCGGATCGTCATCCTCGGCCGCCACACCTCCCGTACCGACCTGGCCCGCGTGTTCGGCGCGACGGACGTCGTCGCCGGACGCGGCGACGAGGCGGTGGAGGCCGTCATGGAGCTGACCGGGGGCGAGGGCGCGCACGCGGTGATCGAGGCGGTCGGCACCGAGCAGTCCATGCGCACCGCCGTCCACATCGCCCGTCCCGGCGGCGCCGTCGGTTACGTCGGCGTCCCGCACGGCAGCGGCAACGGCCTGGACATGGAGGTCATGTTCACCCGCAACCTCACCGTGGGCGGCGGCGTGTGCCCCGTCCGGCCGTACATCTCCGAGCTGCTGCCCGACGTGCTGTACGGCGACGTGGACCCGTCGCCCGTGTTCGACCTGACCGTCGACCTCGACCACGTGCCCGACGGCTACCGGGCGATGGACCAGCGGACCGCGACCAAGACGCTGGTCACGCTCTGACCGCGTCCCGCCCCGGCGTGGCCGGCTCGGGGAGCGTCCGGAACAGCAGCCAGCTCAGGAGGGGCAGCACGACCAGCGGGGCCAGGGCGGTGCGCAGGGAGGTGGCGTCGGCGACGGCCCCGATGACCGGGCCGGCCAGGCCGCCGACGCTGACGGTCAGCCCGAGGGTGATGCCGCTGGCGGTGCCGACGCGCGTGGGCAGGTAGTCCTGGCCGAGGGTGACCTGGAGCGAGAACGGGACGTACAGTCCGGCGGAGGTCAGCGCCACGAACGCGTAGATCGCCGGGCCGGGGACGAACACGGTGCCCGCCACCGCCACGACGGTCACCAGGTACGCGCCGCGCACGACCGTCACCCGGTCCCAGCGCTCGGCCAGCCTTCCGCCCAGCACGGTGCCCACCGCGCCGCCGAGGTAGAGGACGAACAGCGCCGCCGTGCCCGCCGCCGTACCGCCACCGGTGCGCTGCCGGGCGTAGAACGAGATGAACGTGCTGAGTCCGACGAACACGACGGACCGGCACACCACGGCCAGCGCCAGCTTCACGAACGACGCCCTGTCGTCGGCCCCCACCGGGACCGCGGCGCCGGATCGGGCGCGTGACGTCCGGTCGAGGGCGCGCAGGACGGGCAGGCACAGCACGCTGCCGGCGAGCGCGGGCAGCACGAGCAGCGGTGTGAGCCGCAGGCCGCCGGTGGCGACGACCGCGGCGACCATGACGGGCGCGACGGCGAACCCGATGTTGCCGCCGAGCGAGAACCAGCCCATCGCGCTGTGGCTGCCGTCGCTGGCGAGCCGGGCGACGCGGGCCGACTCGGGATGGTACGCGGCGACCCCGATCCCCGACACGGCCACGAACGCCAGCGTCAGCGCGTACGAACCGCTGAGCCCGCTCAGGCCGATCCCCAGGCCGCCGAGCACCGTGCTCACAGGCAGCAGCCAGGGCATCGCCCACCGGTCGGTGAACGCCCCGAACAGCGGCTGCGCCACCGAGGACAGCAGCGACGCGGCGAGCACGACGCCCGAGGCGGCGGCGTAGGTGTAGGCGCGCTCGGCGACGAAGAACGGTACGAGCGCCGCCACGGCGCCCTGGTAGACGTCCACGCAGGCATGCCCGACCGACAGCAGGATGATCGCTCTGTTCCTTGGCACCTTCCCATGCTCTCGGCGGGCCTCCCTGTCGTGCTTCCGATAACCTGCCAATCGATGACGAGAATCCGCCACCAGCCGGCGGCGCCGACCCGCGCGCAGTGGCTGGCGTCCGGAGCGGCCATCGACGCCCACCGCCACGACGACCACCAGATCGTCTACGCCGCCCGCGGGGTGCTGGCCATCACCACCGGCGCGGGCTCGTGGATCGCCCCGGCCACCCGCGCCATCTGGGTGCCGGCCGGGACCGTCCACGCCCACCAGGCCCACGGCGAGCTCGAACTCCACTTCGTCGGCCTGCCCGCCACCGACAACCCGCTCGGCCTTGACGAGCCGACGGTGCTGTCCGTCGGCCCCCTGCTGCGCGAGCTGATCATGGCCTACACCCGCGCCCCGCACGACGACGGCCCCGAACGTGGGCGGCTGCGCGCCGTCCTGCTCGACCAGCTCCGGGCCTCGCCCCAGCAACCCGTGCACCTGCCGGCCCCCACCGCCCCACGGCTGCGGGCCCTGTGCGACCTCCTGCGCGCCGATCCGGCCGACAACCGGACCCTCGCCGCCCTGGGCCGGCAGGTGGGCGCGAGCGACCGTACGCTGTCGCGGCTCTTCAAGGCCGACCTGGGGATGACCTTCCCCCAGTGGCGTACGCAGCTCCGCCTCCACCACGCCCTGGTCCTGCTGGCCGAGAACACGCCGGTGACGGCGGTGGCGCACCAGTGCGGCTGGTCGTCGGCGAGCGCGTTCATCGACGTCTTCCGCCGCGCCTTCGGCCACACCCCGGGCGCCCACCGGCCCTGACCTTGCGCGAATATGTAGACCGGTCTAGTTTGAACGCATGGGACAGAAGGGCGCCGAGACGCGGGATCGGCTGCTGGACGCGACGCAGGAGCTGGTCGAGACCGGAGGATACTTCGCCGCGGGACTCAACCAGGTGATCGCGGCCAGCGGCGCGCCCCGGGGCTCGCTTTACTTTCACTTCCCCGACGGCAAGGACCAGCTCGTCGGCGAGTCCGTACGGCGGGCCGGGCAGTCGATCGGCACCGCCCTGGAGGAGCTGGCCGGCTCCAGCCCGTCACCGGCCGAGTTCGTCCACGACGTGCTGCGGCATCTGGGCGACCGGCTGGAGGAGTCGGGCTGGCGCAAGGGGTGCCCGGTGGCCACCGTGGCACTGGAGATGGCGGCCGCCAGCGACCCTCTCCAGGAGACCTGCTCGGAGGTCTACGCCTCGTGGGAGGCGGCCCTGCGCTCCCGGCTGGCCGGCCACCCGGACGCCGACGACCTCGCCGTCACGATCCTGGCCATGATCGAGGGGGCGCTGCTGCTGGCCAGGACCCACCGCAGCAGGGAGCCGCTGAGCCGGGTCGCCCGCCAGGTCACCGCCCTGCTCCGCTGACCCGGCCCGCCGCACCGGCGGGCCCTTTTCGGCCCAAAAAATATGTAGACCGATCTGTTTTAGGAGTCCCATGGACGCGATCGTCTTCGGCGCCACCGGGTTCGTCGGGCGTCACCTCGTCGCCGAGTTGCTCGGCCGGGGGCAGCGGGTGGCGGCGGCCGTGCGCGCCGACACCCTCACCCCCTGGCTGGCCTCCCAGGGCGTCGGCACCGGCCGCCTGACCGTCGTCACCGCCGACGTCACGCGACCGCTCGACGGCCTGCCCGAGGCGCGCGACGTCTACAACACCGCCGCGCGGTACGCCTTCGGCCTCGGCGTGGAGGAGGCGCGGGCGACCAACGTGACCGGAGCGGTCAACGTGCTGGACTGGGCCGCCGGGCTGCCCGCGCTGCGCAGGGTCGTGCACGTCAGCGGGTACCGGGTGAGCGGGCCCGGCGGCCGGCCGGACTACGCCGGGCTGGGCGCCTACGAGGCGTCGAAGGTCGAGGGCGATCTCGCGGTGCGCGCCCGCGCCCGCGAGCTGGACGTCCCGCTGACCATCGCCAACCCCAGCACCGTCATCGGGCCGGACCAGTACATCGGGCTCGCCGCCCTGGTCAAGGACCTGTGGAACGGCAGGCTGCCCGCGCTCCCCGGCGGGCGTGACGTCTTCGTGCCGATCGTCACGATCGACTACTTCACGCGGTTCCTGGCGGAGATCCCCGCATTCCCCGCCGGTGAGCACCACTGGGTGCTCGACGACGCCACTCCTCTCCTGCCGGAGCTGGTCAGCATGATCGCCGGCCACGTGGGCGTGCCCGCGCCGCGCCGTACCGTCCCGGTCGGGCTGCTGCGGCGCCTGCCGCCCAAGCTCACCGGCGCCGACCCCGAGACGCTGTCGTTCCTGTCGGCCGACCGCTACCCGACCGCCTCCGCCCGCGCCCTGGCGGCGTCCGCCGGCCTGGAGATGCCTCCGGCCGCCGACGCCCTGCGCGCGTGGGCCGACGACCTGGTCGCCTCCCGCTTCGGCGCCGCGTCGCCCTGGCTGCGCCCGTACGGCTACCGCGACGTGGCGGGCAGCCGCACCTGGGTGGCCGGAGAGCCCCACCACCCCGCCCACGTCCTGCTCCACGGGCTGCCGATGAACGCCGACCTCTGGGCGCCGCTCGGCGCCCACCTCGACGGCCCCGTCCTGGCCCCCGACCTGCCCGGCATGGGCCGCTCGGCCGCCGCCGACCGGCCGCTGGACGCCTGGCTGGCCGACCTGCTGCGCCCGGTGCGCACCCGTCCCACGCTGGTCGCCCACTCGATGGCGTGCGGGCCCGCGCTCCGCTTCGCGGGCGAGCACCCGGACCGCGTCGGCAGGCTCGTCCTCGTCTCCCCGGCGTTCCTGCAGGCGCCCGGCCCCCGTCTCACCCGCTCGATCCTGGCCGTGCCGACGATGCGCCGGATCTCCGCCGAGCACCTGGCCCGCGCGCTGGGCGCCCCGGAGGGGCCCGCGGTGACGAGCGCGGCGGCGGACCTGCACCGTCCCGGGGTGGCGCGCCGGGTGGTCGCGGCCCTGCGCGAGGACTTCGCCGGCCGCGAGCGGTCACGGGCCCTGCTGGCCCGGGCGCGGGTCCCCGTCGAGATCATCGTGGGCTCGGCCGACCCGCCGGCCGCGCGGGCCGGCTTCCCGGTGCACGAGATCAGCGGCGCCGGGCACTACCCGCAGCTCACCCATGCGGCCCAGGTCGCCCGCCACCTCGGCGCGGTCTCCGGCCCGATCGGCCGATGACACCGGCGGCTGCCCGGCGGGGGGAAGCAGCGGGGACCCCTGGGAGCTTCCGTTCCCAGAGGTCCCGTCGAGCGAGCCGCCGTGTCAGCCGGTGATGAGCTTGACCGAGAAGTCGAGCGTGGTGCCGTGGACCTCGTAGGTCGCGGTCTGGCCGTTCTGGGCGTACTGGACGAGCGTGTCGCCGGACTCCGTGTCGCCCCCGTCAGCGTGGACCCGCGGCCTCAACGATGCGCCCACCGGGACCTGGGTCGTGTCGAGCTTGATCGTGCGGGTCTGGTCGATGGGGTAGCTGCCGGAGTCGGGCGGGCTCTCGGCGAACTGACCGGTGTTCGGGTCGAGGTACTCGACGTTGAAGTGCATGTCGAAACCCGCGTTGTTGGTACAGGCGATGTTCTCTACCTGAAGCACTGTGCCCCCTGATCTGTGCGAACGTGATCGTGTTCCTCTCGGTGATTCCCCCTGGGGAGTGACTCCGTGTGTGGATCTCGTCCGGTTTTCGGCGACCGAATCACCAAGATTTGTGCATCAAGATCCGGTGATGGCCGCACGCGGTGAGCCGGCCGGCGAGGGGGCCGTGTACTGCTCCTGGGCGTCAAGGAGCTCGTCCCAGTGCTCAGCCGCCCACGCGCACGCGGAGTACAGCGGCGCCAACATGCTGCGGCCCAGCGGCGTCAGCGCGTACTCCACCGCCGGTCTCGGGTCGGCGCGCACCGTGCGTGAGACGAGCCCGCCTCGCTCCAGGCCGCGTAGCGACTGTGTGAGCACCTTCGGGGTGACGCGGCGCAGCGGCACCCGCAGCTCGGAGAATCGGCGGGGGCCGTCTTCCAGGCAGCGAATGACCAGAGCCGCCCACTTGTCGCCGAATCGGAACGGCAGCAGCGAGGACGGACACAGTTCGTCGAACATGTCCGGAGGCAGCGGCTCGCGGTGCGTCATGCTCTCTCCTGCCTGTCGGCTGGGTCCGGCGGCTGGTCTCGGTACCCAGGAGGTAACCGCCCTTGCGGCTACCTTTCGGGAGCATCGAGTCAACAGGAGGTATTCCGACGATGAGCAGGTTCGTGATTTTCGGAGCCGGTGGCCGGGCCGGCCGGCAGGCCGTCGCCGAAGCGCGCCGGCGTGGACACCAGGTCACCGCGGTGGTCCGCGACCCGTCCCGCTACGGCGGCTTGGCGGACGAGGGCGTACGGGTCGCCGCCGGGGACGTCACCGACGCGGCGGACGTCGCCGCCCTCGCGGCCGGGCACGACGTCGCGATCAACGCGGCGGCGGAAGTCGGGCCGGAGGCGTTCTTCACCAGCGCCGCGCACGCCCTCATCAAGGGCCTGGGACAGGCCGGGGTGGACAGGCTCGTCGCGGTCGGGCTCGCATCGCTCCTGCCCGGCCCCGATGGGACCGGCCTGCTGGACATGCCCGGTTTCCCCGCCGAGTTCCGGCCCTTCTGCCTGGCGCACGCCGACGGTCTCGCGGTGCTTCACGCCGAAGGGGGCGCGCTGGACTGGGTGTACGTCAGCCCGGCCGGCGACTTCGACCATGAGGGGGAGCGCACCGGCCATTACGAGATCCGCGAGCACGGTGACCCCGCGGCGCGCATCTCCTATGCCGACTTCGCCCTCGTCCTGCTCGACGAGGCCGAGACCCCACGGCACCACCGCAGCCACCTGGCCGTGTCATGACGGCATGACGTAGCAGGCGCGTACCTTCGCCGGCAGGCGGGTCATGTCGCCTGCCCGCGAGTCTCCTTCTTTTCGCGGAGGAGCGCGTGGAGGTCGGCGACGGGGCCCAGGTGCCCGAGCTTGTCCGGGTTGATCACCGAGCGGATGATCTGGATGCGTCCGTCGAGGATGTCGAGCGCCCAGATGTTGATCACCCTGCCGTCGCGGTCGCGGAGGATCGCGCCCGGCTGACCGTTCACCTCGTACGTCTCCAGCGCGGCGCCCATCCGGATGAACGGCGGCACGGTGACGGCCAGGGCGCGAGCGATCTTGTCGACGCCGTGAACGGGGATCTTCCCCCCGACCTTGCCGCCGCCGTCATTGACCAGCTGAGCGTCGGCGGCGAGGAGCGCGCGCAGCCCGGCGACGTCCCCTTCCCTGAAGGCGTCGAAGAACCGGCCGGCGAGTTCCGCGCGCTTCCTCCGGTCGGCCTCGAACCGGGGCCGGCCGTCCTGCATGTGGCGGCGTGCCCGTGACACGAGCTGGCGGCATGCCGCCTCCGAGCGATCCACCGCCGAGGCGACCTCCGCGAACTCGAACCCGAACACCTCCCGGAGCACGAACACCGCGCGTTCGAGCGGGCTCAGGCGCTCCAGCAGCAGGAGCGCCGCCATCGACACCGAGTCGGCAAGCTCCACGGAGCGTTCCGGGTCCTGATAGGGGTCGGCGAGCAGCGGTTCGGGCAGCCACGGCCCGACGTACTGCTCCCGGCGAACCCGGGCCGAGCCCAGCACGTCGATCGAGATCCTGGTGACTGTCGTCGAGAGGAACGCCTTGAGGGAACGCGGTCGCGTCGAGGTCTTCGCGTAGCGCAGCCAGGTCTCCTGGACGGCGTCCTCGGCCTCGGTCACGCTGCCCAGGATCCGGTAGGAGATCGAGAACAACAGCGGTCGAAGTTCCTCGAATTCCTGCTCTCGCGTCATCCCAGCCCGTCCTCGAAGCCCCGACGCCAGGAAGGCTAGCGCAGCCCCCCGCCGAGCCGGCCACCAGCCCGCGCCCACCCCATGTCACAACCGGGCGGGCTACGTCGTCTCAGAGGGCATGACGAACACGCGACACACCTCGGTACTGATCACCGGCGGCAACAAGGGACTCGGCTTCGAGTCGGCCCGGCGGCTCGGGGAAGAAGGCTGGACGATCTTTCTCGGCTCGCGCGACGAAGGCCGCGGCCGGTCGGCCGCCGACAAGCTGACCGCCGGCGGCGCGAACGTGGTCCTGGTCCCGCTGGACGTGACCTCGGACGAGTCCGTGGCCGACGCCGTACGGCTCGTCCGGGAGCACACCGACCGGCTGGACGTGCTGATCAACAACGCCGGCGCGCCGGGGAACATCGTCGCGCCCGCGGACGCGACGGCCGAAGAGATCCATTCCGTCTACGACACCAACGTGTACGGCCCGATCAGGGTCACGCACGCGTTCCTCCCCCTGCTGCGGGCGGCGGACAATCCGCGGGTGGTGATGGTGTCCAGCGGTGGCGGCTCCTTCGCGGTCGTGACCGATCCGGAGCAGCCCGTCTCGAAGATGCACGAGCTCGCCTACAGCTCGTCGAAGGCGGCGCTGAACATGATCACGGTCCGGTACGCCCAGGCGCTCCCGGACATCAAGTTCAACGTCGCCACCCCAGGAGAGGTCGCCAACCGCAAGTTCGCCGCCACGGACATGAACCACCACACCGGCGAGCTGACGGTCACCGAGGGCACCGACTCGATCGTGAAACTCGCGATGATCGCCCCCGACGGCCCGACCGGCACCTTCATCGACCGCCTCGGCCCCGTCGCCTGGTGACCGCCGCGCGACCGACCCAGGCGTCGTCGTCGCGGCCGGTCACCCCCGGGGAAGGGCCTTCTCGGCCGCCTCGACCACGTTGGACAGGAGCAGGGCGCGGGTCATGGGGCCGACTCCGCCCGGGTTGGGGGTGAGGAAGCCCGCCACCTCCTCCACGTCCGCCGCCACGTCTCCCGCGATCTTGCCCTCCACGCGGGAGACGCCCACGTCGAGGACCGCCGCGCCCGGCTTGACCATGTCGGCGGTGATGAGGTCGGGGACGCCCGCCGCCGCGACCACGATGTCGGCCCTGCGGACGTGGCCGGCCAGGTCCTGGGTGCCGGTGTGGCAGAGGGTCACCGTGGCGTTCTCGCTGCGGCGGGTGAGCAGGAGGCCGAGCGAGCGGCCCACGGTGATGCCGCGCCCGACCACGGCCACCTCGGCGCCCTTGATCGGCACGCCGTACTCCTGGAGGAGCAGCACGATGCCGTGGGGCGTGCAGGGCAGCGGGGCCTCGACCATGTGGACGAGGCGGCCGAGGTTGACCGGGTGGAGGCCGTCGGCGTCCTTGGCCGGGTCCATGCGCTCCAGCAGCGCCATCGTGTCCAGGTGCTTGGGCAGCGGGAGCTGGACGATGTAGCCGGTGCAGGCGGGCGAGGCGTTGAGCTCGTCGATGGCGGCCTCGACGTCGGCCTGCGTGGCGGTGTCGGGCAGGTCGACGCGGATGGAGGCGATGCCCACCTCGGCGCAGTCGCGGTGCTTGCCCGCCACGTAGATCTGGCTGCCCGGGTCGTCGCCGACGAGGACGGTGCCGAGGCCCGGTGTGACACCTCGCTCCTTGAGCGCGGCCACCCGCGTCGTGAGGTCGGCCTTGATGCGGGCGGCGGTGGCCTTGCCGTCGAGTTTCACTGCGCTCATGTCACCCCATCCTTCCACGTCCGGCCGGGGCCCGAGCACCCCACCCTCAGCCCCGTTGACATCGTTGTCATCGCCGGGCGGACGGCATAGTGTGACGTCGCCAGCCACGCGCTCACCGAGGGAGTCACGTTGCCCGCCCGCCTGCTGTCCGTGGAGCCGACCGACCTGTTCGTGGGCTCACCGGGGCTGCCGTACCAGGTGCTTCGGGTCACGGCGGAGCGCGGCGGGCAGGACGCGGAGCTGGACGTCCGGGGGCCGGGGATCGCGTGCGCGGAGCCGGTGAGCGTGCCCGCGGGGGTGGGCGCGCTCACGCTGGAGGTGCCGCTGGCCGTGTCGGCGGAGCCCGGCACGGTGGTCCCCTGCCGCGTCACCCTGGGCCGTGACGGTGACGGGCGTGACGTGCTGGTCACGGCCGAGGAGCCGGGCTGGACCGTCCACATGGTGTCGCACTTCCACTACGACCCGGTCTGGTGGAACACGCAGGCCGCCTACACCAGCCCGTGGGAGCTGCTGTCGGGCGACTCGACAACCAGGCCGCTGTGGGAGCGCAACGCGTTCGCCCTGGTCGAGGCGCACATGGAGCTGGCCCTGCGCGATCCCGACTACCGGTTCGTGCTGGCCGAGGTCGACTATCTCAAGCCGTTCTTCGACACCCACCCCGAACGGCGGGCCGAGCTGCGCGCCCTGGTCCGCGAGGGCCGGGCCGAGCTGGTCGGCGGCACGTACAACGAGCCCAACACGAACCTGACCGGCGCGGAGACCACGATCCGCAACATCGTGTACGGCGTCGGCTACCAGCGTGACATCCTGGGCGGCGATCCCCGTACGGCCTGGCAGCTCGACGTGTTCGGGCACGACCCGCAGTTCCCCGGCTACCTGGCGGCGGCGGGGCTGACGGGCAGCGCATGGGCGCGCGGGCCGTTCCACCAGTGGGGGCCGATCCACAAGAACTTCGGCGTGCCCCAGGACGACGCGACGGTGATGCAGTTCCCCAGCGAGTTCGAGTGGATCTCGCCGTCGGGGCTGGGCGTGCTGACGCACTACATGCCCGCGCACTACTCGGCCGGCTGGGCGATGGACTCCGCGCCGTCGCTGGAGGAGGCCGAGCGGGCGGTGTACGACCTGTACCGGCAGCTCAGGCCCGTCGCCGCCGGCCGGCACGTCCTGCTGCCCGTCGGCACCGACTACACCCCGCCGAACAAGTGGGTGACCGACATCCACCGCTCGTGGGCGTCGCGGTACGTCTGGCCACGGTTCGTGTGCAGCACGCCGCGCGCCTTCCTGGACGCGGTCCGGGCCGACGTGCCCGCGTTCAGCCCGCAGACGCGCGACATGAACCCGGTCTACACCGGCAAGGACGTCTCCTACATCGACACCAAGCAGGCGCAGCGCGCCGCGGAGGTGGCCGCGCTCGACGCGGAGCGGCTGTCGGTGTTCGCGGCGCTGCTGGGCCTCGGCGGCTACCCGTACACCGCGCTGGACAAGGTGTGGCGGCAGCTCGCCTACGGCGCGCACCACGACGCGATCACCGGCTCCGAGTCCGACCAGGTGTACGTGGACCTGCTGACCGGCTGGCGCGAGGCGTACGACCTGGCCTCCGGCGCCCGTGACCGGGCGCTCGACAGGCTGACCGGCCGGATCGCGTCGGACGGGCCGGGCGTGGTGGTGACGAACACGCTGCCGTTCACCCGCGACGGTCTGGTCCGGGTACGGCTCGGACCGGGGCGGCGGGTGGCCGGCGTGCCCGCGGCGCACGAGGACGGGACGGCGACGTTCCTGGCCCGCGACGTGCCGTCGATGGGGTGGAGCACCTACCCCGTCGAGGAGGGCGACGGGGAGGGCTGGCGCCCCGTGGCCGGCGTGTCGATCGCGAACGGGCGCTGGCGCGTCACCGCGGACCCGGAGCGCGGCGGCGGCCTGTCGTCGGTCGTGGACCTGGCCACGGGCCGCGAGCTGCTCACCGGCCTGGGCAACGAGCTGCGCCTCCACGACGAGTACCCGCAGCACCCCGACATGGGCGAGGGCCCCTGGCACCTCATGCCCACGGGTCACGCCGTCGGCTCCGGCGACGCCCCGGCGCTGTCCGTGCGCGCCGAGGAGAGCGCGGTGGGCCGGCGGCTCACCGTCACGGGCCGCGTGGGCGAGGTCGCGTACGAGCAGGTCGTCACCCTCCTCGACGGGTGCGACCGGATCGGCTTCACCACCCGCGTGCTCGACTACACCGGCGCCGACCGCCTGCTTCGGGTGCGCTTCCCCGCCCGCGTGGCCGGCGCGCTGCCGGTGTCGGACGTCGCCGGGGCCGTCGTGGGGCGGGGCTTCGCGCTCCCGGACTCCGACTCGGCCGAGCACCCGTGGACGCTCGACAACCCGGCGAACACCTGGTTCGGCCTGTCGTCCACCGCCCGGGTGGACCTCGGCGAGGCCGGGACGCGGGCGATCGGGGTGGCCGAGGTCGTGGTGCCGGCCCAGGAGGACGCGCCGGCCGCCCGCGACCTGGTGGTGGCGCTGGCCCGCGTGGGCGTGACCGCCACCACGTCGGCCGCCCCCGGGTCGCGGTACGGCTGGCTGGACGTCGACTCCAACCTGCCGGACGTGCGGATCGTCCTGGGCGGCCCGGACGTCAACCCGCTGGCGGCCGAGCTGCTGCGCCGGAGCGACCCCGCGTACCTGGACGCGCTGAAGTCGGGCGCGGCGGCCGTGTGGGTGCCCGCCGAGCGGCCCCTGACGGAGGTCTGGCGGCCGGGCGCGGACCTGCGGGACGTACGGGCCCTGCCGGCGCTGGTCGTCGCCGGTCCGCTGACGGAGTCCGTGCCCGCTCTCGCGGCCGACCTGGCCGACGCCACGATCCGGGCCGTGTGCCCGCTCGGCTCCGAGGAGCTCGACGACCGGACCGTCGCCCTGCTCACGTACGGGCTGCCGGGCTTCGCGGTGGACCCGTCGGGCGCGCTGCATCTGTCGCTCATGCGGTCGTGCACCGGCTGGCCGTCGGGCATCTGGCTCGACCCGCCGCGCCGCACCAGCCCGGACGGGTCGGCGTTCCAGCTCCAGCACTGGACGCACGAGTTCTCGTACGCGCTGGCGGCGGGCGAGGGCGACTGGCGCGCCCTGCGGCTGCCCGCGGCCGGCCAGGAGTTCGTCACCCCGCTCCTGCCCCGCGTCGTGGACGCCCAGGACGGCCCGCTGCCCGCGTCGTACTCGCTGCTGACCGTCGAGCCGGCCCGCGACGTGCTGCTCGGCACGGTCAAGGCCACCGGCGATCCGCACGCCCGCGGCCTGTCCCGGCCGGCCGGCGAGGGGGTGACGATCCGGCTGGTCGAGTCGACCGGGCTGGGCTCCCGGGTGGAGCTCGGCTCGCCGGTGCTGCCGCTGGACGGGCTGGTCCGTGCCGACCTGCTCGAACGTCCCAAGGAGCCGGCGGGTGAGCCGGCGCTGGCCGGCTCGGAGGTCGCCACGTTCGTCGCCCCGGCCGCGCGGCTTCCCCTCGCGCCGGAGCTGGGCGCCACGGCGGAGGCGGCCCAGCCCGTCCACAGCCGCTACTGGCTGCACAACAAGGGTCCCGCCCCGCTCGGCTACCTGCCGGTGTCGATCGCCGTCACGCCGGGGCTGGTGACGCCGCGGGCCGGGGAGCCGTTCGAGATCGAGGTCGTGGCCGCCTCCCAGCTCACCGACGCCGCGCACGAGGGCGTCGTGGACGTGCTGGTGCCCGACGGCTGGACGGCCACGCCCTCGCGGCGCGTCTTCCGCCTGGAGGCGGGCGGTCATCTGCGCTTCCCCGTCACGGTCACGCCCGCGCCCGGCCGGGGACTGCACTTCGTCGCCGCCCGGACGACCGCCGGCGGCCAGCTCGTCGAGGACGTCGTCACGGTCGCGCTCGGCGACGCCCCCGAGCTGCCCGTGCCGGGCACGCTCCCGGAGCCGGGCCCGGCCACGCGCGGCACCAGCGCGACCGAGGGCCGCGCCACGGGCCTGTCCGTGTCGGTCCTGCCCGAGTCGCTGTCCGTCCGTCCCGGCGAGCGCTCGGCGATCGTCGTACGGCTGGCGAACACGACCGCCGGCGAGATCAGGGGCGAGGCCCAGCTCGCCGCCCCGTGGGGGACGTGGGAGCTGCTGCCCTCGGTCGTCAGGGGGTTCGCGGTGGGGCCGGGCGCGTCCGTGGACGTGGAGTTCCCCGTGGAGGCCCCGGCGGACGCGCCGGCCGGGCACGCGTGGGCGCTGGCCAAGGTGATGTGGTTCGGCCGCTGCCAGTACGCCCCGGCGGTGCGGCTGGAGGTGACCCGGTGACACGCCGTGCGGTGATCGGCTGGGTGGACGGGCTGCCCGTGGGGCCTGAGCGGCTGGAGCGGCGGCTGCGGGAGCTGCGCGAGGGGCCGCTGGCCGCCGCGCTGCCCGCGCCCGGGGGCTCCGAGGACCGCCAGCTCGCCAGGTGGGTGACGCAGTTCGTCCTGACCGAGGTGCTCTGCGAGCGGGAGGCCGCGGATCGGGGCCTGGCCCCGGTGGACGGCCGGCCGCTCGACCGGCGGGCCGCCGTGGAGCTGGGGTCCGTCAACGCCTCGGCCTGCGACGGCAACCCGTGGGTGCGGGCCGTGTTCGAGGCGACGCCCGCCGAGGTGCCGGCGGCCTGGCGGACACCGGACCGGCCGGCGGAGCCGCCGCTGCACCGGGTCCGCCACCGGCTGTTCGCCGACGAGGACGGCGCCCGGTCCGCCACGGCCGGCGACCTCGAACCGCTGGGCGCCGTCGCGCTCGGCTCCCTCCCGGCCGCGGTGAGCGCCGCGCTGCGGAGCCTGCCGTACGGGACGCTCGCCGGGCCGGTGCGTGACGCGCTCGGCTGGCACGTCGCCCAGGCGTGGCCCGAGCCTCCTCAGCGACTCCCCCAGCAATCAGACCCCCGCGCCGCCGAGGCGGCGCGGCGCCGGGCGTTCGCCCGGTGGCTCGACCAGCAGCGCGCCGAAAGGATCCGACTCGTGCCCGGTCTCGAACACCCTGGCGACCCCCGCCAGCCCGACAACCACCACAAGCACTGATGGGCCACGTCCTCGCGATCGACATCGGCGGCACCAAGCTCGCCGCCGCCCTCGTGGACCGGGACGGCTCCGCCACCCGCTCCGCGACCCGCCCGACGCCGCGTACGGACGTCATGGCCGCCCTGACCGCGCTCATCGGCGAGGTCGTCGGCGACGGACCGGCGCCGCTCTCGGTCGGCATCGGCTGCGCCGGCCCGCTCGACCTGGCGGCCGGCACCGTCAGTCCGGTGAACATGCCGAGCTGGCGCGGTTTCCCGCTGCGCGAGGAGGTGCGACGGCTCACCGGGGCGCCCACCGTGCTGGCGGGCGACGCCCAGTGCTTCGCTCTGGGCGAACACTGGCTCGGCTCCGGACGCGGCAGCTCCGCGCTGCTGGGCATCGTGGTGTCCACCGGCATCGGCGGCGGCCTGGTGATCGACGGCGTGCCGCTGCTCGGCCCCACCGGCAACGCCGGGCACGTCGGTCACATGACGATCGACCCGTACGGCGAGCTGTGCGAGTGCGGCGGGCGCGGCTGCGTCGAGCGGTACGCCAGCGGCCCGAACCTGGCCCGCTGGGCGCTGGCCAACGGCTGGAAGGTCCCGGAGGGCGAGCCGGCCGACGCGCGGACGCTCGCCGGCGACGCCGCGAAGGGCGAACCGGTCGCGGTGGCCGCGTTCGAGCGGGGCGCGCGGGCGCTGGCCGGCATGATCGCCTCCACGGCCGCCGCCACCGAGGTGACCAGGGTGGTCATCGGCGGCGGCGTGTCGGGAGCCGGCCCGGTGCTGTTCGAGCCGCTGGCGCGGGCTCTCGACGAGGTGGCCGGGCTGGCGTTCGTCAGGGCCGTGGAGGTACGGCCGACCACGCTGGGCGTGCGGGCCGCGCTCGCGGGCGCGGCCAGGCTCGCGTGGGACCACTCCGCCGAAGCCGGCTGACCGCGGCGGAGTCGTCGGGGAGAGGCCGGGTGGCTACTCGGCCTCGTTCGCCGCGGCGTTGCGCCGCTCGATGATCCTGCGGGTGAACGGGATGATCTCCACGACGCGGGCGCCGAGGTAGGCGCCCACGAACGCGAGGGCGATGAGCACGAAGGGGCTCGTCGACATGCCGTTCAGCGTCACGAAGGCGTACAGGATCGAGTCGAGCAGGGCCATAGGGGCACTCCCAGGCGAGGTTTGAGGCGGCGACCACAGGGTAGCCGCACTCGTTTGATGCTTGGAGCCCTTCTGGCGCGGTTCAGTGGAAGAAGTGGCGCGTTCCGGTGAAGTAGAGCGTGATGCCCGCCTTCTCCGCCGCGTCGATGACCTCCTGGTCGCGGATGGATCCGCCGGGCTCCACGACGGCCTTGACGCCGGCCTCGATCAGCACCTCCAGCCCGTCGGCGAACGGGAAATAGGCGTCGGAGGCCCCGACCGCGCCGGCGGCCCGCTCGCCCGCGCGGCCCACGGCGAGGCGGCAGGAGTCGACCCGGTTGACCTGCCCCATGCCGACGCCCACGGTCGCCCCGCCGGAGGCCAGCAGGATGGCGTTGGACTTGACCGAGCGGCAGGCCCGCCAGGCGAAGGCCAGGTCGGCCAGCACCTCGGGCGAGGCGGGCGTACCCGTCTTCAGCTCCCAGCTCTCCGGCGCGTCGCCCGGCGCGTCCACCTTGTCCACGAGCTGGACCAGCAGGCCGCCGTCGATCTGCCGCGACTCGGCCGGCCGCGACGGCCCCTGCGGGCACAGCAGCAGGCGGATGTTCTTCTTGCGCGTCAGCACCGCGATCGCCTCCTCGGCGAACGCGGGCGCGACGACGACCTCGGTGAACACCTCCGCGATCTGGCCCGCCAGCTCGGCGGTGACCTCGCCGTTGACCGCGATCACGCCGCCGTACGCCGACACCGGGTCGCAGGCGTGGGCCTTGCGGTGCGCCTCGGCCACGTCGGCCCCGACCGCGATGCCGCACGGGTTCTGGTGCTTGATGATCGCGACCGCGGGCTCGGCGAAGTCCCACGCCGCCCGCCAGGCCGCGTCGGCGTCGAGGTAGTTGTTGTAGGACATCTCCTTGCCGTGCAACTGCTCGGCGTTGGCCAGGCCGCCGCCGCCCTCGGTGTAGAGGGCCGCGCGCTGGTGCGGGTTCTCGCCGTAGCGCAGCGGGTGCTTCAGCGTCCACGTCTCACCGGCGAACTCGGGCCAGGCCTCGTCGCGCTCGGCGGCGCCGGCGGAGAACCAGTTGGCCACGGCCACGTCGTAGGAGGCGGTGTGGGCGTAGGCGATGCCCGCCATCCGCCTGCGCTCCTCCAGCGTGAAGCCGCCCTGGGCGAGCGCGTCGACCACGCCGCCGTAGGAGGACGGGTCGACCACGACCGCGCACGTGCTGTGGTTCTTGGCGGCGCCGCGGATCATCGCCGGGCCGCCGATGTCGATCTGCTCCACGCACTCGGCGTCGCTCGCCCCCGAGGCGACCGTCTGCTCGAACGGGTAGAGGTTGACCACCACGAGCTGGAACGGGTCGATCTCCAGCTCTTCCAGCTGGGCCACGTGGTGCTGCTTGGTGAGGTCGGCCAGCAGCCCGGCGTGAACGCGCGGGTGGAGCGTCTTGACCCGGCCGTCGAGGCACTCGGGGAACCCGGTGAGCTGCTCGACCTTCGTCACGGGCACGCCGTACGACGCGATCGCGGCGGCGGTGCCGCCCGTCGACACGATCTCCACACCCGCGCCGTCGAGCGCCCTGGCCAGCTCCTCCAGGCCCGACTTGTCGTACACCGCGATCAGCGCGCGCCGGATGGCGATGCGAGTCACTTGGATTCCTCTCCTGTTGCGTTCCCGATGCGGACCGTGCGTCCGCTGACCGTCCAGCCCTCACGGGCCATCCGGCCGACGATCTCCACGAGCAGGCGGCGCTCGACGACCTTGATGCGCTCGTGCAGCACCGCCTCGTCGTCGTCGGGCAGCACCGGCACCGCCTCCTGCGCGATGATCGGCCCCGAGTCGACACCCGCGTCGGCCAGCATCACCGTGCACCCCGTCACCTTCACCCCGTGGGCCAGCGCGTCGCGCACACCGTGGGCTCCGGGGAACGACGGCAGCAGCGCGGGATGGGTGTTGAGCACCGGATGGGCGCCGAGCGTCGGCGCGCCGAGGATCTTCATGAAGCCGGCCGACACGACAAGGTCCGGCTCGTAGGAGGAGATCCGGGCCGCGACCGCCTCGTCCCACGCCTCCCGTGTCGGGTGGTCGCCCAGTCTCTCCACGAAGGTCGGCACGCCGGCTCTGGCCGCGCGGGCGAGGCCCTCGATGCCGTCACGGTCGGCGCCGACGGCGACTATCTCGGCGCCGTACGCCGGGTCGGCAGAAGCGTCCAGAAGGGCCTGTAGGTTGGTTCCAGAGCCGGAGACGAGGACGACGAGCCGCCCAGCCTTTGACACGCGCACTCCAAGAGAGAAAAACGGGGTGGGGCTGCCAGCGTATCCGCTCCTCGCCCGGGCACGCAGAGGAGGTCAGGTGTCGACACCGGTGCAGGCGCCGGCGGGTCAGCAGCCCGCGGATTCCGCGGGTCGCCGCGCGATCTGGTTGTCCATCGCAGCGCTCGCCATGACGTTCATGCTGCCGCTCGCCGGGCTGGTGATGGCGGCGTTCGCGCTCATGGCCGGCATCCGGGCCCTGCCCCGTCTCAAGGAGGCGGGCCGGCCCACGGGCACCGCGGTGGGCGGCATCATCGTGTCCGCGGTCGCGCTGGCGCTGTCGGCCATGGCGACGGCGTTGCAGCTCTACCTGATGGACGAGTACTCCGCGTACCAGGAGTGCATGAAGGGGGCGGGCACCGTCTCGTCCCAGGGTGAGTGCTTCACCCAGTTCAGGGACGCGGCGCAGCGCAAGCTGCCGGCCGACGTGCTGGACATGCTGGGCGCCGTCCAGCCCTGACGCCCCGCCGTCGTCCCGGCGCCGTCGCGCTGACCCGGTCGTGCTGACCCGGTCGCGCTGACCCGGTCGCGCTGACCCGGTCGTGCTGACGCGGGCGCCGAGGCGCGCTACTCGCGGTCGTCGCGGTCGTCGCGGTCCCAGGCGTAGGGGTCGACGTAGATGACGTGACCGCCGCGGTCATCCGACACGTCCACGATGTCCGTACGCCGCAGGCGCCCGTGCCCCGTCCCCGTGTGGGGGCGCGCCTGGGCCCTGGTCTCCGCCTCGGCCGAGGCGTGCTCGTCCGTCCAGTCGTCGCGGATGACCGGGATGGGCTGGGTGTCGGCCTCGGTGGCGTCGAGCCAGTGGCCGGGCAGCGGCTTGGCGTCGGACTCGGCCAGCCCCACCCTGCTCGCCGCGCGGGCGATCGCGGCCCCGGCCTTGCGCACGGGCTCCGCCGCCTTGTCCAGCGGCGCGCGGGCCCGCCGGTTGAGCAGCAGGATGTTGGTGATCCCGGCCGAGATGCCCGCGGCCACGCCCACCTCCAGCGCGACCGACAGGGCCACCTCCCACGGCGACGGTCCGATGGCCGCCAGCCGGCCGCCGCCGATCGGGCCGCCGGACAGCGCCGCGAGCAGCGCCGCCACCAGGCCGGTCGTGACGCCGGTCAGGAAGCCCCACAGCGGGGCGGCCTCGTACGACGGCGAGGGCGAGATGCGCGCGACCACCACGCCCGCCAGCGCCCCGGCCGCGAACGGCAGCGCGACGACGGCCATCATCCAGGGCGGCACGGTGCCGCTGTCAGGCAGGGCGCCCAGCAGCGGCAGGCTCGGCACCGTGCCGAGCTGCACGCCCGTGGGCGCGACCAGCGTGCCGGTGCCGATGGCGAAGCCCGGCCCGGCGATGTACGACAGCGCCCAGATGACGACGTTCAGCAGGTAGAGGATCTGGACCAGCAGCAGCAGCAGCCCGCCCACGAACCCGGGCGAGAGCACGTTCGTCAGCTCGCGCACCTGGCCGAAGTTGAGCACCACCGCCACGAGCACCAGCGCGAACCCCGCCACCAGCAGCACCGCCGTGGCCACCGCCGTGCCGACGGTCAGCGCCCGTACCCGCCCCGGCAGCAGCCTCAGCATCGCCCGCCACGGCCCGATGGTGCGCGCCGTCGCCACCGAGCCGGCCAGGAACGCCAGCGTGAAGTGGCTCAGCAGCGCCTCGCCGATGAAGGGCTGGGTGACCTCGTTGCGGGCGACGAGCGCGATCAGGCCCGCCAGCAGCGCGTACGGCGCCGCGAGCGAGACCCCGGCCTGGGCCACCAGCACGAGCTGCGCCCGCCGCCGGGCGTTGGCCTTCTCGCGCGGGCTGTTCTTCGGCAGCCGGGCCGGGAGCCGAAGCCGCAGGTCGGCGTCGCGGGCCATCCAGCGGGCGGCGCGGTAGAGCAGGATCGCGGGCAGCACCACCAGGCCGAGGGGCAGCAGCCCGACCCGGCCGCCGGGCATCGCGAAGCCGGCGTGGTGGGCGGCCAGCCAGATCTGGGCGGCCGTGCGGAACACCCCCGGCAGGCCGGAGCCGAGCGCGCCGCTGGGCGCGGCGATCCAGCCGACCAGGGTGAGCGTGGTGAGCGCCGCCAGGCCGACACCGAGCGTGGCGGCCGCGGCGAGCATTCCGGAGACGGGCAGCGGACGCCGGGACTCGTCGTCGTCCGAGACCCCGGGAATCTTGCCGAGGACCGAACGGGGGGCCGTCCGCAGCTGGTCGAGAAGCGCCGTCACAGTAGGCGATTTTCTCAAGCTTTCGCGACCGGCGCTTGGTTGACGCGCCGCAGGCGGCCAGCTTTATCCGGCTCTGCCGGGCTTTCCAGCCGTACCCGGGGCATCCGGGTGAACGCATCCAGGTGAACGCATCCGGGTGAACGCGGAAGGCCCCGCACGGCCGGAGCCGGTGCGGGGCCTTCCGCGGAACGTGCGCCGGGTCAGCGCGCCTGCATGATCTCGCGCATGAGGCGGGCCGTCTCGGAGGGGGTCTTGCCGACGCGGACGCCGACCTTCTCCAGGGCCTCCTTCTTGGCCTGCGCGGTGCCGGCCGAGCCGGACACGATCGCGCCGGCGTGGCCCATGGTCTTGCCCTCGGGGGCGGTGAAGCCCGCGACGTAGGCGACGACCGGCTTGGTGACGTGCTGCTCGATGTAGGCGGCGGCCCGCTCCTCGGCGTCGCCGCCGATCTCGCCGATCATCACGATCGCGTCGGTGGCGGGGTCGTCCTGGAACGCCTGGAGGGCGTCGATGTGGGTGGTGCCGATGACGGGGTCGCCGCCGATGCCCACCGCGGTCGAGAAGCCGAAGTCACGCAGCTCGTACATGAGCTGGTAGGTCAGCGTGCCCGACTTGGAGACCAGGCCGATGCGGCCCGCCGTCGTGATGTCGGCGGGGATGATGCCGGCGTTGGAGGCGCCGGGCGAGGCGATGCCGGGGCAGTTGGGGCCGATGATGCGGGTCTTGTTGCCCTTGGCCACCGCGTACGCCCAGAACTCCGTGGAGTCGTGGACCGGCACGCCCTCGGTGATCACCACGCAGAGCGGGATCTCCGCGTCGATGGCCTCCTTGACGGCGTCCTTGGTGAACGCCGGGGGCACGAAGACGACCGACACGTCGGCGCCGGTCTTGTCCATGGCCTCCTTCACCGTGCCGAACACGGGCAGGCCCTCGTGCGTGATGCCGGCCTTGCGGGCGTTGACACCACCGACCACGCGGGCGCCGGAGGCGAGCATGCGGCGGGTGTGCTTGGTGCCCTCGCCACCCGTCATGCCCTGAACGATGATCTTGCTGTTCTCGGTCAGCCAGATAGCCATGTCTCACGCACCTACCGCAGCGAGCTCGGCGGCGCGCTTGGCCGCGTCGTCCATCGTGTCAACCAGCTCGACGCGCGGGAGCGCGGCGTCGGCCAGGATCTGCCGCCCGAGCTGGGCGTTGTTGCCGTCGAGGCGGACCACCAGCGGGTGGGTCACCGCCTCGCCACGGCTCTCAAGGAGCTTGAAGGCCGCCACGATGCCGTTGGCGACGGCGTCGCAGGAGGTGATGCCGCCGAAGACGTTCACGAAGATCGACTTCACCGACGGGTCGGAGAGGATGATCTCCAGGCCGGCGGCCATGACCTCGGCCGAGGCGCCGCCGCCGATGTCGAGGAAGTTGGCCGGGGACGGCTTGCCGGGGAACGCCTCGCCGGCGTAGGCGACCACGTCCAGGGTGGACATGACCAGGCCCGCGCCGTTGCCGATGATGCCGACGTCGCCGTCGAGCTTGACGTAGTTGAGGTCCTTCTCCTTGGCCCGGGCCTCCAGCGGGTCCTCGGCGGCCTTGTCGGCGTAGCCCTCGTGCTCCGTCTGGCGGAAGGAGGCGTTGTCGTCAAGCGTGACCTTGCCGTCGAGCGCCTTCACCTGGCCGTCAGCCGACAGGATCATCGGGTTGACCTCGACCAGGGTCGCGTCCTCGTCGACGAAGCAGCACCAGAGCTTCTCGATGAGCTCGGCCGCGCCGTCGAGCGACTGCTCCGGCAGACCGCCGGCGACCGCGATCTCGCGGGCCTTGGCCCGGTCGATGCCGTCGAGGGCGTTGACGGGCACCTTGGCGACCTTCTCGGGCGAGGTGTGGGCGACCTCTTCGATGTCCATGCCGCCGGCGGCGGAGCAGATCGCGAGGAAGGTACGGTTCGCGCGGTCGAGCAGGAAGGAGAAGTAGTACTCCTCCGCGATCGCGCTGGCCTCCTCCACCAGAACCTTGTGGACCGTGTGGCCCTTGATGTCCATGCCGAGGATGGCCGTGGCCTTCCCGACGGCGTCGGCGGCGTCGTCGGCCACCTTCACGCCACCGGCCTTGCCGCGTCCGCCGGTCTTGACCTGGGCCTTGACCACGACCCTGCCGGTGAGTTGCTCGGCAGCCGCGCGCACCTCCTCCACGGTGTGGGCGACGATGCCCTTGGGCACCGGGATGCCGTAGTCCGCGAAGAGCTCCTTCGCCTGATGTTCGAACAGGTCCACGAGGGTCCGTCCTTGCTTATCCGACTGATGTTCGACGGCCCGGGCCACCCCGTGCGTGCCGGGCGTTTCCGCCAGTGAAGCCTAGCCCCAAGCTTGACGTCCCCTGGTCACCGGGTCTCGGATACGCCGTGATGTGACGGTGATCTCACTTCGGCCGCATGTCGCCACGCATCCGAAGAGGGATGAACTGCGCCCCCGAAGCACCCGTACGCCGCTATTTGCCGACAAACCCCGCCAAAAGCCGGGAGGGCGGAGCACCGACGGGTCGGTTGGAGCGCGGAGCCGGAGGAGGACCACCCCACTCGGATCACGTCTTCTCCGTGCGGCCGAAAACAAATGGGATAGAACGCCGGTGGGCCGTCCTCGCCCCCGCCACCGTGCCGCCGGAAGACGACAGCGGCCACGTACGGAAGGGAACCCGCTCTTCAGCGGTGACGCACCGCTCACGGGCCGTCGTTTTCTGGCGCGAATCCAGACCTGCACGAGAAATACACATATTTCCCTCTGCGACGCCCCTCTCCTGAGATATCCTCGTGATCTTTCTTTGCCATGATCCTCCAGCCTCCAAATGAGAAACGACAAGGATAGAGAATGAAGCGAATCCTCACCGGCGTCGCCCTGGCGTCCGCCGCCACGCTCATCGCGGCCGCCCCGGCCCAGGCCGCGCCGGTGAACCCGGTCGCCGCCGTCCAGAAGCAGTTCGTCGCCGGCAAGGGCGTCAAGTTCGTCGAGCAGGTCAAGATCGCCAGCGGGGGGAAGCGGCAGATCACCCTCCGGCGTGCCGGCTCACTCCAGTTCGGCGCCTCCGGCGTCGTCGCCTCCGACCTCACCGGCCAGTTCAACATCAAGAGGGAGGAAGCCGAGAAGTTCGCCGAGCTGCTGGAGGCGGACGAGCTGGGCCTCGACCTCGTGACGGCGCTGACGATGCCCGAGCGGATCGTCACGAAGGGCCGGTACACCTATCTCACGGGCGGCCTGTGGAGCGCGGTGTTCAACGCCGGCAAGTCCTGGATCAGGGTCCCCGGCACCCAGCCCATCGGCATGACCGCCACGTACGGCCAGCCGCTGAACATCCTCGCCGAGCCGGGCACGCTCAAGACCCTCCTCAAGGGCGCCAAGGCGACGAAGGACGGCTACACCGGCAAGGTCGCGGCCAAGGACCTGCGCAAGACGTCTCCCGGGTTCGCCGCGACCCTGGGGATTGCCGCGGCCAAGTCCGTGAAGGGCTCCATCGGCTGGAAGCTCACTGTTGACGCCAAGGGCCTGCCGACCCGGCTGGTGTCGGTCATCCCGGCGGAGGCGCTGGGCGCCTTCGACGCCAAGGGCGCGACCGTGAGCGTCGAGACCACCTTCAGCGACTGGGGCACGCCCGTCACCGTGACGGCCCCGCCGGAGCTGGAGGTCGCCAAGACCCTGGACGAGGCGATCCAGATCCCGGGCCCCAAGACCATCCCGCTGAGCGCCATCGCTCACTGACGACCGATCGCGCCCGTCTCCCCCGCATCGGGTGGAGGCGGGCGCGACGCCTGTCCGGGGTCTGCCCGGGACAGGCCGACGTCCTTCCTAGGACAGCCTGGAGTCGCGAACCGCCGCCCAGGCGAGGGAGTGCCTGATGCCCTCCTCCAGCGAGTAGCCCGCGCGCCAGCCCAGCAGCCGCTCGGCGAGGTCGCTGCGCGTGTAGGCGCCGACCACGTCGCCCGGCCGGCGCGCCGTCTCCACGACCTGCACCGGCCGGTCCACTACGCGGTTGAACGCGTCGGCCAGCTCCCGCACCGTCGTGCCCGACCCGGTGCCGAGGTTGATGATCGAGCCCTCCGGGAACAGCCCGTCGAAGCGCCGCAGCGCCTCCACGTGGGCCCGCGCCAGGTCCCAGACGTGGATGTAGTCACGGATGCCGGAGCCATCACGGGTCGGGTAGTCGGTGCCGGTGATCTGGAACGGCGTCCCCTCCTCGTACGCCTCGATGAGCTTGCCGAGGGCGTGGCTGGGCCGGCGGAGCTGGAGCCCGGTGCGCATGCTCGGATCGGCGCCGATGGGGTTGAAGTAGCGCAGCGACAGCACCTTGACGGGCTGGGTGACGGCGATGTCGGCGAACATGGCCTCGCACACCGCCTTGGTGCGCGCGTACGGGCTCTGCGGATCGAGCGGCGAGCGCTCGTCGACGGTGTGGTCGTCCCCGGCGCGGTAGATCGACGCCGACGAGCTGAAGATCATCCGCTCGCACCCGTTGCGCAGCAGGTGGTCGACGAAGTCGAGGCTCTTGGCGACGTTGGCCCGGTAGTAGCCGACAGGGTCGGCCACCGAGTCCGGCACGACGATGAGCGCCGCGCAGTGGATGACGGCCTCGATGTCGGGCCGCTCCGCGAACACCTTGTCGACCAGCGCGCCGTCGCTGATGTCGCCCTCGTAGAAGGGCCGCCCCTCGGTGAACTCGCGCCGCCCGGTCACGAGGTTGTCCAGGATCACCGGCTCGATCCCGGCGTCCAGGCACGCCGAGGCCACCGTGCTCCCGATGAACCCGGCGCCGCCGGAAATCAACACGCTCATGCCAGCCCCCTGCTCCTCACCATCCACCGCCCACCGGCCTGCCCGGATGAGCGCCCCACCACGTCCGACGGCGCCTGCCGGCGGCCGTCGCGGCCCGGCGGGCCGCCCGGCCCCGAACGCCGTGCCCGACCATCCTCGGTCACCGCGCGGGGCGCTCGTGACCATCGGCGACACCCCGGTCGTGTCGCTCCACCGGCGGCCCATCGACGTTATGTGATCGTTACAACTTATGGCCCTCGGAACGCCGGTTTCGTTTGTCTACCTATGAGACGCATGCGAAGCACATAAGTTCTGGAGTGACCCGTGAATCCCCTCACCCGGATGCCGGCCCTGATCGCCATGGCGGCTCTGGTCTCGATGACGGCCTGCGCCACCGAGAGCGCGCCCGCCACGCGGGCACAGCCGGCCCCGGCCGCCGGCGCGCCCACCAAGAGCGCCACGGCGGCACGCAAGCCGCTGGCCGCCGGCGCCGCCAAGCAGGCCGCGCCGAAGAAGCCCAAGCTGGATATCGCCGACATCACGCCCATGGGCGAGACGACGGAGAAGGTCGGCGTCGGCTTCCCGATCATCGTGACGTTCGACCGTGACGTACGGGACAAGGCGGCGGCCGAGTCGGCGCTGGAGGTACAGGCGGACAAGCCGGTCGACGGCGCGTGGCGCTGGGTCTCCAAGCGCAAGGTCATCTACCGGACGAAGACGTACTGGAAGCCGCACCAGAAGGTGCTGTTCACCGCGCACCTCAGCCAGATCCCGGGCAACGAGGCCGCCAAGGACGTCTCCCGCCGCTTCGCCGTGGGCACCGCCAACATCTCGGTGGTCGACACCCGCCGGCACGTGATGAAGACGTACCGCGACGGCAAGCTCGCCAAGAAGATCCCGATCAGCGCCGGCCGGGGCGGCCTGATGCGCAACGGCGTGGACGTGTACCTGACGACCAGCGGCGTCCACCTGACCATGGGCAAGAAGCGCGTCGAGACCATGACCTCCTCCTGGATGGGCGTCACCGACCCCAAGGACCCGCAGTACTACAAGGAGGAGATCCCCTGGGCCGTGCGGATCTCCGACAGCGGCGAGTACGTCCACCAGAGTGCCGGCTACTACCAGTACCTCGGCCGCTCCAACCAGAGCCACGGCTGCGTCCGCGCCACCCCGGCCGGCGCCCGGTGGTTCTACACGATCGCCCAGCGCGGCGACGTGGTGAAGATCAGCGGCACCAAGCGCAAGCTCGACTGGCGCAACGGCTGGAGCTACTGGCAGCTCAACTGGACCGAGTGGAAGAAGGGCAGCGCCCTGACCGCTGCCAAGAGCTGACCCTCCGGCGGCCTGGACCCGGCCGGTGAGCGGGCGCGTCTCACCGGCCGCCGTCCGGCGCGCGGTCTCAGGGGTGGGGCTGGTGTGGCACACGACAAAGATGGGATCATGGGATGCCTCGTCCCGCGGTGGAGAAAGGGTCCGCTCCGTGAGTCCGTCCCCCAAGTTCCTCCCGCAGGCGGGATTCCTGTTCTCCGCCGTCGGTGTCGCCGGTGTGGTCCTGCAGATGCTGAAGGTCGTCTACCCGGACGGCGACCCGGCCAAGGCGCGCGAGGTCGCGAAGCTGCTGCGGCAGTTGGCCACGCGGACGGACGTCAGCCTGGAGGACATGGAAGAGATCGCGGGCAGGCTGTGGCGGCCGCCGAACACCGGCGCGGGCCTCGATGCCTTCAGGATCTACTTCAACAAGGAGATCGCGCCCTATCCGCCGATGGTCTCCGCGTACATCCGGGGATTCGCCGACGCGATCGACGACTACGCCGACATGCTGGAGCAGACCCAGCACACGCTCCGCACGATGGCCATGATCCAGTGGATCGAGCTGCTGATGTTCTTCTGCTGGCCGGCGGTCGACAAGAAGGTCCAGGTACTGATCAACTGGGCGATGCGCAAGCGGCAGGCGGGACTGCTGCTCCGGATGTTCGAGCATGCCGTGGGCAAGCGGTTCATCTACGGCGTCGGGGGCGGCCTCGCCTACACGGCCCTCGACCAGGTGATCGTCGACGGGTTCAAGCTGGCGAGGGGCGAGGACATGGGCTCGTGGGACGACCGCGGCAAGTACATGTTGAACAACTTCGCGGCGGCACTGGTCTTCTACCATGTGGATCCGGCCAATCTCCAGTGGATCCGGAACGTGAAGATGCTGCCGCAGAGCATCAGGGAGGCGAAGGTGCTGCCCTCGAACGAGGCGGCGCGGAACGCCGTCCTGTTCCTGACCGGGTCCAGCGTCTTCACCACCACCGCGAACGTGCTCAACAGGCCCGGCGACGTGGTCCACGATCCGGTCAGCCTGCTGCCCACCTGGGAACAGATGATCGCCAAGCTGGGTGTCGCCGCGGGCCAGGACCAGTTCAGGCGCTGGCGCGGCTATTACCCGGCGGCGGCCAGGTAGTCAGTCCTGGTTGAAGCGCCTGACCTCGTCGGCGAACGGGTTCAGGCCGTCCGTCAGCAACCCAGCCATCTGCGTGGTCAGGTCCGCGGTGGCGTCGCCCGCGGCGGCGAGCACCGCCTCCGCCAGCGCGTCGGCGCCGAGCCGCATCGCCCGCGGGTCGATCCGCAGGCTGCCGAGCGCGCCACTCGGCAACACCTCGGCCCGCACCAGGCCATCGGCCGCCTCGCCACGGCCGCGAATGGCATTGAGGCTCTCCTGCAATTCTTCCAGCGGCGCGGTGTCGGCCTGGAATTGGGCGAGAAAGCGGCTCATCTCCTCGTCGAGGAAGGGGGCGCCGTCGTCCGGTGTGGTCATCAGGTCTCCAAGAAACGTCAGGGCTTGAGCTTCCCGTCCGACTCCGAGAACTTCGGCGGGTCGGACACTTTCGGCAGGGATTCGATGACGGCCCAGTTCGCGACGTCGAAGCTCGTCTTCATACCGGCCAGCCTTTCGGCGATCTCCGGATAGACGTCCTTCAGCGCATTGACGTACGTCGATACTTTCCTCAACGCGGTGGAATAGCCCTGCCTGAACGTCTTCGCCGTGTCGTCCGTGCCGGCGAAGTCGCCCAGCGCGGCGATGGCGTCGAGAATCCGGCGGGTGTCCTCCGCCAGGTCGTCGTGCTCGGCGACGAACGCGCCGGCCGCCTTCGTGAAGTCGCTTCCGCGGAAGTCGGTCGGCGGCATGGCCGGGGTTCCATGGCTCGGCAAGGTCGGCGACGGATGGTACGGAGGGGACGGAGGGGACGGATTGTACGGGGGGAAGGTGATGCCGGGGGTGACCGACGGGGAGGCAGAGGGAGCGGGCCACGCCGGAGGCGCTTCGGTCGGCGTCGGTGTGGGGCTCGGAGCTGTGGGGCTCGGCGCGGGCGTGCCGGACGGACTCGGCGTCGTCGGACTCGGTGTGGGGGTGGGGCTCGGGTCCGTCGGGCTCGGCGTGGGCGTGGGGCTCGGGGCCGTCGGACTTGGCGTGGGGGTGGGTGTGCCGGACGGGCTGGGCGTCGTCGGGCTTGGGGTCGGCGTCGGCGACGTCGTGGCCGTGGGTGACGGCGTGGGTGCCGGAGTGGTGTTATCCCCTGAAGACATGACATCCTCCTCGCGGTGCGCCTTGTCGCGTCGGCGCAGCACACTGACCGCCTTCACGGATTGCCGACATTACCTGAAGGGAAAGTGTACTTTGCGGGCGCAGGCGTGCGCTGCCGAAGCCGGCACGAACGCAGCGGCGGCGCGACGGCGGTCACCATGGAGGTCCTGACCGCTACCGTCGTCGCGCCGCCCGCCGGAGCAAAAGCCCGTTTCCGGGAAAATCCCTACAGATGCCGCACAGGCCTCAACTGCTCACCCTGCTCCCGACATTCCCCTCAGAGCTTCTCCAGCGGCGCGTACGCGAGCAGGAGGGTCTTCTCGCCCCCGCTCCCGAAGTCGATCTTGACCTTGGTCTTCTCCGCCTGCCCGTCCACCGACACCACGGTCCCGAGCCCGAACGCGTCGTGCGACACCCGGTCGCCGGGGGTCAGCGACGGGACGGCCCGGCCGCCCTTCTTCGGCGTGGCGGGCGCGGCCGGCTCACGGCGCGTCGCCGCGCTCCAGGCCGTCTTCTCCGGCGGCGTCCGCCAGTCGATGAGCTGTCCCGGCACCTCGCTGACGAACCGCGACGCCGGGTTGAACGACGGCGCGCCCCACGAGCTGCGCACCGCCGCCCGGGTGAGGTAGAGGCGCTTCTGGGCCCGCGTGATGCCGACGTAGGCCAGCCGGCGCTCCTCCTCCAGCTCCTTCGGCTCGCCCAGCGACCGCACGTGCGGGAAGACGCCGTCCTCCATCGCCGTCAGGAACACGACCGGGAACTCCAGCCCCTTGGCGGTGTGCAGGGTCATCAGCGTCACCACCCCCTGGCCGCCGTCGCCGTCGGGGATCTGGTCGGCGTCGGCCACCAGCGACACCTGCTCCAGGAACTCGACCAGCGTGCCCTCGGGGTTGGCCTCCTCGAACTCGGAGGCGACCGAGATCAGCTCGTTGAGGTTCTCCAGGCGGGACTCGTCCTGCGGGTCCTCCGACGCCTCCAGCTCGGCACGGTAGCCGGTGGCGACCAGCACCTCCTCCGCCAGCGCGGACGGCGGCACGCCCTCGGCCTTGGCGATCAGCTCCTCCAGCATGGCGACGAAGTCGCGCACCGCGTTGAGCGAGCGGGTGGCCATGCCCGGCGCCTCGTCGGCCCGGCGCAGCCCTTCCCAGAACGTGACACGCTCCCGCGCGGCGAACGCCTCGATCATCGCCTCGGCCCGGTCGCCGATGCCGCGCTTGGGCACGTTGAGGATGCGCCGCAGCGACACCACGTCGGCCGGGTTGGCCAGCACCCGCAGGTAGGCCAGCAGGTCCTTGACCTCCTTGCGCTCGTAGAAGCGCACCCCGCCGACCACCTTGTACGGCAGGCCGGTGCGGATGAAGATCTCCTCGAACACCCGGGAGGCCGCGTTGGTGCGGTAGAAGACGGCGACGTCGCCCGCCCTGACGCCCTCCTCGTCGGTGAGCCGGTCGACCTCCTGGGCGACGAACATGGCCTCGTCGTGCTCGTTGTCGGCGACGTAGCCGACGATCTTGGGGCCGTCGCCCTGGTCGGACCAGAGGTTCTTCGGCTTGCGCGACTCGTTGCGGGAGATGACCGCGTTGGCGGCGGCCAGGATGTTCTGGGTGGAGCGGTAGTTCTGCTCCAGCAGGATCGTGCGGGCGTCGGGGTAGTCGCGCTCGAACTCCAGGATGTTGCGGATCGTCGCGCCACGGAAGGCGTAGATCGACTGGTCGGCGTCGCCGACCACGCACAGCTCCGACTGGTCGGCGCCCGACCTGACCAGCTCGCCGTCGGTGGTGCGCAGCTCGGGCCGGCCCACCAGCTCCCTGATCAGGATGTACTGGGCGTGGTTGGTGTCCTGGTACTCGTCCACCAGCACGTGCCTGAACCGCATCCGGTAGTGCTCGGCCACCTCGGGGAAGAGCTGGAAGAGCGTCACCGTGTTCATGATGATGTCGTCGAAGTCCATCGCGCCGGCCTCGGTGAGCTTGAGCTGGTAGCTCTTGTACGCCTGGGCGAGGACCTTCTCGAGGTGGGAGCCCGCCTTGTCGGACGCGGTCTCGTAGTCGATCAGCTCGTTCTTGAAGTTGCTCACCTGCGCCGAGAACGACCGCGGCGGGTAGCGCTTGGGGTCGAGGTCCATCTCGCGGCAGACCATCGCCATGAGCCGCTGCGAGTCGGCCTGGTCGTAGATCGAGAAGCTGGAGGGGAAGCCGAGGCGCTTGGCCTCGCGGCGCAGGATCCGCATGCAGGCGCTGTGGAAGGTCATCACCCACATCGCCTTGGAACGCGGGCCGACCAGCTTGTCGATGCGCTCCTTCATCTCGCGGGCGGCCTTGTTGGTGAAGGTGATCGCGAGGATCTCGCCCGGGTGGACGTCGCGCTCGGCGAGCAGGTAGGCGATGCGGTGGGTGAGCACCCGCGTCTTGCCCGACCCCGCCCCCGCCACGATCAGCAGCGGGCTGCCGTGATGGATCACGGCCTCGCGCTGCTGCGGGTTGAGGCCGTCGAGCAAGGGGTGGTCAACAGAGACGTGGGTCGGCACCCACCTAGGTTATGACTCCCCGCCGACAAACGGCGCCCGGAATGACGGCCCCGGACCGCCGGTTGTCACGGGAGGGGAGATCCTGGGACCGTCGGTCGTACGGCAGGATCGGCCCCGCGGTGGTCACGCGGGTGATCCGCCGTGCGGGAGAGATCGGAACGGGAGAGGACGACCATGCTGGCCGAGAGCGAGATCAACCGGGTGCTCACCGTCACGGCGCACCCCGACGACGTCGACTTCGGCGCGGCGGGCACCGTGGCGCTGTTCGGCGACAGGGGCGTCGAGGTGACCTACCTGGTCGTGACGGACGGCGACGCCGGAGGCAACGAGCGGGAGCTGGACAACTCCGGCATGGCGGAGCTGCGCCGGGCCGAGCAGACGGCGGCGGCCAAGGCCGTGGGCGTCACGGACGTGCGCTTCCTCGGCTACTCCGACGGCACCGTGGTCCCGTCGCTGGAGCTCAGGCGCGACATCGCGCGCGTCATCCGCCAGGTACGCCCCGACCTGGTGATCACCCACCACCCCGACCGCAACTACCAGTTCATCGCGCCCAGCCACCCCGACCATCGCGCGGTCGGCGGCTCGGCCCTCGACGCGGTCTACCCGGACGCCCGCAACCCGTACGCGTTCCCCGAGCTGCTGACGGAGGAGGGGCTGGAGGCATGGACCGTGCGCGAGGTGTGGCTGACGGGCGGCTCGACGCCGGACCACTGGGTGGACGTGACGGACGCCATCGACCGCAAGCTGACGGCGCTCCAGTCGCACGTCAGCCAGGTGGCGCACGTGGAGGGCTTCACCGACTTCGTCAAGGAACGCTTCGCCTCGTGGGGGAAGCGGGCCGGCTTCGGCGAGGGCCGCTACGCGGAGGGCTTCCAGGTCGTACAGACGGCCTGACGCTCACGGCCCCGCCCCGGGCGGGAGCCATGGGCACGCTGGATCTTCACGGCGCGGACCGGCACCGTGAGCCGGCTACGACACGGACCCGGGCGGCACGACCCAGAGCGACGGCTGCCCGGTGACCTCCGCGATGATGTCGAAGTCCCGGTCGTAATGCAGGATCGTGGCGTTGTGCACTTCGGCACAGGCCGCGATCAGCAGGTCGTTCGGACTGACGCCGCGGTGCTGCCCTTTCGTCACGAGATCTTTCTGCACGGCACGCGCACGCTTCTGCACCTGCTCGTCGACCGGCAGCATGATGCACTGCCGCTGGGCACGGACGATGCGCTGGTAGTGGGCATTGTTCCGGGCGCTGTAGAAGACCTCGAGATCGATGATGGTGCACGTGGCGATGACTCGTGCGACGAAGAGCGGGTGCAGCGCCTTGGCGATCACCTCACTGGTGCGAATGCGCGCCAAGGCGCTCTTGTCCAGGAGGTACATCACTCCGGTCGCCGAGACGCACCCTTCATGATCTCCGGATCCAGCAGGTCCGGACTCCCCTCCGTGCGCCAGAACTCGAACGCTTCGATGGCGCTGGCTCTTTCCTCGTCCTGTTCGAGCACCGACCGCAGGGCCGTGTGGACGGTCTCTTTCATGGTCGTCGCGCCCAGCCGTCGCTGGGCGGCTTCCAGGAGTTCCTTGTCGATATCGATCACCGTACGCAAGGGACCTCACCTCCGCTACCTCCAGGGTATATCACAGATCGTGATCTTGATATACGCACTTACCGTGAGAGCGCAGGCACGGAAAGGCATCACGGAGACGCTAGGGCATTGCGGCCGGGCGTTTCAGCACCCCTGTGACACCGGTGGAGGATTCTCACCCCTCGGGTGAAATCGCTGATCGGCGCCGCCCTGCGAGGCGGGCGAACAGGTAACCCAGGGAGTTGGTCGCCGTGTGCAGCATGGACGGCGCCAGCAGACCGGCCCGGCGGCGCAGCTCGCAGAACAGCACTCCGGCGACGCCCGTCGACACCACGCTGCCCGCCACCACCCGCGCCGTGTCGAGCCGCCCCGGCCGCTCCCCCGCCGTGAGGGCGCCGAGGGCCGGGTTGGCGCGGGCCATGTCGATCGCGGGCAGCACGTGCCAGAGCCCGAACAGCGCCGACGAGACCGCCGTGGCCACCGCCGTGCCGTGGTCGCGGCGGAGCATGCCGTACAGGGCGCCCCTGAACCCGGCCTCCTCCAGCAGCACCGTGCCGACCGGCACCTGGAGCAGGGCCTCCTCCAGGGCGCGGGCCGGCGTGAGCGACAGGGCCCGCTCGTCCTGGAACAGCGGCCTGGTGCGGGGGACGGCGACGCCGGCCGTGTAGACGACCGCCACGCCCGCGGCCAGGACGGCCCCGGTCAGGGCGCCCCGGCGCGGATGCTCGAACCCCAGCTCGGCCCAGGACGCCCCGGACCGGCGCGCCATCGCGACCAGCGCGGCGGTGGCGACGGCGGAGGTCAGGGGCGCCAGGCGGGGGGCGACCCGGTTGTTCAGCACGTTGGCCGCGGCCAGCACGGCGATCGACGCGATCAGCACCCCTGCAGGCTACGTCCCGCCCGCGGTGTCAGGCGGTGGCGCGGTGTCAGGCAGCGCGGTGTCAGGCAGTGGCGCGGGTGCGCCAGCCGGCGGGGAAGCGGGAGCGGCGGCGCTCCTGGGGGGTGAGACCGCCCCAGATGCCCTCCGTCTCCCCCGCCCGTATGGCGTAGGCCCGGCACTCGGACATGACCTCGCAGCGGGCGCACACGTCCTTGGCGCGTCGCTCCTGGGCGGCTGAGGGCGCCGGCGGGAAGAAGAGCTCAGGATCGCTGGATCTGCAGGCGCCCCCGCGCAGCCAGCCGGTCTCCTCCAATGGCATGGCGCCCACGGTATGCCGCGTACATGATCGACCGCATCATCCTGTGGGTTGACCTTCGCCTACATCCTCAGCAGGCGTCGACGCCCCGGTTGTACCCCGTCGCGAAGGAGCGCTGGCGTTGCGCGGCCGTGCCGTGGGCGGCCGGGTCGAGCCAGTCGTCGGTCGGGTCACCCGCCGCCTCCAGGTTGAGCAGCAGCTCGTCCTCGTCGCCGGGCTCGGCGCGCAGCGCGCCCGAGGAGACCAGGCCCGACAGGGTGCCGCCCGCGTAGCAGTCGGCCTGGAGCTCCGCCTGGATGTTGAGCCGGAAGCTGGACTGGAGCTGGGCCTGCACCGCGTGCCCGAACTCGTGCGGGATGATCAGGTACACCGACCCGTCGCCCATGTCGTTCCAGAGTCCCCTCAGCCAGTCCTGGTCGTAGGCGATGAAGTGGCCGTCCGGGCAGTAGAACGCGTTCTGCGGTACGGCGGGCTCCCCGGCGCAGCTCGGCCCGGACCGCCCCGAGTACGGGATGAAGCGGGTGATGGGCTGGTAGGTGCGGCCGGCGGCGGCGAACCGCTGCTGCCAGAACGACTCCGTCAAGGACCGGGCCGCCCGCACGTCGCTCTCGAAGCTGTCGTCGCCCTGGACGTTCCGCGACGGCGCGCCCGCCGACCCGCACGCGCAGACCAGTCCGCAGGACAGCAGGAGCGCGAGGGCGAGCGCGAATGGGCGTGTCACGCGGTCCCACTTCCCACGCGGGCACGGGTTCATCCGCGGTGCCGCATCCCGCTCGCTCGCGGTCAGACTTCCCACGTGTGCACGGGCTCGTTCGCGTGCATGTGCTCGGTGTACTCCAGCGTCATCCGCCGCAGCGCCTCGTGCCTGTCACCGCCCAGCGCGCGGACCTTGTCCACCTGCCAGCTCGCCCCGGTGCGCCCGGTCAGGCAGCGCGCCTCGATGATCCCGAGCATCCGGTCGGCGACGGCCGTGTCCACGCCCCGCGCGGCGAGCCCCTCGTACGCCATCGGGAGCAGGCGGCGCAGGATCAGCTCGCTCGCGGGCACCTCGCCCAGTCCAGGCCAGTACAGGCGGGCTTCCAGGCCGTTCCGGGCGGCGGCGTTGAGGTTCTCCTCGGCGGCGTCGAAGGACATCCGGCTCCAGACGGGCCGCTCGATGTACGGCAGGACGCGCATGAGGCCGTAGTAGAACGCGGCGTTGGCGGCGATGTCGGCCACGGACGGGCCGGCGGGCAGCACGCGGTTCTCGACACGCAGGTGCGGACGGCCGTCGACCACCGCGTACACCGGCCGGTTCCAGCGGTAGACGGTGCCGTTGTGCAGGGTCAGCTCGGACAGCTCGGGGATGCGGCCCTGCGCCAGCACCTCCTTGGGGTCCTCCGGCTCGCACAGCGGCAGCAGCGCCGGGAAGTAACGGACGTTCTCCTCGAACAGGTCGAAGACGCTGGTGATCCACCGCTCGCCGAACCACACGCGCGGGCGTACGCCCTGTGTCTTCAGCTCGGCCGGCCGGGTGTCCGTCGCCTGCTCGAACAGGGTGATCCTGGTCTCGCGGTGCAGCTCCTTGCCGAACAGGTACGGCGAGTTGGCGGCGACCGCGACCTGTGCCCCGGCGATGGCCTGGGCGGCGTTCCAGTGGGCGGCGAACGCCTCGGGGCTGACCTGGAGGTGGAGCTGCACGCTGGTGCAGGCGGCCTCGGGCGTGATGCTGTCGGCGTGCGTGTCCAGGGTCTCGGCGCCCTGGATGAACAGGTGCAGGTCCTCGCCCCGGGCGGCGAAGATCTGCTCGTTGAGCAGCCGGTAGCGGGGGTTGGCCGACAGCGTGCCCTCGCCGACGTCCCGCTCACGCAGCGTGGGCAGGATGCCGATCAGGACGAGGTGGCCGCCTTGCGAGCGGGCGCGCTCCTCGGCGTGGTTGAGGCGGGCGCGGACGTCGTCCTCCAACGTGGCCGCGCCGTCGCCGGCCAGGTCCTGGGGCTCGATGTTGATCTCGATGTTGAACTGGCCCAGCTCAGTGGCCCAGTCGGGCCGCTGGATGGCTTCGAGCACGGCGGCGTTGCACATGGCGGGCTCGCCGTCCGCGTCGACGAGATTGAGCTCGATCTCCAGGCCGGCCAGCGGCCGATCGTCCTCGAAACGGGAGTCGCCGAGCATCTGGGCCAAGACGTCAAGGCATCGTCGTACCTTTTCGCGATATTGCCGCCTGTCGTTTCGACTGAAAACGACGACTGGCACATCCCTCCCCATATACCGAAATTTCCCCAACGCTGCCCTTTTAGGCCAGAAATCCTGGACTTAAGAGAGGAATCAAACGAGGCGGCGAGCGGTGGCCCAGCGGGACAGCTCGTGCCGGTTGGACAGCTGCAGCTTGCGCAGCACCGACGACACGTGCGTCTCCACCGTCTTCACCGAGATGAACAGCTCCTTCGCGATCTCCTTGTACGCGTAGCCGCGCGCGATCAGCCGCAGCACCTCGCGCTCCCGCTGCGTCAGCGAGTCGAGCTCCGGGTCGATCGACGGCGCCTCCGACGAGGCGAACGCGTCCAGCACGAACCCCGCGAGCCGCGGCGAGAACACCGCGTCGCCGTCGGCCACCCGGCGGATCGCGTCGGTCAGCTCCCGGCCGCTGATGTTCTTGGTGACGTAGCCGCGCGCGCCGCCCCGGATCACGCCGATCACGTCCTCGGCCGCGTCCGACACCGACAGCGCGAGGAAGCGCACCTGCGAGCCCGAGCCGAGCACCCGGCGCAGCACCTCCTGGCCGCCGCCGCCCGGCATGTGCACGTCGAGCAGGACCACGTCGGGCTGGAGCTCGGCGATGGCCTTCACCGCCGTCTCGACGTCCTCGGCCTCGCCGACCACCTGGATCGAGTCGCCCAGCTCGGCCCGCACCCCCGACCGGAACAGCCGGTGGTCGTCCACGATCAGTACGCGCGTCATCCGTCCACCCTCAGTCAATCCTCCGCGAGCCAAACTGCTTCAGTCCTTCGCGAGCCGACCCGCTTCAGTCCTTCGCGAGCCGACCCGCTTCAGTCCTTCGCGAGCCGACCCGCTTCAGTCCTTCGCGACCTTCATCGTCAGCATCACTTCCGTCCCCTCACCGGGCTCGGTGCGCACCCTGGCGGAACCGCCATGGCGCTCCATCCTCCCGATGATGGACTCCCTGATGCCCATCCTGTCGAGGGGGATCGCGTCCAGATCGAACCCCTTGCCGCGATCCTTCACGAAAATCGTGGCCTCGTCACCCTCGACTTCTGCGTACACCGAGATGGTAGGGCTTCCGGAGTACTTGGCCGCGTTGACCATCGCCTGCCGCGACGCCTTCAGCATGGCGGCGAGCCTGCCGCCCGCGTCGAGTTCCATGTCGCCGACGCAGACGACCTCGATGGCCACGCCGTGGGCGTCCTCCTCCTCGGCGGCGATCCGGCGGACGGCCGCGGCCAGCGTGGCGTCCGCGTCCTGCGCCGGCTGGTAGAGCCAGTTGCGCAGGTCGCGCTCCTGCGACCGGGCCAGGCGCACCACCTCGCGCTGGTCGTGCGCGACCCGCTGGATCAGCGTCAGCGTGTGCAGCACCGAGTCGTGGACCATCGCGGCCACCTCGGCCCGCTCCTCCTGGCGGATGCGCTCACGCCGTTCGAGCTGGAGCTCCTTCCACAGGCCCGCGAGCCACGGCGCGGCGATCACGGCGAGCCCGCCGACCACGACGCCGGTGAACAGCAGCCCCGGCCGCGCCTCGGCCAGCCTGCCCTCGACGGCCAGGAAACCCACCGCGCCGCCGACCACGAGCGCCACACCGAGCAGCGTCCGCACCCGGTTGCCGCGGATGCTCTTCGTGGCCCCGCTCACCCAGCCCTTGCGCCGCTCCGGGTCCGCCTGCTGCCACAGGATGAGCGCGCCGATGCCGCCCACCGCGAACGGCAGCATGCCGATGCCGCCCTTGGACGCGCCGCTCAGCCAGCCGAACGCGAGCAGCGCCACACCGATCGCGCTGAACGCGGCGAGCTGGCTCCAGTCGCGGGCCGGGGGCGGCCCCTCGTACGGCTCGCGCGGCGCGATCATCCAGAGCACCGCGTAGGCCACTCCGCCGACCCCGCCCACCACGGTCAGCAGCACGAACGTCAGCCGGATCACGACCGGGTCCAGCTTCAGCTGCGCGGCGAGCCCCTGCGCCACACCTCCGAGGAGGCGGCCCTCCATGGGCCGCGTCATCCGGCGGTAGGGCGCATCGCCACCGGGCTCGGCAAGAGTCTTCTGGTCAGCCATAACACCGTCATCGTCACACGGAGCGGGCGAAAGAGGCATCAGGGAACGACCCCCGGGTCCCGTCAGGGGTGTCCCGGATGCGGCGCGCCACGCCCCGGGCCACGATGGTGTCATGACAGAGGCACCGCCGAAGGCACCCGCCGCGCCTCCCCGCGAGCTGCGCCGCAGCTCCGAGGGACGCTTCCTGCTGGGCATCTGCGCCGGACTGGGGCGGCAGACGGGGATCGACCCCGTGGTGTTCCGCGTGGCGTTCGTGGTGCTGCTGTTCGGCTCGGGCATCGGCATGTTCCTCTACATCGCGGCGTTCCTGCTCATGAAGGAGCCGAACGGCCGGCCGGGCTACATCGAGCAGTGGACCCGCCGAGACTTCGACGCCGACACCGTGATGGCGCTGCTGACGGCGGTGCTCGGGTTCGGCCTGGCGATCAACCTGACGACGGTCTGGCTCGACACCGGCACGCTCGTGGTGGGGCTGCTGCTCGCGATCTCGCTCCTCGCGGCGCACTCCAGGGGCGTGGACCTGCTCGGGCTGCTCCGCTCGATGCCGGAGCGCCTCAAGCGCCGCCCGAAGCCGAACGCCTATCCGCCGCCGCCGGTCTACCCGCCCGCCCCGCCCGCCGCCCACCCGTTCCCCTCGGGGACGCCCACGCAGGGCGTTCCCCGTACGTACGCCCAGGGAGCGGCGAGCGCGTACACCCGGGAGACGCCCGCGCCGCAACCGGAGCCGGCGGAGGCCGCGGCCGCGGCCCATCACGAGACGGCGCCCCCCGAGACGGCGCCCCCTGAGACGGCGCCCCCCGAGACGGCGGCGGCCCACGCCGGCCAGGGTCCCGCGGGCGGCACGGGTCCTTCCCCGTCGGGTGAGCCGTTCGCGCCCCGCGGCCCGTACCAGCCGCCGAGCGGCCCCTTCGCCCCGCGCGGCCCGCACCAGGCGACAGGCCCGCGCCGGCCCGAGGGCGCCTACGAGCCACGCCCGCCCGGCGGGACCTACCAGCCACTGGACCCGCGCCGGCGCGCCGGCTACTCCCCCTACGACCCCGTCCTGTACGGCCGGCCCGTGCCGCGGCCGCCCAGGCCGCGGCGGCCCCCGTCGTTCATCGGCCCCATCACCATGCTGCTGGCCTTCGTCATTGGAGGGATCACCGTGGCCGTTCAAGCCCGCTCGGGCACGGCAGTGAGCCCCGCCCTCGTCGGCGGCGCCGTGCTCGTCACGATCGGCGCCGGCCTGCTGGTCGCCGCCTGGTGGGGTCGCGGCGCCGGGCTGGTCGCGGTGGGCACGGGCGTGGCCGTCCTGCTGGCGTTCGGCCTGATGATGGGCGGCGTGCCGCGCAACGTCGGCGACTTCGCGTGGAGGCCTCTCACGGTCGCCGAGACCAGCCGCGGGTACGAGGTGGGGCTGGGCGACGGCAGGCTGGACCTGTCGGAGCTGACGTTGACGCCGGGCACGAGCGTGACCCTGAACGCGAGGGTCTCCATCGGCGAGCTCACCGTGATCGTGCCGCCGGAGGCACGGGTCGAGGTGCACGCGAGCAACAAGGTGGGCGACATCCAGATCGACCAGTCGATCAGAGGCGGCATGGACATCCGCTTCGACAAGGTGCTGGAGCCGGAGACGGCCCCCAAGGGCGCGGTGTCCACCATCGTGCTGAACCTGCGGGGCGGCGTCGGGGACATGGAGGTGCGCCGTGCCGCGTGAGCGTGAGCCGGGCCAGGAGATGGAGCCGGCGCGTCGGACCCACCGTACGGACTGGATGGCGCTGCTCAGCGGCATGCTGTTCGTGGCGCTCGGCGCGCTGGTGCTGACGGGCTCGCTGAAGGACCCGCTGGCGCTGGTGGGGCTGGTCGTGGTGGGGCTGGGCTTCTCGGGCCTGGTCGCCGTGGTCGCCCGAGTGGTGCGGGGCCGCTGAGCGTCCGGGGGACGTGACGGGTGATGCGGGGTAGAGAAACCCTTGACCGGTAAAAACCCCGGCGTAATTTGGCATTTATCCGTTTATTCCCCCTTGCTGCGAGGGAGGACGTATGCCCCGCGTCACCATCACCGTCGATGGGGTCAGGTACGAGGAGGACGTCGAGCCGCGGCTCCTCCTCGTTCATCTCCTGCGAGAGCGGCTGGGCAGGACCGGCACCCCCATCGGCTGCGACACCGGCAACTGCGGCGCCTGCACCGTGATGCTGGACGGCAGGACCGCGAAGAGCTGCTCCGTGCTGGCCGTCCAGGCCGACGGCTGCGACGTCGTCACGATCGAGGGACTCGGCTCCGCCGGGTCCATGCACCCGATGCAGCGGGCCTTCCACGAGGAGCACGCGCTGCAGTGCGGCTACTGCACGCCGGGCATGGTCATGGCCGCGATCGACCTCCTCAAGGACGATCCCGACCCCTCGGAGGAGACCATCAGGCACGGCCTGGAGGGCAACCTGTGCCGGTGCACCGGCTACTGCACCATCGTGCGCGCGGTGCGGCGGGGCGCCCAGGAGATGGGGCAGGCGGCGAGGACGTCATGACGGAGCTGGACGCCGGCCTCGTCGGGGAGCGGATCGCGGAGAGCGGGCAGATCTCGGACGGCCGGGCGGAGGGATCGGACGGCGGCCGGGAGTTTGGGCGGGCGCGGCGGCGCAAGGAGGACGCCCGGCTGCTCACCGGGCACACCCGGTGGACCGACAATCTCCGGCAGCCGGGCATGGTCCAGGTGATGTTCCTGCGCAGCCCGATGGCGCATGCCAGGATCACCCGGGTGGACGTGTCGGGCGCGCGTGCCCTGCCGGGGGTGCTGGCGGCCTTCAGCGGCCAGGACTTCGCGGCCGAGCAGGGCAGCCTGCCGTGCGCGTGGCCGGTGAGCGAGGACACCGTGATCCCGGACCACCCGCCGATGGCGGTGTCGGAGGTGCGGTACGCCGGTGAGGCCGTCGCCTGCGTGGTGGCCGTCGACCGTTACCGGGCGGCGGACGCGCTGGAGGCGATCGAGGTGGACTACGAGCCGCTGCCCGCCGTCATGGACATGCACGACGCGCTCCTCTCGGACAGCCCGAAGGTGCACGAGAGCGGCAACAAGGCGTTCAGCGCCAGGATCACCTCAGGCGACGTGGAGGCCGCGTTCCGCGACGCTCCGGTGGTCATCGACCGGACCTACATCCAGCAGCGGCTGATCCCGAGCGCGATGGAGCCCCGCGCGGTGCTCGCGAGCACCGACGGCGACACGTTCACGCTCTGGTCGTCCACGCAGATCCCGCACGTGCTGCGGGTCATGCTGGCGGTCACGACCGGCATCCCGGAGCACCGGCTGCGGGTGATCGCGCCGGACGTGGGCGGCGGGTTCGGCTCGAAGCTCCAGGTCACCGCCGAGGAGGTGCTGTGCCTGCTGCTGACCCGCCGGCTCGGCCGCCCGGTCAAGTGGAGCGAGTCGCGCTCCGAGGGCAACCTGACCGTCCACCACGGCCGTGACCAGATCCAGCACATCCGGCTGGCCGCCGAGGCCGACGGCCGGGTCCGCGGCATCCGGGTGGAGCTGCTGGCCGACATGGGCGCCTACCTCATGCTGGTCACCCCCGGGGTGCCGATGCTGGGCTCGTCGATGTTCAACGGGATCTACAAGATGGACGCCTACGAGTTCGCCTGCACGGGCGTCTTCACCACGAAGATGCCGACCGACGCCTACCGGGGCGCGGGCCGGCCGGAGGCCACGTACGCCATCGAGCGCGTCATGGACGAGCTGGCCGCCGAGCTGGGCATCGACCCGCTGGAGGCGCGGCGGCGCAACTGGATCAGGCACGACGAGTTCCCGTACACCACGGTCTCCGGGCTGACCTACGACTCGGGAAACTACGAGGCGGCCACGGAGCGGGCGACGGCGCTGTTCGGCTACGACAAGCTGCGGGCCGAGCAGGCGGACCGGCGCGACCGGGGCGACCCGGTGCAGCTCGGCATCGGCGTCAGCACCTACACCGAGATGTGCGGCCTGGCGCCGTCGCGCCTGCTCGGCATGGCCAACTACGGCGCCGGCGGCTGGGAGCACGCCTCGGTGCGCATGCTGCCCACCGGCAAGGTCGAGGTCGTCACGGGCACCTCGCCGCACGGGCAGGGGCACGTGACGTCGTGGAGCCAGATCGTGGCCGACGCGCTCGGCGTGCCGTTCGAGGACATCATGGTGCTGCACGGCGACACGGCCGTCTCCCACAAGGGCATGGACACCTACGGCTCGCGGTCCCTGGTCGTCGGCGGCGTGGCGGTGCTCCAGGCGTGCGAGAAGGTCAAGGACAAGGCCCGCAGGCTGGCCGCGCACCTGCTGGAGTGCTCGCCCGACGACCTGGAGTTCGGGGCCGGGGTGTTCAGAGTGCGGGGCACCGGGGCGAGCAGGACCATCCAGGAGCTGGCGTTCGCCGCGTTCACGGCGCACGACCTGCCCGAGGGCGTGGAGGCGCGGCTCGACTCCGACGCGACGTTCGACCCGGACAACTACTCCTTCCCGCACGGCACCCACCTGTGCGCGGTCGAGGTGGACACCGAGACCGGCATGGTGCGGATCCGGTCGTACGTGGCGGTGGACGACGTCGGCAAGGTCGTCAACCCGCTGATCGTCGAGGGCCAGGTCCACGGCGGCATCGCGCAGGGCGTCGCCCAGGCGCTGTTCGAGGAGGCCGTGTACGACGCGGAGGGCAACCTGCTGACCGCGACCATGGCCGACTACCTGCTGCCGTCGGCCGCCGACCTGCCGTCCTTCACGACGGACCGCACCGAGACGCCCGCCACGGGCAACCCGCTGGGCGTCAAGGGCGTGGGCGAGGCCGGCACCATCGCCTCCACGCCGGCGGTGGTCAACGCGGTCGTGGACGCGCTGCGCCCGCGCGGGGTCGACGACGTACAGATGCCCTGCACGCCGGAGCGCGTCTGGCGGGCGACGCGGAGGTCCCGGGGAGGAGCACGGTCATGATCCCTGCGCGGTTCGACTACGTGCGCGCCGGCTCGCTGGAGGAGGCGTGCCGGGCGCTCGCCACCGACGAGGACGCCAAGGTGCTGGCCGGCGGGCAGTCGCTGCTGCCGCTGCTGCGGTTGCGGCTGTCGTACCCGACGACACTGGTCGACGTCGGCCGGCTGCCCGAGCTGTCGGGCGTCGAAGACCGGGGCGACCACGTCCACATCGGCGCGATGACCACGCACGACGAGGTGATGCGCTCGCCCGTGGTCAACACGGCCTGCCCGCTGGTGGCGATGGCCACCGCAACGGTGGCCGACCCCGCCGTGCGGCACCGCGGCACCTTCGGCGGCTCGCTGGCGCACTGCGACCCGGCGGGCGACCTGCCGGCTGTGGTGCTGGCGCTGGACGGGGTGTTCGTGGCCCGGTCGGAGCGGGGCGAGCGGGACATCCCGGCCGCGGAGTTCTTCGTGGACTACCTGGAGTCGTCGCTGCGGCCGGGCGAGATCCTGGCCGGGGTGCGCATCCCGAAGCTCGGCGAGGGCTGGGGCTACCACTACGAGAAGTTCCACCGGACCGCGCAGGCGTGGGCGATCGTCGGCGTGGCCGCGGCCGTCAAGCGCTCGGACGGGGCGATCCAGGAGGCCCGGATCGGCCTGACGAACATGGGCTCGACGCCGGTCCGGGCGCACGCGGTCGAGGCGGCGCTGCGGGGCGTGGAGCTCGGCGACCGGGTACGGCCGGCGTGCGAGGCGGCGGCGGAGGGCACCTCGCCCCCGGCCGACCTGCACGCGCAGCCGGACTACCGCAGGCACCTGGCCAAGGTGCTGACCCACCGCGCGGTCGGCAAGGCCGCCGGGGCGCCCTGACGCGGGCGGGCGTCCCTCCTGGGGCGCCCCTCGCGGACGTAGAGTCGATGGTGAGGAGCGATCCGATGGCGATGCGGTTCGAGCACGAGTTCACCGTCCCGGTCCCGGTCGAGCAGGCGTGGGCGGTGCTGCTCGACGTCGAGCGCGTGGCGCCGTGCCTTCCCGGGGCGTCGCTCGACGTGGTCGAGGGTGACGAGTTCACCGGCAGGATGAAGGTCAAGGTGGGGCCCATCACCGTGACCTACCGCGGCTCGGCCCGGTTCGAGGACGTGGACAAGGACTCCCACACCCTCACGATGCAGGCGTCGGGCAAGGAAGCGCGCGGGCCCGGCACGGCCTCGGCCACGGTGAAGGCCCGGCTGACCCCGGCCGCGGCCGGCACGACGGCCGTGGCGGTGGAGACGTCGTTCCACGTGACCGGGCGGCCCGCGCAGTTCGGGCGCGGGGTCATGACGGAGGTGGGCGGGCGGCTGATCGACCGGTTCGCGGGCAACCTGGCTGGCCTGCTGGCCGAGCCCTCCCACGAACCGCCCGCCGCACCGGCCGCCCAGGTGCCGGCCGAGGACACGGTGGCCGAGGACACGGTGGCCGAGGACACGGTGGCCGAGGAGACGCCGGCTGGGGAGACAGCGGCTGGGGAGACAGCGGCTGGGGAGACAGCGGCCGAGGAGAGGCACCTCGCCGCCGTCCCGGACCCCGAGCAGGAGCAGAAGCCGGAGCCCGAACAGGAGCGGCAGCCCGGAGGCACGCCACGCACTGCGCGCAGCGCCGACGAGGAGGCCCTGGACCTGCTGGAGCTCGCGGGCATGCCGCTGCTGAAGCGGCTCGCGCCCGTCGCGGGCGTCCTGCTGGCGCTGGCGTTCGCGGCCTGGCTGATCAGGCGGCTAATGCGATAAATACCGCAAAAACACCTTAAACCGGGACAAGGTGCACTGAAGTCCGGGAATCCCCTCCCCACGTGACGCACTCGCGGGGGGAGCCGGCATGCCGGACTGCACGGTCGTCGTCATCACCTACAACGACGCGGCCCGCCTGCCCAGGGCCGTGCGATCGGTTCTCGGCCAGACGCTGCGCGACCTCGAAGTGATCATCGTGGACGACGCGAGCACGGACAGCACCCCCGACGTGGCCGCGGACCTCGTACGGGCCGACCCCCGCGTGCGCCACCTGCGCCGGGGGTTCAACAGCGGCGGCTGCGGCGCGCCCCGCAACGACGGGCTCGACGCCGCGGCCTCGCCGTACGTCATGTTCCTCGACAGCGACGACGAGCTGCCCCGGCACGCCTGCAAGAGCCTGCTCACCGAGATCGAGCGCACCGGCGCGGACTTCGTCTCCGGCCAGATCTCCCGCCTGTACGAGTGGAACGGCCGGTCGGAGCCCTACTACCCCGAGCTGTTCACCCGGCGGAGGGTGGTGGAGGACATCCGCGAGGAGCCCCGGCTCTTCCTGGACTCGTTCACCACCAACAAGCTCTACCGGATGTCGTTCCTGGGCGAGCACCGGCTGCGCTTCCCCGAGGACATCCACTACGAGGACCACGTCTTCGCCACCGAGGCGTACGCCGTCTCCCGCCGCTTCGCCGTCGTCCCGTGGCCCGTCTACCTCTGGCACCGGGTGCGCGACGGGTCCTCCATCTCGCTCAGCATCGAGGCGATGGAGAACGTGCGCCACCGGCTCGTCGCCGCCTGGCGCAGCGACGACGTGCTGCGCCGGCACGGCCTGGACGACCTGGTGCCGGACCGGCAGGAGCGGTTCCTGCGCCAGGACCTGCGCGTCTACCTCAACCCGCTGCCCCGGCGCGACCGGGTGTGGGCCAAGGAGTTCGCCGCGCTCGTCCGGCCGTACCTGGAGCGGATCCCGGCCCAGGTGGTCGACCGGCTCGACCCCATGACCCGGGTGTGCTGCCACCTGATCCTGACGGACCGGATCGACGACCTGCTGGTGGCCGCCACCTCACTGACCGGCGGCCACGCCCCGCCGCGCGCCGCGGTCCGGGCAGGCGGGCGGACGTACTGGGGCACCACTGTCTCCCCCGGCATGGACATCACCTCCCTGCGGCTGGCCGAGCTGCCCTTCAGCGCCGGCCGGCTGCGGCACGAGGTGACGGAGCTGTCCGCCGACAGCGAGCGGGTGCGCATGACCGTGCGGACGTACGACCCGTTCGGCGCGCTGCCGACGGAGTGGCGGGCGCGTTTGCGGCTCGGCGGCGAGAGCGTCCCCATCCGGCCGCTGCCGTCCGGCGAGGGCGGCTACACCACCGAGGTGACCTTCACCGCGCGGCGGAGCTGCGAGCCGACCATCGCCTTCACCAGCGTCGCGACCGGCCACACCACCGCGGACCGGCTCATGCTCCACCCCGGCGCGGAGCCGGTCGAGCTCCCCCGGGTACGCCTCGAACCGTCCGGCCACGCGGCGTACCTGCGGGTCCGCGAGCGTCCGACCCTTCGTTCGGTGCCGCGCCGGCTCGTCCGCAGGCTGGTCAGGATCGCCGGCCGGCCGCGCCACAAGCTGCTCGCGTACCGTGTGCTGATCAGCGTCCTGCGTCCGCGCCGGGACCTCGCGCTGTTCGAGTCGGACGTCGGCAAGGGCTGCACCGGCAGCCCGCGCGCCGTCCACGACGAGGTGCTGCGGCGCGGCCTGCCCGTCGAGACCGTGTGGTCGGTGGCCCGGGGCCGCGGCGACGTGCCCGCCGGGGCCCGCTCGGTGCGCCGAGGGAGCTGGCGCTACGTCTGGACGCTGGCCCGCGCCGGGATCTGGGTGGACAGCCACGGCTTCCCCCTCGACTACCCGAAGCCGCGCGGCACCCGTTACCTGCAGACCTGGCACGGCCAGGGCATCAAGTCGATCGGCTTCGACGCGCCCGACCTGCGCTCCGACTTCGACCGGCCGCGCGAGGTGTGGCGCGCCGCCGTCGCCCGCTGGGACGCGCTCGTCTCGCCCAGCGAGGAGTTCTCGCGGCTGTTCGCGGCCGCGAACGGCTACACCGGCCCCATCCTCCAGTACGGCACGCCGCGCTGCGACGCGCTGGTCCACGGGGTGTCCAGGACCGACGTCCGCGCCCGGCTGGAGATCCCACCGGACCGCAAGATCCTGCTGTACGCGCCCACCTATCGCGACAGCGCCAAGGGCGGAGGCGCGTCGGTCAGGGCGGACCTGGAGCTGATGGCCGAGGAGCTGGCCGGCGAGTGGGTGGTGGTGCTGCGGACCCACCCGGTCGAGCGGTACACGGTCCCCGGGCACCTGCGGCACTTCGTCCGGCCGGCCGGGACGTACCCCGAGGTCAACGACCTGATGCTGGCCTCCGACGCGCTGCTGACGGACTACTCGTCGGTGATGTGCGACTACGCGATCACCGGCAGGCCGATGCTGTTCCTCATCGACGACTGGGACGACTACCGGCTGCGTGAGCGCGGCGTCTACCACGACCTGCCTTCCATCGCCCCCGGCCCGTGCGTGCGGACGACCGGGGAGCTCATCGACCGGCTGCGCGACCTGCCCGCCGTCCACGCCTCCTACGCGCGCCGGTACGCGGACTTCCGCGCCCTCTGGTGCGCCGAGGAGCGCGGCGACGCCGCGGCGCGGGTCGTGACGGCCTTCTTCGGCGTCCCCGGCTCCACGGCGGAGCCCGGCGCCGAGACGCGCCGAGCCACCACGGGCACACCGACCACGGGCACATCAACCGCGGGCACACCAACCACGGGCACACCAACCACGGGCAGGGCCGCGTGAACATCGTCTTCGCGTGCCTGGACGCCGACACGCTGGGCGGTATCCAGCGGGTCACGCACACCCTCGCGCAGGGCCTGGCCGAGCGCGGCCACGCCGTCCGGGTGGTCGGGCTGCACCGCTCCGCCGCGCCGTTCCGGTACGTGGCCGAGCCGCGCTACCGGCGGCACGTGGTCGGCCGCGCCCCGGCCGGCCGGGCGGGCCGGACGGCGCGGGCGCGGGCCGACCGCCGCCTGGCCCGGCTGCTGCGGGCCGCCTCACCCGGGTTCGCGGTGCTGACCTCGCCGAGCGTGGTGGCCCGGCTGGCGCCGCTGCTGCCCGCGTCGCTCAGCTCCATCGGCCAGTACCACGGCTCGTACGAGCACGCCGGCGGCTGCTGGCACCTGGGCTCCATCCGCAGGCACTACCCGGAGCTGGATCAGGCGGTCTTCCTCAGCGAGGACGACGCCTGGCGCTTCTCCGAGGACGCGCTGCTGCCCAACACGTGGTCGCTGCCGAACCCGCTGCCCGCCTGGCCCGAGGAGGTCTCCCCGCTGGAGGCGCCCCGGGTGCTGGGCGTGGGACGGCTGGAAGGGGTCAAGAGGTTCGACCGGCTGATCAGCGCGTTCGCCGCCTCCGGCGCGCCGCGGCCGTGGGAGCTGCACCTTGTGGGCGACGGCTCCGAGCTCGACCGGCTGCGCGCGCACGCGGCCCGCGAGGGCGTGGCGGACCGGGTGGTGTTCAGGGGGCGGGTGCCCGCCGAGCTGATGCCGGAGGAGTACCTGGCGGCCTCGCTGGTGGCGGTGACCAGCGAGCACGAAGGGCTGCCGCTGGCGCTGCTGGAGGCCGCGGCCCACGGGGTGCCCGCGGTGGCGTTCGACGTGTCGGGCGGGGTCCGGGCGGCGGGCCCGGTGCTCGTCCCGCCCGGCGACACCGGCGCGTTCGCGCTGGAGCTGGGCCGGCTCACCGGCTCGTCCCGTGAGCGGCGGCGGCTGGGCGCCGCCGCCCGTGCCCGGGCCGAGGCGTTCCGCCTCGACCGCGTGCTGGACGCGTGGGAGACCCTGTTCGCCCACGTCACCCGGTGACGTCGGCGCGGGCCTTCTCCGGCGATCCGGTGGCCTGCTGCGGCGGCAGGCCGGCCAGCTCCCGCTGGCGCGAGGTGAGCAGGGCCGCGACCGGTCCCGGCTCACGCAGCCGCTGGAAGCGGTCGCGCAGGCGCTTGCGCGTACGGGAGGCGCGGCGCTTCTGCATGGTGCGCTGGAGGGTCGCCAGATGCTCCTTCGAGGGCGCGGGCGCGCCGCTGAGCTCGTACCCGTTGGCCACCAGCCGGTCCCCGAGGACCTGCTCGGCGAGCGAGATCTCCCAGTCCTCCAGCCGGTTGGCCCAGCTGCCCACGCGCGAGCGGGTCACGTCGCCGTGGGTGTTGCTGTGCCAGACCTTGTGGACGGGTACGGCCACGCTGGCCGCCTCGCGCGGCGAGACCATCGCCGGGTCGAACTCCTCCTCCAGGAAGAGGCAGAGCTTCTTCAGCTCGGTCGAGGGGTCGTCGGTCAGGTCCTCGTACCGCAGCTCGTAGTAGGTGTCGGCGGGCAGCGTGCGCCGCAGCTTGACGCCCGCGTCGATGGCCTCGGCCCAGGTGGTGATGGCGTGGAAGGAGTTGAGGGTGTACCAGGGCATCTCCTTCAGCGAGGAGACGCAGTCGCGGCCGTCCCTGATGAGGTGGATGAACTGGGCGTCGGGGAAGAGCCTGCGCAGTATCTCGACCTGCTTGACGTAGCTCGGCCGCTTGTCGCCCCAGCGCGGCTTGCCGAACCGCTCGGCGTACATGCGGAACGTCGTGCCGATGACCGAGCCGAGCGAGCCGGGACCCTCGATCGCCTGACGGATGAACTCATCCTTGTCGATCTTGAGTTCCTTGAACTTCGTGGTGCGGTCGGTCGCGATCCACTCCGCGAGGGCGGCGCGGCGCTGGGCGAGGCGCATGTCGCCGAACGAGCGACGGCGAACGTAGGCGGGCACCAGGTACCGCGTCTCGGGCGGCACGGCCATGCGTGGGTGGGAGTGCAGCATGAGCTGCAGCATCGTGGTGCCGGAGCGTGGGCAGCCGACGACGAAGACGGGCCGATCGGACATTTCGTTCTAACCCCCGAAAACTTAGACGAGAACGCGCTCTCGGCTCTCCTGCCGGGAGGACACGGTGTGCCTGCGCGTGAAGAGCCACATCCGGTAGACAAGGAAGATCTCGTTGGCGAGCAGCAGCACCCCGGCGACGGCGGACACCGGCACCAGCGCGGCCACTCCGACGAGGGGCGCGACCACGAACACCGCGGCGTGGAACTCGATGCCGCTGATCAGGTGGGAGCGGACGCGGCGGCGGGCGAGATACCTGTTGAGCCGCCTGGAGAAGGTGCGGTTGCGGCCACGCCTGCGGCTCACGGTGACGACGTGCTCCACGGCGTCGTCGTCGTCGACGGCCTCGCCGTCGTCCGCCTCCCCCAGGCTCGGGAGGGGCACCATGAGGACCGGCTCGCGGACGACCGCGGCCTGCTCCCGGTGCCAGACGCGGGCCGCCTCGGCCAGCTCCGCCGCCTCGGCCCTCGCCTCCCTGATGATCTCGCGTACCCGCTTCATCTGCGGCGCGTTGACGTACCGGAAAAGGTCGAGCACGGCGACCCCCGCGCCGAGCACGATGAACCGCACGTCACCGGTGAGGGCGTACTGCCCGTACGCCAGACCGGTGGCGCAGAGGACCACCCGCACCCGGTCGCCCACGTAGTCCAGCCAGAGCCCGAAGGGCGTCCCCGTGCCCTTGAGCCGGGCGATCTTCCCGTCCACGCAGTCGACCATGAAGCTGAGATAGAACGCCGCCGCGCCCGCGACCAGCAGGTCCAGGGCGAAGCAGAGGGCCGAGACCAGGCCGATGACCAGCGACAGCACGGTGAGCTCGTTGGGCGTGATCCGCGACCGGTTGGCCACCAGCAGAGCCGTCCGGCAGGCCAGCGGGTCCACGAGGTACACGGTCCACCAGGAGTCTCTCCGCTTGCGTGTCGCATGGACGTCATCGAGCGAATAGGTCCTCATGGATTCCAGCATGACCACCCACCGTGAGTGAGTGACTACACTCTGGAACTACTGGGTGATGTCCATGCCCGTTCTTGACCATCCCGGCACGGACAGCCGCCACGTCCGATTGCCGTCCCCGTCGCGGAAGCAGCCTTCGAGCACCAGCCCACGCGTCTCCACCTGGGCGTACAGGCGCCACGTCGGCCCCCCGCGCCGCAGCCGCCGCGGGTCGATCTCGGCGAGCAGCCGCCCGGCCCCCAGCCGGCGCGACGGCAGCGGCACCTTGCGGCTGCCGTCGCTCAGCCACACCTCGATCTTGCGCGGCCGGCGCTCCACCCGGTGCAGGGCCACCTCCCCGACCACCGCGAAGCCCTGGCCGTTCCACCGGCACTCCTCGACCCTGGCCAGCACCTTGATCTCCTCCCGGGCGTCGTACACCTCGTCGGGGATCCGCAGCGAGCGGTCGCGGAAGTACGGGTAGTCGCCGTACCAGTTGGCCCGGCGCAGCCCGCGCGGCACGATGCGGGCGGCCTCCGCGGACGACCTCCTGAACTCCCGGACCCCGCGCAGCTCCTTGACCAGCCCGCGCTCCACCAGGTGCAGCTCCAGCCGCCGCAGGGACGGCGCGGTGGCCAGCACGCCCGGATTCAGGACTGCCAGCCACTGGCGGGCGAGGTCCAGCAACGGCTCCAGCTCGTGGTCGGCCGCGCACTCCAGCGCCTGGAACAGGAAGACGATGTCCTTCTCCAGCACCAGGCCGTCGAAGGAGCGGGTCAGCTCCGGCGCCTCCTCCTGCAGGAACGAGCGGACGGCCCGGATGGCCTCCAGGCGGTCGGCGAGATTCGGCAGCTCGGCCCGCCGCTGCGTGATCGAGGTCTCCCCCGACTCCCGCTTGCGCCAGTGGTAGACGACGTCCGGCAGCAGGTCCACGCTGGCGGCCAGCACGTGGGCGCGCATGCTGAGCGGCACGTCCTCGTAGATGCCCTGACGGAACCTCAGCCGGTGCTCGTACCAGAAGTCCTTGCGGTAGAGCTTGTTCCACACCGTCCGGTCCCTGACCAGCACCCGCCGGTCCATGATGTGGGTGCGCCGCACCGCCCGCCGGAAGATCTTGTCGTGCAGCGACGACGACGACAGCTCGCCGTCCGCCATGCGCCGCACCCCGCCGCACGCGAGGTCGGAGCCGGTCCGCTCCAGCGAGGAGACCAGCAGCTCGTACGCGCCGGGCGGCACGACGTCGTCGCTGTCGGCGAACGCCAGGTACGAGCCGCGGGCCCAGCGCACGCCCTCGTTGCGGGCCGGCCCGGGTCCCCGGTTGGGCTGGCGCACGACGACGAAGCGCGGGTCACGGGAGGCGAACCCCTCGGCGATCCGCCTGCTCCCGTCCACCGACCCGTCGTCCACCAGGATGACCTCGATGTCGGCCAGCGTCTGGGCCGCCAGCGACTCCAGGCACTCGGCGATGTACTGCTCCACGTTGTAGAACGGGACGACGACGCTGACCAGGGGCGCCATACCGGGCTCCTTGAGTGGGGGACGGGTCCGAGGGCAGCATGCCGCCGCCATGGCCTCTCGGCTGCGACCGATGCCCCACCCTGATCAGCTCTTTACCAGGCGCATAGTCCGCTACGGTGTGGACGTAACCAGACACGGAGCGTGAGGGGGTCCGATGCTCAGACACGTCGACGACGGCGATCTGCCCGTCATGCGCCGCTGGCGCAACCATCCGAAGGTCCGCGCGGCCAGCTTCACCACCCACGAGATCGGCGAGGACGAGCACGCCCGGTGGTGGGCCGGGGTGCGGGCCGACCCGGCCAGGCAGGTGCTGGTCTACGAGCACGGCGGGGTCGCCTCCGGGGTGGTGACGTTCTCCGGGCTCGCGCCGGGCGCGCCGATCGCCCACTGGGGCTTCTACCTCGACCTCGACCGCCTGGAGCGCTCGGGCGAGCTGCTCGCCGCCTGGTTCGGGCTCGAACGCGCCGCGATCCGCCACGCGTTCGGCCCGCTCGGGCTGACGACGCTGCGGGGTGAGGTGCTGGCCGCCAACAAGCCCGTACGCCTGCTGCACAGCCGCTTCGGCTTCACCGAGATCGGCGGCTACCGGCGGCTGCTCGACGGCGAGACCGTGGACGTGGTGCTGATCGAGTTCACCCGCGCCGCCCGGAGGGACGAGTCATGACCTCGCTGTCGATCGCCGGTCGCCGCGTCGGACCCGAACGGCCGCCGTTCGTCGTCGCCGAGATGTCCGGCAACCACGACGGGAGCCTGGAGCGCGCCCTCGCCATCGTCGAGGCGGTGGCCGCGAGCGGCGCCCACGCGCTGAAGCTCCAGACCTACCGGCCCGACACGATCACCGTCGACGCCGACGGCCCGGCCTTCCGCCTCGGCGGCGGCCACGAGCTGTGGGGCGGCGAGCGGCTCTACGACCTGTACCTGCGGGCCCACACGCCATGGGAGTGGCACGAGCCGATCTTCGCCAGGGCCCGGGAGCTGGGGCTCGTGGCGTTCTCCTCGCCGTTCGACCCCACGGCGATCGAGCTGCTGGAGAAGCTCGGCGCCCCCGCGTACAAGATCGCCTCCTCCGAGCTGGTGGACCTGCCGCTGATCCGGCTGGCCGCCGCCACCGGCAAGCCGCTCATCCTGTCCACGGGCATGGCCACGGCCGGGGAGATCGACGCCGCCGTGCGGGCGGCGCGCGAGGCGGGCTGCGCCGAGCTGGCAGTCCTGTCCTGCACCGCCTCCTACCCCGCCTCGCCCGCCGAGAGCGACCTGCGCGGGCTGCCGCTGCTGGCCGGGCTCACCGGCGCGGTCGTCGGCGTCTCCGACCACACGCCGGGCATCGGCGCGTCGCTCGCCGCGGTGGCCCTCGGCGCCTGCCTGATCGAGCGGCACGTCACGCTGGACCGGGCGGGGGGCGGCGTGGACGCGGCGTTCTCGCTGGAGCCGGCCGAGCTGGCGGCGCTGGTCGTGGAGAGCGAGCGGGCCTGGCAGGCGCTCGGCCAGGCCCGCATCGGCCCCAGCCCGTCGGAGCGGGAGGGGCTGCGCTTCCGCCGGTCGCTGCACGTGGTGACCGACGTGCGGGCGGGCGAGGAGGTGACCGGGCGCAACGTGCGCTCGATCCGGCCGGCCGGCGGGTTGCCGCCCGCGGCGATGGCCGACGTGGCGGGCCGCCGCTTCACCCGGGACGCCGCGGCGGGCACACCGCTCACCTGGGACCTGGTCTGAGCCTTCACCGCATGGAGAGCAGCACGTCGGCGACGCGTTCGCGGCCCTTGCCGTCGACGAGGCCGCTGCCCCGCCTGCCGTACTCCTCGCGCAGCCCCGCGTCGCCGAGCAGGCGGGCCAGCACCTCGACGGCGGCCTCGTCGGGGGCGGGGCCGAGTGCGGCGGCGATGCCGCCACCGGCCAGCGCCTCGTAGCCGATGAGCTGGTTGGCGGCCACCCAGGTCAGCGCCGCCGGCACGCCGAGGTAGAGCAGCTCCCAGATGGTGGAGCCGGCGGCGGTGAGCACGAGGTCGGCCTCGGCCATGAGCTGCGGCAGCCGGTCGGTGGGCGGGATGACGGTGATCGGCCCCTCCACCGCGAACAGCCGGGGGCTCACCACCGTCGCGCGGAACGGCACCCCCGTGGCGCTCAGCGCGCCCGCCCAGGCCGAGGTCACGCCGGCGCTGTCGGTGCCGCCGAAGAAGCACAGCACGCGGGGCACGTCGCCACGTGGGCCGGGCGCCCGGCGCAGCCGGCGGACGCTGTCACGCAGCAGCGCGTAGCGGACCCCGGCCAGCCGCTCGGCGAGCAGCGGGAAGGGCCGCAGCTCCGCGCCGAGGTTCTGGTCGAGGTAGACGTCGGCCTCCTGGCCGAGCGGGTCGCCGTCCACGATCGCCAGCACGGCCGCGCCCGTCGCCCTGATCCCGGCGCCCGTACCCGGAGCCAGGTCGTACGAGTCGAGCACCACCACGTCGAGGCGCAGGTCGCGCACCAGCTCCGCCAGCCGTTCAGGGTCGGCCGGGGCGGGGACGAGCGGCAGGCCGCGCGCCAGGAGCTGCGCCCGCGCCCACGCCGAGCCGGCCAGGTCGCCCAGGAAGCTGACCTCGACGCCGCGCCCGCGCAGCTCCTCGGCGAGCGCCACGCAGCGCACCAGATGGCCGACGCCCCTGCCGGCGCCGGCGTCGCAGCGGACGCCGACCCGGCCGGTCATGCCTCCTGCAGCGCTTTCTGCTGGACGTGCGCGTTGAGCCTGAGCACCTCCGGCCGGGCCCGCAACCAGCCCACGAGCGTCGCGTACGGCAGGCACCGGTCGCCGAAGGCGGCCACCACCCGCGAGATCAGCCGCCAGTCGTCCTCGGTGTCGAGGGTGACCCGCAGGTCGGCCGCCGCCGGGGCGTAGGCGAGGCCCAGCAGCCGCGACGCGCCCGGATGCGTGTAGACGTAGGAGGTGACGTGGACGCGATGGTGGGCGGTGGCCTCCCGCCCGGCCCGCGCCAGCGCCTCCCGGCTCGCGATCTCGACGTCGAGGCCGCGGGGCAGGGTCCGGGTCAGGCTCGTGCTCAGGTAGTCGAGGCCCGGCACGGCCCGGTAGACCAGCGCCGCCTCGCGAACGATCGCGGGGTCGAGCAGCGGGCAGTCGGCGGTGAACCGCATCACCGCGTCGGCCGGGTGCAGCTCCAGCGTCTGCTGGAACCGGGTGAGCACGTCGTCGACCGGCCCCCGGTGCCACGCGACGCCCAGCCGCAGGCACTCGGCCACCACGGCGTCGTCGGCGGGCTCGGTCGTGGTGGCCACCACCAGCTCGTCCACCGCGTCCGCCTGGCGGACGGCCCGCACCACCCAGCCCAGCACGGACCTGCCGCCCAGATCGCGCAGGACCTTGCCCGGCAGCCGCGTGGACCCCGTCCGCGCCTGAATGACTCCGACAATCCGCACTGAAGCCCCATTTCCCCGTGTGACCGTGCGTTGCTGAACGATCGCGCTATGCTACCGGCTCAGCTCCGGCGACTACAGGGCGTGAACACGATTCAGGGGGTCACGTGAGCATTCTGAGCGGCTCATCCGTTCTGATCACCGGAGGCACGGGGTCCTTCGGCAAGGCATTCATCCGCCACGCGCTGGGCGTCCTCGACGTGCGCCGCCTGGTGGTCTTCTCCCGCGACGAGCTCAAGCAGTGGGAGGCGCGCCAGGTCTTCGGCGACGACAAGCGGCTGCGCTGGTTCATCGGCGACGTGCGCGACCGCGACCGGCTGACCCGCGCCATGCACGGCGTCGACTTCGTGGTCCACGCCGCCGCGCTCAAGCAGGTCGACACCGCCGAGTACAACCCGTTCGAGTACGTCCGCACCAACGTCACAGGCTCGCAGAACGTCGTCGAGGCCGCCATCGACAGCGGCGTGCGCAAGGTCGTCGCCCTGTCCACCGACAAGGCGTCCGGCCCGGTCAACCTCTACGGCGCGACGAAGCTGGTCGCCGACAAGCTGTTCGTGTCGGCCAACCACTACGCCGCCGGCCACGCCACCCGCTTCGCCGTGGTCCGCTACGGCAACGTGGTCGGCAGCAGGGGCTCGGTCGTGCCGTTCTTCCAGCGGCTCGCCGCCGAGGGCGCCAGCCTGCCGATCACCGACAAGCGCATGACCCGGTTCTGGATCACCCTCGACCATGCCGTGCGGTTCGTCGTCGACTCCTTCGACCTCATGCGCGGCGGCGAGCTGTACGTGCCGCGCATCCCCAGCATGCGCATCACCGACCTGGCCGAGGCCGTCGCGCCGTGCGCCACCGTCCATGAGGTCGGCGTCCGGCCCGGCGAGAAGCTGCACGAGGAGATGATCGGGTCCGACGACGGCCGCCGCGCGCTGCGGCTCGGCGACCGCTACGTCGTGCTCCCGGCCATCGCCACATGGGGCTACGAGCCGCCGCCCGCGGGCGAGCCGCTGCCCGACGGCTTCGCCTACCGCTCCGACACCAACGACCTGTGGCTGTCGGCCGAAGACCTGCGCCGCATGATCGCGGACGGTCGCTGGTGATCCCGTACGGCCGGCACTCGGTCGACGAGGACGACGTCCGGGCCGTCGCCGAGGTGCTGCGCGGCGACTGGCTCACCACCGGGCCGGAGGTGACCCGGTTCGAGGCGGAGCTGGCCCGGTGGACCGGCGGCGTGCCGTGCCTGGCGGTCACCTCCGGCACCGCCGCGCTGCACGTGGCCTACGCCGCCGCCGGCATCGGGCGGGACGACGAGGTCGTCACCTCGCCGCTGACGTTCGTGGCCACGGCCGCCGCGGCCGCGCTGCGGGGCGCCCGGGTCGTCTTCGCCGACGTGCAGGACGACACCGGCAACCTCGACCCCGACGCGGCCGCCGCCCTGCTCACCGCCCGCACGCGGGCCGTGACCGCCGTCGACTACGCCGGCCACCCCGCCGACTACGACGAGCTGCGCGGCGTCGCCGACCGGGCCGGCGCCACCCTCGTCGGCGACGCGGCCCACTCCCTCGGCGCCTCCTACAAGGGGCGGCCCGTGGGGCTGCTGGCCGACATCACCACGTTCTCGTTCTTCGCCACCAAGACCGTCACCACCGCCGAGGGCGGCGCGGTGGCCCTGCCCCACGGCGAGCGCCACACCCGCGCCGCGCGCTTCCGCAACCACGGCCTGGTACGCGACCCGGCCGAGCAGCGCGACCCCGGCCACGGCGGCTGGCACCAGGAGGTCCACGACTTCGGCCTCAACTACCGGCTGCCCGACGTGCTGTGCGCGCTCGGGCTGAGCCAGCTCCGGCGGCTGCCGGCCTTCCTGGCGCGCCGGGCCGAGCTGGTGGCGCGCTACGACACGCTGCTGGCCGGGGTGCCCGGACTACGGCTGCCGGGGCGGCGCCCGTACACCGAGCCGGCCTGGCACCTCTACCCCGTGCGGGTGCTCGACGGGCGCAGGCGGGAGGTCTACGACCGGATGCGGGCGGCGGGGATCGGGGTGCAGGTCAACTACATCCCGGCGTACTGGCATCCGGTGTTCGAGGACCTCGGCTACCGGCGCGGCATGTGCCCGCGGGCCGAGGCGTACTACGGGGAGGAGCTGTCGCTGCCGCTCTATCCCGCTCTGACCGACTCCCAGCAGGACCAGGTCGTGGAGTCCCTGCTCACCGTCCTCCGCTGACGGCTCTCACGCCGTTCCGCGCTGACGGCCCGGCCGCGCGGGGCCGCTCAGCCGGGCGGGCACTGCTCCACCAGCATCAGGCAGCCGTCGTCGCCGCGGTCGGCCACGAACCTGCGGCCCGCCACGGTCGCGGCCGGACGGGCCCGCGTCCGCACCAGCGGGCGGATCTTCCTGCCCTGGTCCAGGACGACGTCCCAGCGCGGCTGCCGGCCCACCGGCTCGTCGATGTCGCCGAGCCGGATCCGGCCGCTGAAGACGTGACCGTCCAGGGTGACCGGGAAGTACACCTCCTCGCCGTCGCTGCGGCGGATCAGCCTGAGCACCGGGTCCCCGTCGCCGGGGTCGGCCAGCTCCCCCGCCACCAGCAGGTCGCCGCCCTCGATCCGGCACTCGCCGATCAGGGCCTCAGCGCGGCGCACCCGTAGCCCCCACACCCCTCTCGCGCCGCGTACGGGCACCACCCAGGAGCCCGCCCTGCGCACCGGCACCGGCACGGCCGGGGGCAGCCACCGGGGTCCCGCCACCTTCGCCTCCAGCCGCAGCCCCGTCGCGCGCAGCTCGACGCGCAACTCCCAGTGACCGCGCCGGGCCAGCCGGGCCGGCGTCAGCGTGGCCGGGTCGAAGGCGAAGCCGAAGGGGAAGCCGTGCTCCGCCGCCACGCCGCCGTTCTCCTGGTCGAGGCCGAGACAGGCGGGCACGACCTTGTCCTCCGAGAGCGGCACGGTGTCGGAGGTGCCGCGCTCCTGGAGCCACACGCGTACGCGGACCCGCCCCAGCCCCCGCACGTCGAACCGGCCGACCGACACCCAGCCCTCGCCGAAAAGCACGCCGTCCCGCCAGCCGGCGGACAGCAGGCGCGGCAGCAGCGCCAGCTCCTCGGTGACCTCCGACAGGTTGTGCGGCAGGGCGGGATGTCGGCCGTACCAGCGCCTGCGTCCCAGGCCGAGCCCACTTCCGAGCCCGCTTCCGAGTCCACTTGCGAGCCCGCTTACGAGCCCCGTTCCGATCCCCGTTCCGATCCCCGGGGAGACGAGGGGCGGCCACAGCCGGCCCTCCTCCCGCTCCGCGAACACCGCAGCCAGCTCGTCCGGCCGCCTCCGGTGCAGCAGGTGCGTCAGCACCCTGCGCGGGAACGGCAGGCTCAGCCAGTCCTCCGGGGCGACCCCGTCGAGATAGCGGGCGGCGAGGTCCACGATCTCCGGGTCCGCCGCCGGGCCCATGACCGCCACCGCCTCCACGGCCACGCCCATGTCGATGTCGAGGGTGTCGCGGTCGAAGCGCGGCTTGACGGCCGGAGCCCGGCGGGCCAGCAGGGTGGCCGTCTCCAGCACCGACAGCAGGCGGTCGCGCACGTTGGCCGGCTCCATGCGGCGATCCGTGACGGACTCCTCGCGCCTGCGCCAGTGGTAGACCACCGCCTTCAGCACGTCCACCGAGGCCGCGCCCACGTGCGCCGCCATGGCCACGGGCTGGTCCTCGTACAGCCGCTCCGGGAACGTCAGGGCCAGCGCGTCCCAGAAGGAGCGCCGGTAGACCTTGTTCCACAGCATGCGGTCGCGGACCAGCAGCGGATGGCGGGTGATGTGGGTGCGCTCCAGCCGCCTCGCGAACGCCTGCCGGTGCGCCCACGACGGCACGAGCTGGTTGCGGTGGATTCGCATGACGTTGCCGCAGGCCAGGTCCGAGCCGGTGGACTCCAGCGACCCCACCAGCCGGCGGAACGCGTCACGCGGCACCAGGTCGTCGCCGTCCACGAAGGCCAGGTAGCGGCCGGTCGCGTGCCGCACACCGGTGTTGCGCGCCCGCCCGACGCCGCCGTCTCCGCCCGTCAGCCTGACCAGGCGCACGCGCGGGTCGGCCGCCTGCCGCGCCTCCACCACGGCCCGCCCGCCGTCACGGCTGCGGTCGTCGACGCAGATCACCTCCAGGTCGCGCAACGCCTGCGCGAGCACGGAGTCCAGGCAGGGGCCGAGGTACTCCTCGACGTCGTGGAACGGGACGATCACCGACAGGATCGGCACGAAACCACCCTCTCTTCCTCAGCTTCGTCGTCTTCGCCCGGCCTTTCGGCGGGCCCGGCGGCCTCGCGGGGCTCAGCGGGACAGGAGGCGCAGGACCTTGCGGGCGGCCCGGCGGGGGCGCGACAGCCGGCGGGCCAGGCGGAACCCGAGCGACCTGCGCAGGGATGCCGCCTTCCGCTGGCTCCTGCGCAGCTTGGCGCGGGTGCGTACCAGCTCGCGCTCGCGATAGGTCAGCTTGGTCTCCAGGCGCGCGATCCGGGCCAGCGACGCGGTCAGCTGATCGGTCAGCCGGTCGCGGGCGCTCAGCAGGTCCCGGTACGTGGGCGCGGCCCCCGCCAGCTCGGCCGCCCCCGGCACCTGCCCGAGCTCGGCCTCCAGCTTGCGGGCCCGATCGAGACCGGCCTGGTCGCACGGCTGGCCCGCCATGCCGCACAGCGTCAGCGCGAGCTGCCCGGCGTCCAGCGGCCACGGCCACGGGTGGTGGTGCCCGGCCGCCAGCAGCCGTACGGCGAAACGCCACAGGATCCGGCAGAGCACCACCTGCGCGGGCACCGGACCGCCCAGGGCGGGCACCGGGATGATGGCGGTGAACCGCTCGCCGTCCCAGACGAGGTTGTCGGCGGCGGCGTCGCCCCCTTCCGCGACCCACGCGGCCAGCCCGGCCAGCAGGTCGCGCACGGACCGCACGTCCTCGCGGGCACACGCCTCGACCAGGACCTCCTCGACGATGCGCCCACGCGGGATGGGCCGCACGGCTCCTCCGGGCAGCCTTCTGGTGGAGGTGGCGGTGACCTCATGCACGGCCCGCCCGACCTCGACCAGCCCCTCCGGCAACGGCTCGCCGCCCGCGCGGTGGTCACCGGCACGGACACCCTCGATCCCGGCATCCGCGGCCTGGTGGTCGCCCTCGGCCACGTCTCGCGGCTCGTGAGCGGCCGCTGACACCTCGTCCGGCTCATGGCCGCCCCGGGCGGGGTCGTCGGGCGCGTCCCCGGCCGGGGCGTCCCACGCCCGTCCGCCGGCGACCGGCTCCCGGTCGTCCCAGGCCGGATCGTTCCTGAGGGCCGGGCGGGTGGCGACCGTGAGCCACAGGGGCGCCAGGTGCTCTCCCAGCCCGTGACGGAACGCCAGCCGGGTCAGCCGGAGCGGGTCGGCCACCAGCATGGTGTCGCCGCCGGGCGCCGTCAGCGGCACGGTGAGCGCGTCGGGCAGGTCCTCACGCAGCAGCTCCCGTCCGAACAGGGCACGCGGGGCGCTCCTGGCCGGGTAGGCGGCGTAGCACCGCTCGACCGTGAGCCCGGCCGCCTCCAGCGCCGCGTCCAGGGCCTCCGGACCGCCGGGCTGGCTCGGGTCGAAGCCGTGCGGCTCCCAGTGCCCGTCCGCGCCTTCCCGGTCCGGCGGCCGGGCGTCCACGAACCGGTCGATCCCGAGGTCGTTCGGCACCGCCAGGACGAGCCGGCCGCCCGGCGCCACGAGCGCGGCGAGGGCGTCCAGCGAGGCGCGCCACGGCGGGGCCGGCTCCTCGGCGGAGTGCGTGCGTTCGAGCCCGTCGAGCGCCAGCACCAGGTCGTACGGCTCCGCCCCGGTCAGCGCACGGAGCCGCCCGCAGTGGACCTCCAGCGCCGGGTGACGCTCGCCGAGGGCGCAGGCGTCGGGGTACGACCGCACGAGCACGGCCACCGACGACGCGCCACCGGACGTCTCGTCGCCGGAGCCCGCACCACGAGAGACCTGACCGCTGGAGCCTTCGCCGCCGGCGAGCGCGGCGATGAGGCTCTTCGGGTGCGGGCCGGCCAGCAGCACGCGACCGGTCGGTGGGACCAGCCGCCGGACCAGCTCCAGCCCCGCGCCCCGCCAGTCGGTGGCCGCGTCGGCGTCGGACCACAGCAGCATCTCGCCGCCGATCAACCGGACGTTGCCTGGCGCCTCCGTCATGCGCATCGCACCCGCTTCCAGCCGAACATCCGCCGTAGCTCCTCAGGTGTCGCCTGACAGTCGAAGCCCAGCTCCCGCCGGGCGGCCTCGGCGGCCAGGCCGCGGTCCACATGCTCGCCGTGCAGCTCGGGCCAGAGCCGCATGCGGCGGGCCGTGCCCCCGTATTCGGGACGTTCGCCCTCGAACTGCATCGGATCGCCGTACACGGCGATGTCGCACCCCACCGAGGCCCCGTAGAAGAGCGCGCTGCCGAGCCGGTTGGACGCCACCCTGCGGTGGCGGCGCAGCTCGGTGAGCTGGCGCCGGAGGAAGTCGCGTCCGGCGTCGTCCCAACGGGAGCCGCGCTCGCCGTGGCAGATGACCCGGAATCCGGCCGACTCGTACGCCCGCCTAATAGCGATATTTGCGAATTCGAGCCAGTAAAGGCATACAGTCACCGGGCCGGTCTCCACCTCGCGGATCCGCGCGGCGAGTCGGCCGTGGTCGCCGGTGACCGCGTTCTTCTCCCAGCCGTGGAAGGGGTACCAGATCGTGCCCTCCCGCTCCTCCTCCGGCACCCGGCCGAGATCGGGCTCCAGGTCAAGGAGGTAGATCCACGGCGCGCCGATGAGGTAGTGGCCCCGGCGCCCCATCGACCAGCCGCGCCGCCGGAGCACGTCGGCCCAGATGAAACGGGGATATCCCGGTGTGCACCAATGGTCGTTCGGTGGATATCCGTGCAGATAGTTCCAGCCATGCTGGAGAAATCCCTGTATTCGCCGGGGAACGTCGTCCGGGAGCCCACAGTATCCGGCGAGTATGCGGGAGTGCCCGTACCAGTGATTGGATTCGTCCATCATTCCCCCTGTAGCGGTTGGCGCGCCCCAAGGGACATTCGCAGCATCGCCCGTACATCACCCGGCTTTATACGGTTCCATTACCCGCGACTGGGGCTCGGTTTGAGCCCTGGACGATCGCCGATACACTACGTTCTGGTTCGACCACGGAGAGTGAGTGAGCATGACCCACCTCGACCGCCTGCGCGGGGTCTTCCGCGCCGCGCTGAGCCTTCCGGACGACGCCGACGTCGACGAGCTCCAATACCGGGCGATCCCCCAGTGGGACTCCCTGGCCCACATGGCGCTGGTCGCCGCCATCGAGGACGAGTTCGACATCATGATCGACACGGACGAGATCATCGACATGAGCTCGTTCGCCGAGGCCGCGCGGCTGCTGGAGAAGCACGGTGCCGGCGCCGCGTTCTGACCCACGCCCGTCCCCGGCCGGCGCCCCCGGTGACGCGGCCCTGGACCGCGACGCCGGTGAGACGGCGCTGGGCCGCGCCGTCGGCGCCGCGGCCCCTGGGGCCGCCGGTGGCACGAGCGCGGACCTCGATCCGGCCCCGCGCACACGGGTGGCGCTGGTCACCGGCTCGACCTCGGGCATCGGGCGGGCCGTCGCCGTGGCGCTCGCCGCGGCCGGTGACGAGGTGATCCTTCACGGGCGCGACGCCGAGCGGGCCGCGAAGGCCGCGGCCGAGGTGGCCGCCGAGACCGGCGGCCGCACCTGGTCCGTCCACGGCGACGTGGCCGACCCCGGCGCGGTCTCCGCCATGATGCGCCACGTCCGGGAGCGCCACGGCCGTCTCGAAGCGCTCGTGGTCAACGCCGGCACCCACGACGCCGCCCTGCTCGGCCTGCTGCCGGGCATGGCGGTGTCCCGGCTTTTCGACGTCAACGCGGTGGGCGCCGTCCACACGCTGCAGTCGGCGGTCAGGCTGCTGCGCCGGGGCACGAGCCCCGCCGTGGTGATGGTCTCGTCGATCATGGGGCGCCGCGGGTCGGCGGGCCAGGCCGTCTACTCCGCCACCAAGGCCGCGCTGCTCGGCCTGACCGTGTCCGCCGCCAAGGAGCTCGGCCCCGCCGGCATCCGGGTCAACGCGGTGGCGCCCGGCTTCGTCGAGACGGCCATGCTCGCCACGCTCGACGACCGGGCCCGCGCCGCGACGGTCGCCGCGACCCCACTCGGCCGCGTGGGCCTGCCCGGCGAGGTGGCCGCCGCCGTGGCGTTCCTGCTCTCCGGCCACGCCTCGTTCGTCACCGGCCAGGTGCTCGGTGTCGACGGCGGGCTGGTGCTGTGAGGTTCCGACACGATGGATGGACGTCCCATGGATCGTTTCCCGCACCCTGACGCGCGGCTCGTCGTCGCCGGAGAGCCGGGCGGGCTCACGGGCGACCTGCTGGCCGCCCGGGTCGAACGCGCCGCGCAGGTGCTCGCCGGCCTGCCGCCGGGGCCCGTGTTCTGCGGCATGCGCAACGACCTGGCGTCCGTTGTGCGTTACCTCGCCGCGTGGCGGACCCGCAGGCCGGTGGCGCTGCTCGACCCCGACCTCGCGGCGGGGGCGCTGACCGGCCTGATCAGGAGGTTCCGGCCGGTGGGGATGTTCGGGTTCGCGCATGCCGTGGAGGCCGCGCCGCGCGGGCGCCGCGACGCCGGCGACCCCCATCCCGACCTGGCCGTGCTGCTGGCCACCTCCGGATCGACGGGCAACCCCAGGCTCGTGCGCCTGTCGCGCCGGGCCGTGCTGTCCAACGCCACGGCCATCGCCACCGTCCTGGCCATCGGCCCCGGCGATGTCGCGCCGACCAGCCTGCCGCTCTACTACAGCTTCGGCCTGTCGGTGCTCAACAGCCACCTGGCGGCCGGCGCCACCGTGGTGCTCACCGACGCGGGCCTGCTGGAGCGGTCGTTCTGGACCCACCTCGACGGCCACGGCTGCACCTCGCTGGCGGCCGTCCCGTACCAGTACGAGATGCTGCGCAGGCTCGGCTTCGAGCACGCCGAGCACCCCACGCTGACCACGCTCACCCAGGCCGGCGGGCGGCTGCGGCCCGAGCTGGTGACGCACTTCGCGGCCAGGACGGAGCGGTTCTTCGTCATGTACGGCCAGACGGAGGCCACCGCGCGCATCGCGGTCCTGCCGCCGGACCGGCTGGCCGACAAGCCGGGCTCGGCCGGGACTGCCGTCCCGGGCGGCCGGCTCAGCGTGGACGGCGGCGAGGTGATCTACGAGGGGCCCAACGTGATGATGGGCTACGCGGAGACGGCCGCCGACCTGGCCAGAGGCGACGACCTGGGCGGCGTGCTGCGCACCGGCGACCTCGGCCACCTCGACGACGAGGGTTTCGTCTTCCTCACCGGCCGCATGAAGCGCATCGCCAAGATCTTCGGGGTACGGGTCAGCCTGGACGACGTCGAGGGCCTGCTGCGCGACTGCGGGCCGGTGGCGGCGACGAGCGGGGACGACCGGGTCACGGTATGGGCCGAGGGGCTCGACCGCGACGCCTGCGCCCGTCTGGCCCGCCGTCTCGGCACGGAGCTACGGCTGCACTGGAGCGGCTTCGACGTCCGCGCCGTGGACCGCCTGCCGCTGCTGACCACGGGCAAGGTCGACTACCGCGCCCTCGAGGCCCGGACATGAGACGACCGGACGGTCCTTCGGCCACGACGAACCCGGGAGACCGGGTGAGTGTCTTCACGTTGGGCCAGGCCGAGCGGGAGCGGGTGCTGCTGCCGCGGCTGGCCGAGCTGACGGAGCGGCACCGGCGCGCCTGCCCGCCGTACGCGCGGATCCTGGCGGCGATCGGGTCGCTCGGGCCGTACTCGTGCGTGGCGGAGCTGCCGTGGCTGCCGGTGCGGATGTTCAAGACGCACGAGCTGCGCAGCGTGCCCGAGGAGGAGGTGTTCCGGGTGCTCACCTCCAGCGGCACGACCGGGCAGCGGCCCAGCCGCGTCCACCTCGACCGCGCGGCCGCGGCGGCGCAGCCGCGCATGCTGGCGGCGACGCTCCGGGCGGTGCTGGGCGAGCGGCGGCTGCCCATGCTGATCGCCGACACCCGCTCGGTCGTACGGGCCACGACGCTGAGCGCGCGCGGCGCCGGGGTGCTCGGCATGATGAACCTCGGCCGTGACCACACCTTCGTGCTGGACGAGGGCGGCGAGGTGGACGGGGCGGCGGTGCGGGGGTTCCTGGCGCGGCACGGCGGGGAGCCGTTCCTGATCTTCGGGTTCACGTACATGGTGTGGCTGCACCTGCGCGGGCTGGGGCTCGACCTGTCGCAAGGGGTGCTGATCCACTCCGGGGGGTGGAAGAGGCTGGCCGACCAGGCGGTGGACGCGGCCGAGTTCCGCCGGCGGCTGGCGCGCGAGTGCGGGCTGACCCGGATCCATGACTTCTACGGCATGGTGGAGCAGATCGGCACGATCTTCCTGGAGGGGCCGGAGGGCGGCGGGCTCTACTGCCCGGACTTCGCCGACGTGGTGATCCGCGATCCGGAGACGTGGGAGGAGGCTCCCCCGGGCGTGCCGGGGCTCATCGAGGTGGTCAGCACGCTGCCGACGTCGTACCCGGGGCACGTACTGCTGACCGAGGACCTGGGGGTCGTCCACGGGGTGGACGACGGCACCTGGCCGGGCAAGCGCTTCTCGGTGCTGGGGCGACTGGCCCGCGCGGAGGCACGCGGATGCAGCGACACGCTGGGCGGGGTGGGGGCGGCCGCGTGACCGGCCCCTCGGAAAGCGGCGGCCACGTGACCGGCCCCTCGGGCAGTGACGGCCGGGTGACCGGTCCTTCGGAAAGTGGCGGCCACGTGAGGGGCCCTACCGGCGATGCCGGGCGCGTCGGGTGCCCGGACGTGATCTCCTCGCGCGCGGCCTGGGGCCAGGCGGGCGGGACCATTGACGCACGGGCGGTCCGGGTGCGGTTTCCGTTCGAGGGGGCCGTGGATGTGGGGGATCTGGTCCGGGACGTGGCCGGGGGGCCGGGGCTGAGCGTCGGGGACGAGCGCGTGCGGGAGTTCCTCGTGGCCGTCGGTCGCGGGTTGCTCAGGCCCGCCGTGGCGCGGCGGCATCCCGAGCTGGCCTCCCTCGGGTTCTTCCTGCGGCCCCGCGAGTTGGAGCGGGCCGTCGGTTCGGCGTCCGGGGAGCACGTGCGGGTGCCGCGTGGGCTGGTGTTCCACGTTCCCCCGGCGAACGTCGACACGGTCTTCGTCTACTCCTGGGCCCTGTCGGCCCTCATGGGCAACCGCAACGTCGTCCGGCTGTCGGCCCGTGCGGGCGTCGTGGCCGAGGTGATCCTCGGCGTGCTGCACGAGGCGCTCGACGGCGCCGATCCGGTGGTGGCCCGCACGCAGCGCATCGTCTCCTACGACCGTCCCCGGCGGGAGGGCGCGGGCGCCCGTCCATGGCGGGAGAGCGCGGGTCAAGCCCCCGACCCCACCGCCGAGCTGTCGGCGGCGTGCGATCTGCGGGTGATCTGGGGCGGCGACCGTACCGTGGACGAGATCCGCCGGCATCCGCTCGCCCCCCACGCCCGCGATCTCGCCTTCCCCGACCGGTCGTCGTTCGCGGTGGTCCGGGCCGCGGCGTGGCTGGCCGCCGAGCCGGCGACGCGGGAGGCGGTGGCCGACGGGTTCGCCACCGACGCGTACTGGTTCGACCAGGCCGCGTGCTCCTCCCCGGGCACCGTCTTCTGGGTGGGCTCCCCGGGCGAGTGCGAGGCGGCCCGCGACCTGTTCACCGCCTGCCTGGCGGCGGCCGTGGCGCGACGCGGGTGGACGGTGGACACGGCGATGGCGGTCGAGAAGCGGGTGGCCGCGTACGGGCTGGCGGCCGACGGCGTGGCCGGCTCGGTCGAGTTCCACGGCAACGCCCTGGCCCAGGTGGTCCTGGCGGCGCCGGACCTGGCTCCGCGGCGGTGGCTCGGCACAGGCACGTTCGCGCACGCCCGGCTCGGCACTCTCGGCGAGCTGGCGGGCGTCGTGCGGCGGAAGGACCAGACGATGACGCACTTCGGCTTCGGCCGCGAGGAGCTGGCCGCGCTGGCCGGGACCTTGGGCGGGCGCGGGGTGGACCGGATGGTGCCGATCGGGGCCGCGCTGGGGTTCCACCGGGTATGGGACGGCGTGGACCTCCCGACCGAGTTCACCCGGCTGGTGACCGTCACCACCTCATCCCGGTAACGGACCTGCCCGCCGGACCCGGTAACGGACCTGCCCGTCGGGCCCACCCGAGCGGGCCGGCCGTTCCTGCTCGCCGGTCTGCGCCCGAGGATCGAGCGTGAGCTTGGCCTGGACGTCGCATGCGCGGTCTTCACCGCGAACCCGGCCCGCGCTTTCGCGGCGCGATGGCGCCGGCCATGACCTGACACCCTCCGAACGCGCGCCGGCTCGGTGGCACGCTCCAGGGGGCTGTTGCGGCCCGCACGCGGGTGGGGATGTTTGGCTTTAAGGTGGCACCTGTGGTGATTCAGGGCTTGCTGACGGCCGCACTGGTGATGAGCGGCGCCCCGGCTGCGGGCACGGGGACGAGCACGGGAACGGGCACACGGACGGGCACGGAGGCGCGGGTCGACTGCGCGAAGGTCAGGTGCCTGGCGCTGACGTTCGACGACGGCCCCGGCAAGTACACCGGCACCCTCCTCGACGTGCTCCGACGCGAGCACGTGAAGGCCACGTTCTTCCTCATGGGCAAGCACGTGGAGCAGATCCCGTCGGTCGTCAGGAGGACGGTGGCCGAGGGGCACGCGATCGGCAACCACACCTACTCGCACCCGTCGTTACCGACCCTGCTCGACCAGGAGATCATCGACGAGATCCGCCTCACCCAGGACGTCGTCCAGAACGTGACCGGCCGCCGGCTGCGGATGTTCCGGCCCCCGTACGGGCACACCGACGCGAGGGTGCTGGGGCTCGCCGGCTCGCAGGACCTCTCCCAGGTGCTGTGGACCGGCACGACCCTCGACTGGAAGCTGCGCGACCCGGCGAAGATCAAGGCCGCGGTGCTGCGGCTGGCCAAGCGCGACGGTGTGATCCTCATGCACGACACGGTCCCGCAGACGGTCCGGGCCATGCCGGCGATCCTCAAGGAGCTGAAGAAGCAGGGATATCACCTGGTGACCGTTCCGACCCTGCTCGGCGGCAGGACCCCGGACGCCGGTGTGAGTTTTCCCTAGTTCGCGGTAGGAAGCACGTCGGGGCGACCGCCCCGGTAGCCGGGACGGGGAGCGCATGCTGACGGAGACCGCGAAGCCATCGCGCTGGGCGACGCTCGCGACCTTCCTCGCCATCCAGGCCGTGCTCGCGTGCTGGTGGGCCGCGTATTACCCGGGCCTGTTCAGCCGCGACTCGGTTCTGTACCTGAGCCACACCATGGTCGGGCCGTGGGTGAGCGACCACTCGGTGGCCTACGACGCGCTGCTGTGGCTGAGCGTGCGCCTGACGGGCGACATCGGCGCGGTCACGCTGCTGCAGACGACCGCCATGGCGGCCACGCTCACGTACCTGGCCGCCGCGCTGAAGGCGCTGGGGGCGCCGCGCAGGACGACGACGGCCGTGGCCGTCCTGCTGCCGTTCCTGCCGCCGGTGGGCGCGTTCGCGGTGGCGCTGTGGAAGGACGTGCCGTTCACGCTGTGCGCGGTCGCGATCGCGGCGTCGTGCGCGGGGCTGGCGGCGGCACGCCACCTCACCGCTTGGCGGCTCGCGGGGCTCGGGACGCTCATGCTGGCGCTCGGGCTGTTCCGGGCGAACGGCTTCCTCGTGGTCGGCGTCGCCGTGGCCGTGCTGCTGGTCGTGGTGCGGGGCGCGAGGGTACGGCTGACGCTGGTGGGGCTCGTCGCGGCGGCCGTGCCCCTGGTGCTCAGCAACGCCGTCCTGCCGCGCGTGGGCATCGCGGCCCCGTCCAGCACGTACGTCTACCACACGGCCTTCGGCGACATCGCGGTCCTGTACCGGGAGCATCCGGAGCTGTTCGACGACCGCGACAGGACGCTCATGACCGCCGTGGCCCCCCTGTCCCGGTGGAACGAGGGCGGCACCTGCTACACCATCAACCCGCTGATCTGGCGGCGCGACTTCAGCTGGCAGCAGGCCGACGCGCACGCGGGCGAGCTGCTGGAGCTGTGGCGGCGGCTGCTCACCGAGCGGCCCGTGGACGTCGTGGACGCCCGCCTGTGCCGGGGCTCGATCGCGTGGAACCCGGTGCAGGACGAGTGGGCCGTGGGCGGGCAGACGTACCGCTTCTCGCGCCGGCCGAGCGCCGAGACGTACGTGGGCCCGAACAAGGTGCCCGACTACCCGCAGCGGTGGATGTTCTCGCTGCGGCCGAAGTCGGCGGAGCTGTACCGGGTGGCCGACTCGTGGCTGCTGACCTCGGCGGAGCCGGGCTACGACTGGCTGCTCTGGCGGGGCGCGACCTGGGCGTACCTGTCGTACCTGACGGCGGGGCTGGCGGCGTGGGCGCTGCGCAACAGGTACGTGCCGGCGGTCGTGGCGGTGGTGGCGGGGCAGCAGCTCGCCGTGCTGGCCAACATCTCGGCGCAGGACTACCGGTACATGGCCACGCCGCTCTTCGTGGGGATGATGATGGCGCCGCTGCTGTTCGGCAGCCTGGTACGGGTGCTGCGCGGGGCTCGGCGGCCGGCCACCGAGCCGGTCCCGGGTCCCGAAGCCGGCTAAAATTTGCGGACCACGCATCTTTGCGGAGCCAGCAAATTTATGTATCGTGGTGGTCGTGGGAAGTGACGACCGTGAGCGTTCGGGGCTGCGCGAGCGCAAGAAGCGAGAGACGCGCATCGCGCTGAGCTGGGCCGCCATCCGGCTCACCGTGGAGCGCGGGTGGGACAACGTACGGGTGGAGGACATCGCCGCCGAGGCGGGCGTCTCCCCCCGCACCTTCAACAACTACTTCTCCAGCAAGGGCGAGGCCATCGCGGCCCGGCACGTCGAGCGGGCCCACGCGATCGCGGAGGACCTGCGTGCCCAGCCGGCGGACAAGCCGCTGTGGGAGGCGATCACCGACGCGGCGGTCTCGCAGTTCGCGCTCGGTCTGGACACGCGGCCGGAGGCGTCGGACGAGCGGACCGCCGGGCTCCGCCTGATGGTGGAGGAGCCGGCGTTGCAGGGCGAGTTCGTCAAGGCGAACTCGGCCGCCCAGGCCGAGTTCGCCGCGGCGATCGCCGAGCGCACGGGCACCGACGTCACCCGCGACCTCTACCCGAACCTCGTCGCCGGCGCCGTCGGCGCCGCCATCGCGGCGGTCATGCAGCAGTCGCTGCGCACCGGACCGACGGCCTCGGTGGAGGTGCTGCTGCGCGAGGCGTTCGGCCGGCTCTCCCAGGGGCTCACCACCCCGTAGCCCCACACCCACAACCCCACGGTACGAAGCCCGGCGCCGCCGGGCCGATGCGTCATGCCCTTCTCCGATGACCAGGAGGATCACCGTGCACACCGACATCTCCGCCGAGACCACCCCCGGCAGACCCGTCGACGTCGTCATCGCGGGCGGCGGCCCGAACGGGCTCATGCTCGCCTGCGAGCTCGCCCTCGCCGGGGTGCGGCCCGTGGTGCTGGAGCGGCTGGCCGCCCGCACCGAGGAGCACCGCGCCAACGGCCTGGTCGGCCAGGTCCTCCGGGTGCTCGACCGCCGGGGCCTGTACGAGCGCCTGACCGGCAGCCCCGAGCCGCCCCGGCCCGTCCCCGGCTACGTGTTCGGCGCCCTGCCGCTGAACCTGACCGGCGTGGAGGACAATCCGCTCTCCATCGCCCAGGTGCCGCAGCGCCGCCTCGAGGAGGTGCTGGAGGAGCGGGCGACCGAGCTCGGCGTCGAGATCCGGCGGGGACACGAGCTGACGGGTCTGTCCCAGGACGCGGAGGGCGTCACCGCCGAGATCGCGGGGCCCGGCGGCCCGTACGGGCTGCGCGCCCGCTACCTGGTCGGCGCGGACGGCGGCCGCAGCGTCACGCGCAGGCTGTGCGGCATCGGCTTCCCCGGGGTCACCAGGGACGACACGGTCTCCCGCAGCGCGAACGTGGCCGTGCCGGCCTCGCTGGTCGACCCCGCCACCGGCGGGCTGAACGTGCCCGGTTACGGCCTCGTGCCGCCGTTCATCCACCATCGCACGGATCACGGGCTGATCGCGTTCGCCCCGTTCTCCGGCCGGTCGCCCGTGCTGACCACCATGGAGTGGGACACCGGGGAGGCCGCCGAGCTGCCGCCCATGTCCCTGGACGAGTTGCGGGAGAGCGTGCGCCGGGTGCTCGGCGCGGAGGTGGGCTTCGGGCCGCCGGAGGGCGACGGGCCGCACCTGCTGCGCCGGCTGACCGGCGGCAACACCCGGCTGGCCGACCGGTTCCGCGACGGCCGGGTGCTGCTGGCCGGCGACGCCGCCCATGTGCACAGCGCCATCGGCGGCCCCGGCCTGAACCTGGGCCTCCAGGACACGGTCAACCTCGGCTGGAAGCTGGCCGCCGTGGTCCGGGGCCTGGCCCCCGAGGCGCTGCTGGACACGTACGAGAGCGAGCGGCGACCGGCGGCCGAGCGGGTCGTCATGCACACGCAGGCGCAGTCGGCGCTGCTCGCGCCGGGCGGCGAGGTGACGGCGCTGCGCGAGCTGTTCGCCGAGCTGCTCCGCGATCCGGCCAACGCCCGCCACATCGCCGCCACGATGGCCGGGTCCGACGTCCGCTACGACATGGGCGGCGAGGACGCGCACCCGCTGACCGGCCGCCTCGCCCCCGACCTGACGCTGGACACGGGCGGCGGCACCGGTGGCGGCCCGCTCCGGCTCGCCGAGCTGACCCGCACGGCCCGGCCCCTGCTGCTGGACCTGACCGGCAGCGCGTCACCGGCCAAGGAGGCGGCGGGCTGGCACGACCGGGTCGACACGGTCACCGCGCGCTCCTCCGGGTCGCCGAGCGAGGTGAGCGCGCTCCTGGTGCGGCCGGACGGCTACGTGGCCTGGGCGTCGTCCTCGCCGGACCCGGACGAGGGCGAGCTGCGGGCCCTGCACGCGGCGCTCACCCGCTGGTTCGGCGAGGCCGCCTGACCCTCGCCCGACCGGCCTTCCGGGGAAACCCGTCAGGAGGCCGTGGCGGCGGCCTGCCGGGCGTCGTAGCGCTCGCGCGAGGCCGCCACGTGGGCGCTGTGCCGCCGTGACCAGGCGGTCAGCGTGAGCATCGCCTCGTGCAGCTCCAGCGCCATCGGCGTGGCCTGGTACTCCACCACCGGCGGGACGGTCGGGTGCACCGTGCGCTCCAGCAACCCGTCGCGCTCCAGGTCGCGCAGCGTCAGCGTCAGCACGCGCCGGCTGATGCCCTCGACCGTCCGCTCCAGCTCGGTGAAGCGGACGGGGCCGGTCGAGGCGGCGACGATGATCTGGATCGGCCACTTGCCGGAGACGACGTCCAGGAGGTCGCGCGGCGGGATCGGGCAGGAGCCCTGCGCGTCGTCCGGCGTCGGGGGGAGATCCTCCGGCACGGGGCCGTCACTCCCACTCGATGGTGCCCGGCGGCTTGCTCGTCACGTCGAGCACGACCCGGTTGACCTCGCGGACCTCGTTGGTGATGCGGGTGGAGATGCGCGAGAGCACGTCGTACGGCACCCGCGACCAGTCGGCCGTCATCGCGTCCTCGGAGGTGACGGGGCGCAGCACCACCGGGTGGCCGTAGGTGCGGCCGTCGCCCTGGACGCCGACCGAGCGGACGTCGGCCAGCAGCACCACCGGGCACTGCCAGATGTCGCGGTCGAGGCCGGCCCGCGACAGCTCCTCGCGGGCGATGGCGTCGGCCTCGCGCAGCAGGTCGAGCCGCTCGCGGGTGACCTCGCCGACGATGCGGATGCCGAGGCCGGGGCCGGGGAACGGCTGGCGCCACACCATGGCGGGCGGCAGGCCCAGCTCCTCGCCGGCCCGGCGCACCTCGTCCTTGAACAGCGTGCGCAGCGGCTCGACCAGGGTGAACTGGAGGTCCTCGGGCAGGCCGCCGACATTGTGGTGGGACTTGATGTTGGCGGTGCCGGTGCCGCCGCCCGACTCGACCACGTCGGGGTAGAGGGTGCCCTGCACCAGGAAGTCGACCGGGCCGTCGGCCATGATGGCGCGCTGCTCGTCCTCGAAGACGCGGATGAACTCACGCCCGATGATCTTGCGCTTCTCCTCCGGGTCGCTGACGCCCTCCAGCGCCTTGAGGAAGCGGTCGGCGGCGTCGACGACGCGCAGCTTGACGCCCGTGGCGGCGACGAAGTCGCGCTCGACCTGCTCGGCCTCGCCCTTGCGCAGCAGGCCGTGGTCGACGAAGACACAGGTCAGCCGGTCGCCGATGGCGCGCTGGACCAGGGCGCCGGCCACGGCGGAGTCGACGCCGCCGGACAGGGCGCAGATCGCCCGCCCGTCGCCGACCTGCCTGCGGACCGCCTCGACGGAGTCCTCGACGATGTTGAGCATGGTCCACGTCGGGCGGCAGCCGGCCGCGTCGAGGAAGTGCTTGAGCACCGCCTGGCCGTGCTCGGAGTGGAGCACCTCGGGGTGGAACTGCACGCCGTACAGGCCGCGCTCGGGGTGCTCGAAGGCGGCGACCGGCGTCTCGCGCGTGGAGGCGGTCACCGCGAAGCCGGCGGGGGCGGCCTTGACGCTGTCGCCGTGGGACATCCACACCTTCTGCGTCGCGGGCAGGCCGGCGAAGATGACGCCCTCGGTGACGACGTCGAGCTGGGTGCCGCCGTACTCGGCGACACCGGTGCGGGCGACCTCGCCGCCGAGCGCGCGCGCCATCGCCTGGAAGCCGTAGCAGATGCCGAACGTGGGCACGCCCGTCTCGAACAGGCCGTGCGGGACGGCCGGCGCGTTGTCGGCGTAGACCGACGAGGGCCCGCCGGACAGGATGATCGCCTTGGGCCGCTTGGCCAGCATCTCCTCGACGGGCATCGTCGAGGGGACGATCTCGGAGTAGACGTGGCATTCGCGCACCCGCCTCGCGATCAGCTGCGCGTACTGCGCGCCGAAGTCGACCACGAGAACTGTGTCGAACTCAGACACCGAAGAAACCCCCCAGAGGCGAATGCGGTGTCCCCAGTCTATCGGCAGCCCGCATTCGGCCTGGACCGGCCGCCCGTCCGGCTCACGCCTCCCTGGGCTCCGCCCGCCGCAGCGGGGGCAGGCCACCGGCCAGCAGGGTCTCGGTCTGCCGCCGCATGCTCCCGCCGAACTCCGGGTGGGTCAGCAGCAGGAAGCGCTCCTCGCGTACGGCGTCCACGACCATGTCCGCGACCCGCGCCGGGTCGATGCCGCCGGCGACGCCTGCGTCGACCCGCTCCTGAGACTCCAGCTCGTCGGAGGTGCGGGCGACGGACAGGTCGAACGGGCGCACACGCTCGGAGCGGTTGATGCGCGTCCGGACCGCTCCAGGGCACAGCGCGGTGACGCGGAGCCTGGAGCCGGAGGCGATCAGGTCCTGGGCGAGCGCCTGCGAGGCGGCGAACGCGGCGTACTTGCTGACGGCGTAGCCGCCCGCGTGCGGCCCGGCGGACAGGCCGGCCACCGACACCGTGTTGACGATGTGCCCCTCGGTGTCCTGCTCGATCATGCGGGGCACGAACGCGTTGATGCCGTGGAGCACGCCCCACAGGTTGACGCCCAGCACCCAGGCGAAGTCCTCGCGGGTCCGGGTCCACAGGTGGCCGCCCTGGTAGACGCCCGCGTTGTTGCACAGCAGATGGACGGCCCCCAGCTCGCCGAAGGCCCGCTCCGCGAGATGGTGCACGGCGGCCTCGTCGGACACGTCGGTGATCTGCGTGAGGACCTTGGTGTCGCCCGCCAGCGTCGCGGTCTCCGCGAGCCCGCCGGGATCGACGTCGGCGAGCATCAGGGACATGCCCTCGCTCGCGAACCTGACGGCGAGTGCCCGGCCGATGCCGCTCGCCGCACCCGTGACCACCGCGACCTTGCCGGAGAGTTCCCGCACCGAAGCCTCCTAGCGCTCGTCTCGACGCTACAGGAACTCGCCGGTCAGTCCAGGGCGTTCCGGAAAAGTCATGCCTATGACGGAAAAGCGAAGGAATTCGCAGGGAAAGACCGCGCCACGTGGGCGAGCGCCACGCCCGGCGGCGGTTCCCGTGCACCCATTCTCACCATCAAAAGGAACAATCAGCGAGCGACAGAAAAGAAAACTCCTCCTGAGAAGATAAATTTCCTGGCAATTGGTGATACGGCCGGGCGGCATTCTCCGCGCCGCCATCCGGCCGTGGAGGTGACGCCGGCCCCGGTGGTCGATGAGGCGGCGAACGGCTACCCTCGCCGAACAGGAGGATGACGATGAGGCATGACGCCGCACTGGATGCGATCGATCTCGCGATCCTGGCCGAGTTGCAGAACGACGCGCGGCTGCCCAACAAGGAGCTCGCCGACCGCCTCGGCGTCGCCCCCTCGACCTCGCTGGAGCGCGTGCGCTCGCTGCGCCGCCGGGGCGTCATCACGGCCTTCCGCGCCTCGGTCGACACCGCGCGCCTCGGCCGGCCGCTCCAGGCGCTGCTCGCCCTGCGCGTACGGCCCCACACCAGCCAGCTCGTGGACCCGATGCGGGCGTTCGTGCTGACCCTGCCGGAGACGATCACGCTGTTCCACGTGGCCGGGCCGCAGGACTTCCTCGTCCACGTCGCCGTGGCCGACGCCGACCACCTGCACCGGCTGGTGCTGGAGAAGTTCCTGGCCCGGCAGGAGATCGTCCATCTGGAGACGACCCTGATCTTCAAAACCGAGCATCAGCCCGTGCAACGGCCGTCCGAGATGTGACAATGGTCCGCATGTCGCTGCGGATCACCACTCTCGCCGAGCGCCCCGAGTTCGCCACGGGACTGTGGGACATGGCCCACTCGTGGGCGGGGTTCATGATGAACGACCCGGTCGCCGACATGTTCTATCCGGCCGCGACGGCCACCTTCGCCGACTTCGTGCTGGTGGCCGACGACGACGCCGAGCCCGGCCGGCTGGTGGCGCGCGGGTGCATGATCCCGTACCCGGCCAAGGACGACCCGCTGCCCGACGGCGGCTGGGACACGGTGATCCGCCGGGGCAGGCTCGCCCGTGAGTCGGGCGCCACGGCCGACAGCATCAGCGCGCTGGAGATCACGGTGCGCAGCGACCGGCTCGGGTCCGGGGTCTCGCCGCGCATGGTGGCCGCGATGCGCGACCACGCCGCCCGGCTCGGCTTCCGGGAGCTGGTCGCGCCGGTCCGGCCCAACCAGAAGCACCTGGAGCCGCACACCCCCATGACCGAGTACGCCTTCCGCACCCGCTCCGACGGCCTGCCCCACGACGCCTGGCTGCGCGTCCACGTGCGGGCCGGCGGGCGGATCGTCCGGGTGGCGTCCCGCTCGATGGTGATCGCCGGGTCGCTGGCCGAGTGGCGCGAGTGGACCGGGCTGCCGTTCGACCGCACAGGGCCGGTGGAGGTGCCCGGCGGCCTCACGCCCGTCCACTGCGACGTGACCCACGACCACGCCGTCTACGTGGAGCCCAACGTGTGGGTCAGCCACCCGCTCGGCTGAGGCCCCAACCCCGGCGCGGACGTTAGCCTTCGCCGGTTGGGGGCAAGCGCTCCGCATGGCCGAAGAATCGAACAGCACCCCACCGGAGCAGACACAGGAATACCCGGGCCACAGCGGTGAGATGGCGCCCGAGCCGCGCGACGAGATGCGTGACTACGCGGGTCGCGACCTGCTGGCCGGCAAGCGCGCGCTGATCACCGGCGGCGACTCCGGGATCGGCCGGGCCGTCGCCGTCGCCTTCGCCAAGGAGGGCGCGGACGTCGCGATCGCGTACCTGGCCGAGCACGAGGACGCCAACCACACCAGGAAGCTCGTCGAGGAGGCCGGGCGGCGCTGCGTGCTCATCCCGGGCGACCTGAGCGACCGCGACCACTGCGCGTCGGTCGTCGAGCAGACGGTCCAGGAGCTCGGCGGCCTGGACGTCCTGGTCAACAACGTGGCCTACCAGTCACCGGTCGAGGGGCTGGAGGAGCTGAGCGACGAGCAGTGGGAGCACACGTTCGCCGTCAACATCCACAGCTACTACCGCGTCACCAAGGCCGCCCTGCCGCACCTGCGCGAGGGCAGCGCGATCATCAACACCTCGTCCATCAACGGGCTGCGCGGCAACAAGACGCTGCTCGACTACGCCGCCACCAAGGGGGCGATCAACGCCTTCACCTACTCCATGGCGCAGAACCTGGTGGACCGGGGCATCCGGGTCAACGCGGTGGCGCCAGGTCCGGTGTGGACGCCGCTGATCCCGGCCACGTTCCCGGAGGAGAAGGTCGGCTCGTTCGGCAAGCAGGTGCCGATGGGGCGCGCGGCGCACCCGGACGAGATCGCGCCGTCGTATGTGTTCTTCGCGGCGGACCGGCTGTCGTCGTACTACACGGGCGAGATCCTCGCCCCGATCGGCGGCGAGACGCTCCCGGGCTGAGGCGCCACCGGCTCAGCCGATTGCGGGCTCAGCCGGTGCGGCGGAGCAGCTCCTCGTCGTGCGCCCGCCAGTCCAGCCCCTTGGCCGAGGCCCACTCGTCGTCGTGGACGGTCGCCAGGTGCCTCGGGTGCGCGTCGCCGATGATCGACACCACCGTGCCGTTCTCCCCCCGCCCGGCCATCCGTCCGGCGAGCTCCAGCGCGCCCCAGAGCGCGGTGCCGGTCGAGCCGCCCACCGGCAGCCCCGTGACCGCGCGCACCCGCCGGGCCGCCGCCACGGAGGCGGCGTCGGGCACGGGGATCACCAGGTCCACCAGGTCGGGCCGGAAGCCGGGCTCCATCCTGGGCCGCCCGATACCCTCGATCCGCGACGGCATGCCGGTGGCGTAGTCGGAGGCGTCGAGCGTCCAGCCGGGGAAGTACGCCGAGTTCTCGGGGTCGGCCACCGCCACCCGGGTCGGCCGCCCCTCGGCCGCACGGGCCGCGCGGCCGAGGGTCGCGGAGGTGGCTCCGGTGCCGGCTCCGGCCACGACCCAGTCGGGGCATTCCTCCGCGAACAGCTCCCCGGCGAGGTCGTGCTCGGCCGCGCGGCCGAACTGGTCGAGGAAGTGGCCGCCGCTCTCGCGGGCCGCCTCGCGCGCCGCGTCGTAGATCGCGAGCGGTGGCGTCATGAACCGGCAGGCGCCGCCCAGCTCCTCCACCGGCCGCGCCCGCGCCTCGCTCCGCTCTCCCGGCATGACCACCAGGTACGGCAGGCCGAGCCGCCGCGCGAACCACGCCTGCGCCACGGCCGCGTTGCCACCGGTGGCCTCCACCACGGGCGTGCCCTCGGCGACCAGCCCGTCCAGCACCGCCCGGCGGAACAGCGCGCGGGCGTGCCGGTGGCGCAGGCTCCCGGTGGGGTGCTTCGACTCGTCCTTCAGCAGCAGCCGCACCCCCGGCGCGGCGACCGGGAGCTCGATGAGCGGCGTCGGCTCGCCCGGCTCCAGCAGGGCGAGCGCGTGTTCCGTCCAGGTCACCGGATCATGGTCCCACGCTTGGGAGGGTGACCCGCTCGCCCGGGGCGAGCAGGTGCGCCCGCTCCCCCAGCGGTGCCAGCGCCGCCGCGAGCGTGTCACGGCCCTGCGAGAAGTGCGCCCAGTGCTCGAAGTGCAGCGGCACCACGTGCCCGGCGCCCAGCAGGTCGGCGGCCTTGACCACGTCGTCGCTGGTCAGCGTCAGGTACGCGCCGTCCGCCAGCGCCGTGCGGGCCGCGCCCGCGAAGATCACGGCCACGTCCACCGGGCCCACCCGGCCGGCGATGGCGCGCACCACGTCCAGCGACGCGTTGTCGCCGCTCACGTACACGGTCGGGAGACCGTCGCCGCTCAGCACGAACCCGGTCACCTCTCCCACGAGGTGCTCGCTCCCGTCGGGGCCGTGCTGCGCCGGCACGCCGGTGATCCGCAGCACGCCGCCGCCGGGCCGGGGCAGCTCGACGTGGCTCCAGTTCGGCAGGGCGCGCACGGGCGGGCCGACGCGCTCGGCCGCCGATCCCGTCGAGAGCGCGAGGGGCGCGCCGGCCAGGTAGGCGCGGCCCGCGCGGTCGAGGTTGTCGGGATGCTGGTCGTGCGAGAGGAGCACCGCGTCCACCGGCCCCACCTCGTCCGGGCCGAACGCCGGGCCGCCGGTCTTGGTGAGCGCGCGCTGCCCGATCGGGTAGTCGCCGGGCGCGTCGAAGGTGGGGTCGATCAGCAGGCGCACGCCGCCGATCTCCAGAACGGCGGTGGGACCGCCCGCGTACCGAATCTCCATGTTCGGCTACGACACGGCCGGCGGGCCGAGTATTCCGCCCGTTCTCACTTGAGCCGCAGCCTGCGCATGGTCTTGAGCGTGGTCGCCAGCACGCCCGCCCACTTCTCGTACGGCATGCCGCCCGGCGGCTCGAACCCCAGCCACGGCGCCTGCGCGGCCACGGTCTGCGCCTCGGTGTAGCGCAGCAGGCCCTCGGCGCCGTGCCTGCGGCCGAGACCGGACGCCTTCATGCCGCCCATCGGGGCGTCGTAGGAGGCGTACGCGGCGCCGTACCCCTCGTTGAGGTTGACCGTCCCGGCCCGGAGACGGGCGGCGATCGCGCGGCCGCGCGCCGGGGCCGAGGTCCAGACGGAGGCGTTGAGCCCGTAGACGGTGTCGTTGGCGAGCGCGACGGCCTCGTCGTCGGAGGTGAACGGGTGGAGGGCGACGACCGGGCCGAACGTCTCGTCGCGGCACAGCGCCATGTCCTCGGTGACGCCCGAGAGGACGGTCGGCTCGTAGAACAGCGGCCCGAGGTCGGGTCTGGCCCTGCCGCCGGCGAGCAGCGTGGCGCCCTTGGCCAGCGCGTCCTCCACGTGCGCCGTGACCGTGTCGAGCTGCCGCCTGGACGTGAGCGAGCCCATCTCGGCGGACCAGTCGTGCCCGGCGGCCAGCCGGAGGCCGCGCGCCTGGGCGGCGAACCGCTCGGCGAAGGCGTCGAACACGCTCGCGTGGACGTACAGCCGCTCGACCGACAGGCAGAGCTGGCCGGCGTTGGTGAAGCAGGCGCGGACGGCGCCCTGGACGGCGAGGTCGAGGTCGGCGTCGTCGAGCACCAGCATCGGGTTCTTGCCGCCGAGCTCCAGCGAGCAGCCGATGAGCCGCTTGGCCGCCTCCTCGGCGATCTTCCGGCCGCCGCGGGTGGAGCCGGTGAAGGCGACGTAGTCGGCGCCGTCGAGCAGCGCCTCGCCGATCTCGGCGGGCTCGCCGAGCACCACCTGCCAGATCTCGCGGGGCATGCCCAGCTCGGCCAGCAGCTCGATGGTCCACAGCGTGGACAGCGCGGTCTGCGTGTCGGGCTTGTGGACGATCGCGTTGCCCGCCAGCAGGGCCGGCACGGCGTCGGTGACGCCGAGCGAGAGCGGGTAGTTCCACGGCGACACGAGCGCCACCACGCCCTTGGGGGAGCGCAGCTCGCTCACCCGGGTGGCCACGGGGAAGACGCCCTGCCGGCGGCGCGGCGCGAGCAGGCGCGGGGCGCGGCGGGCGTAGTAGAGCGCGCAGCCCGCGACGTCCAGCACCTCCTCGAAGGCGTGCTTGCGGGCCTTGCCCGTCTCGTCCTGGACGATGTCGAGGATGTCGGAGCGCCGGTCGAGGATCGCGTCGTGCAGCCGCAGGAACGGGCGCACGCGCTCGGCGACGGGCCGGGCGGCCCACTCGGCCTGGGCCGCGCGAGCCCGGGCGTGGGCGCGGCTGACGTCGCCGGCGCTGGAGAGGGGCAGCCGGGCCAGCGGCTCGCCGGTGAACGGGGTGCTGATCTCCCGCGTCTCCCCGCTGGAGGTCACATGGGCCGTGGTCACGCGCTCGGGCGTCGTCACGTGCATGGTCAGAAGGATATTCCGGAACTGCTACCGACCGGTAGTTTTTGTGGATGCGCGGCGACGGGCCACAATCCCCTCATGCCATCCATCGCTCCGCTCAGGCCCGGCGATCCGCGACGGCTGGCGGGCCTGGAGCTCGCCGGCAGGCTCGGCGAGGGCGGCCAGGGCGTCGTCTACCTGGCCAGGGACGCCTCCGGCACGCCGCTGGCCGTCAAGTGGCTGCGCCACGACCTGGCGGCCGACCGGGTGAGCGTCGAGCGGTTCCTGCGCGAGGCGCAGGTGGCGCAGCAGATCGCGCCCTTCTGCACCGCGGCCGTGCTCGGCTCGGGCGTCGAGCAGGAGCGGCCGTACATCGTCAGCGAGTTCATCGAAGGGCCGTCGCTCCAGCGGATCGTCCAGGAGGAGGGGCCGCGCGCCGGGGCGTCCCTGCACCGGCTGGCGATCGGCACGGCCACCGCGCTGGCGGCCATCCACCAGGCGGGCATCGTCCACCGCGACGTCAAGCCGGCCAACGTCATCCTCGGCGCCGACGGGCCGCGCGTCATCGACTTCGGCATCGCCCGCGCCCTCAACGCCACCTCCACGATCAGCGGCATGCCGGTGGGCACGCCGTCGTACATGCCGCCCGAGCAGATCCTCGGTCACCCGGCCGGGGCGTCCGCGGACATGTTCTCGTGGGCGAGCACGATGGTGTACGCGGCGTCCGGACGGGCGCCGTTCGGCAGCGACACGATGCCGGCCGTGATCAACCGGGTGCTCAACAACCCGCCCGACCTCGGCGTCCTGGACGGCCCGCTGCGTGAGCTGGTGGCCGCCTGCCTGGACAAGGACCCGGCGCGGCGGCCGACGGCCGAGCAGGTGCTCATGCGGCTCATCCAGCAGCCGGGCCAGTCCGCGGCCCCCTTCCAGCAGCCGGGCCGGCCCTCGGCGCCCTTCCAGCAGCCGGGCCCGCCCGCGGCTCAGTCCCCCTTCCAGCAGCCTCCGCCGCCGTGGGCGCCGCGCCCGCAGGGCCCGCCGTCGGGACCCGTACCGGGGCCCATGCCGATGTCCACCGCCCTGCCCCCGCGGCGCAGGAGCCGCGCTCCGATGATCGTCGGCGTGACCGCGGCCGTCACGCTGCTCCTGCTGACCTGCGTCGCGCTGATCGTGACGCAGCGCAAGACGACGACGGCCGCGTCCCGTGCCACGCCGACCCCCACCGCCACGGGCCGGACGCCCACCACCGGACCCACGCGGACCCCCGTCAGGAAGCGGGTGCCGGGCGGCGCCATCGACCTGTACGAGCTGCCGACCGACCCGGTCACGCTCACCTCGTACGAGGTCTACGACAAGCGCTCGGACGACTGGGTGGACTACGCCCGGCAGTCGCTGCGCGGCGGGTTCAAGAAGTACGCGGGCAACTGGGAGACGCTGGTCTCCCCCGACGGCCGCCGCATCGCCACGCGCGGCCGCAAGTACACCGGCGACGGCTACGACTCGGTCATCGTCACCGACCGCGGCACAGGCGTGACGTCCACGGTCAAGACCGTCCGCAAGCCGCTGATCAGCAGCATCCGGTCGTGGTCCCGCGACGGCTCCAGGCTGCTGCTCAACATCGAGAAGGAGACCAAGGACACCCGCGGCAAGGAGGACTGGGTGTACCCGGGGTTCGTCCTGGTGGACGTGGCCGAGGCCAAGGCAGGCGTGGTGAAGCTGTCCGGCGGCGCCGCCCCGCCCGACACCGGCTTCGGCTGGGACCCCGACCAGCGGGGCGTGGTCAACCTCTACGACTCCGGCAAGGGACTGCGGTTCTACGACGCCGCCGGCAAGACCGTCCGCGACGTGCCGGGTGTGGGCTCGCTCGCGTCCGGCACGCAGGACCTCTTCTCCCCGTCGGGCAGGACGTTCGTGACGAACTGCCCCGGCGGCGGCGACGGCGACCACTGCGTGTGGGACTCCGCCACCGGCCGGCGCGCGCGGCAGTTCGCCTCCGACTGCGACAAGGTGCTCGGCTGGTACGACGAGACGCACCTGTACTGCTGGGAGCAGGACAACGCCTCCACCGACCAGATCCAGGTGGTCGGGTTCGACGGCCGGCTGGTACGCAAGCTGCTGGAAGTCCCCGACAATCTGGATTTCAGCCCGGTCTTCACCGTCAACCCCGCCAAGGGCGACTGAACCATCGGGTTCGGCCATCCGTGATGGTGGTCATGAAGACCCTGTCCCGTACGGCGACGGCCGCCCTCGCCCTCGTCACGGCCACCGCCGCCTGCACCGCCACGGAGCCCGGCGGCACGGCCCCCGCCAGTCAGCGGCTCGGGGCCGTGCGCCTGGTGGCGTACAACGGCTGTGACGACATGCTGGCCGGCCTGCGTGAGCACGCCGCTCGCAACGTCGGGCCGTGGGGCTTCGGCGGCCCCATGCTGATGGCGCGGCGCGACACCGCGATGGCCGTTCCCGAGGCCAAGTCGACGATCACGCTGGAGCACTCCACCACCAACACCCACGAGGCGGGTGTGGACGAGCCCGACCTGGTCAAGACCGACGGCGCCAGGGTCGTCACGGTCACCGGGGGCGTCCTGCGGGTCATCGACGCCGCGACGCGGAAGGTCACGGCCAAGCTGAAGCTGACCGGCGGCGACGAGCCCGGCTTCGTGCCCGCCGACCTGCTCATGTCCGGCGACCGGGCGCTGGTGCTGCTGCGCGGCGGCGACGTCATGTTCAAGTCGATCCGGCCCATGACCAGCGACGCCAGGTACGTCCTCGTCGACCTGGCCGGCGAGCCGAAGGTGCTGTCCACGATCAGGCCGCGCGGGCGGTACGTGGACGCGCGGATGGTCGGCTCGGTCGTCCGGCTCGTCACCCGCAGCGAGCCGGACATCGCGCTGCCCCAGTCCAAGGACGACGCCACGGACGCGGAGCGGCGCAAGCTCAACCAGGCCGCGGTCCGGCGGGCGCCGATCGACGCGTGGCTGCCCAAGGTGGAGATCGCCGACGCCTCCGGGGCCAAGCGCGAGCTGAGCGTGCCGTGCGAGCGGGTCAGCCACCCCGCCGACTACACCGGCGCCTCGCTGCTGGCCGTCCACACCATCGACCTGGCCCAGGGCGTGACCGACGCGGGCACCGACCCGATCGCCCTGGCGGCGGACGGCGACATCGTGTACGGCACCGGCCAGAGCCTGTACGTGGCGAGCAACCCGCGCTGGTGGCCCGTCGACCCGGCGGTCATGGAGGACGTGGCGCCGGTGCCGGACCCGCCGAGCGGCACCGCCCAGGCCCCCGCCGACGAGCCCACCCCCACCGAGCCCACCCCCGCCGACCCCACCGTGACCGGAACCCCGGCTCCCGCCCGCACTCCGGTGGTGCCCCCGGAGGAGACCGAGGTGCACCGCTTCGACATCGGGCGTCCCGGCGCTCCGGTCTACGCGTCGTCGGGCAAGGTGCCGGGCCGGCTGCTGAACCAGTACAGCCTGTCCGAGTACGACGGCCACCTCCGTGTGGCCACCACCGTGACCTCCGGCGACGGCGAGCGCAGCGTCAGCGGCGTCCACGTGCTCAGGACGTCCGACATGGCCGAGACGGGCCAGGTCGGCGGCCTCGGCAAGGGCGAGCGGATCTACTCGGTCCGCTTCATCGGCCCGGTCGGCTACTGCGTGACGTTCAAGCAGGTGGACCCGTTGTACACGCTCGACCTGCGCGACCCGGCGACGCCGAAGGTGACCGGCGAGCTGAAGATCACCGGCTACTCGGCGTACCTGCACCCGGCCGGCGACGGCCGGCTCATCGGCATCGGGCAGGAGGCCAGCGAGAAGGGCCGGACGCTGGGCACGCAGGTGTCGCTGTTCGACGTCGGCGACCCGGCCGCCCCGCGCCGCCTGTCGCAGCTCTTCCAGAAGGACTCCGGCTCGGAGGCCGAGTGGGACCCGCACGCGTTCCTGTACTGGCCCAAGACCGGCATGGCGGTCCTCCCGCTCAACACGTACGGCGAGAACGCCGAGCGGAACGGCGCGGTGGTCCTGAAGATCACCGACTCCGCGATCACCCGGGTGGGCATGATCGAGCACCCGAGGAAGCGGCAGTCGGACGTCGTCTACCAGCCGGGGATCCAGCGCTCGATGGTCATCGGCGACGCCGTCTGGACGGTCTCCGACACCGGTGTCCAGGTCAACGACGCCGCCTCGCTGGCGCGGCGGTCCTGGATCCCGTTCGGCTGACGGAGCCGTCACCCCGCCCGCAGGGCCTCGGCGAGCTCGTGCGCCACGTCCAGGAACTCCTCCCGCGAGGACGCCGTCGGCTGCACGTCCACGAACGTCTCATGGGCGCCCAGCTCGGCCAGGCCCAGCACGTAGTCGCCGAGCTGGCGGACGGTCCCGGCGCGCGGCACCCGCTCGGCGGGTGCCGGCGCCCGGGTGATCTCCGGGTTGACGCGCACCACCATGCGCAGGGCGGACGGGTCGCGCCCCGCCCGCTCGGCCGCCCGCAGCGCCACCTCCCACAGGGAGGTCAGGTAGGCGGGCGGCATCGCCGCGCCGAGCCAGCCGTCGGCCCGCCTGCCGACCCGCTCCAGGGCCGCCGGGGTGAAGCCGGCGAGCAGGATCGGCGGACGCGGATGCTGGAACGGCTTCAGGTCGACATGGGACGGCGGCACCCGCCACAGCGGGCCCTCGTGCTCCACCACCTTCTCCGACCAGGCGGCCTCCATCAGGTCGAGCGTCTCCTCCAGCCGCTCCCCCCTGCCCCGCCACGGCACCCCGGCGGCTGTGTACTCGTCACGCAGCCAGCCGAGGCCGATCCCCACGTCCAGCCGTCCGTGGCTGAGCAGGTCGAGCGAGGCCAGGGCGCGGGCGAGCACGACCGGCGGCTGCCACAGGGCGTTGAGTGCGCTGGTTCCCAGCCGCACCTTCCGCGTGCCGACGGCCGCCAGGGTCAGCGCCGCGAGCGGGTCGAAGAACGTCCTGAACGCCGAGGGGATCTCACCGTCGCCTCCCGGGTACCGGTCGCTGGGCTCCAGGGGCACCAGGACGCGGTCGCCGGCCCAGAGGCTGTCGTAGCCCATGCTCTCCAGGTTCACGGCGGCCTGCCGGATGAAGTCCGGATCGGCGAAGACGCCGTACTGGGGGACCGCGAATCCGATCTGCATGAGACTTTCCTTCGGAGCTGGGCGGCCGCGACGCCGGCGTGCGTCCGTTCGCCCATGATCATGCCGTGGGAGCCCCTGACGCGCATGCGCGCAGGGCGCCCCCCGAGCCGTTGCCCGGCGGACGCCCTGTGCCCCCGAAGGGCCCGCTCATGTGTGAGGCGGGGTCAGCGCACGGTCGTCAGCACACGATGAAGATGCTCTGCCAGCCGACGGAGGTGTGCTGCTCAGCGTTGCGGTTGGAGGCGAGCTCGAAGTGCATCGGGCCGCGCGCGTTGGGCTGGTTGTACATGCGGCCGCTCTGGCCGTCGCCGAACCACTTGTAGGACCCGTGATAGACGATGTTGGACACCCCGCAGGCGTCGATGAACTGCGTCCGGCCGGTGAAGCCGGGGCCTTCGTAGGCGATGTACTGCGAGGCGTAGGCGGCGCTGCCCATGATCGCGACCATGGCGGCCGCGAGGACGGGAACGAGGGCGATTCTCTTCACAGTGATCCTCCCGATGCGACTCTCTCTTCACTGAGAGTATTCACACGGTAACTGTATGCACAGTGAGGAGGCAAGGGACTTCTACGGTGACGCCAAGAAGGTAACGCCCAGGTCAGAGCCCCCTCGCCACCCGCCCCCGAGGCGAACAGGAGGGCGCGTCAGGGGTGTTCCGGCGCGACGACCGGGACGATCTCCGGTGCGCCCAGCCTGATGGCGTCGGCCTCCTGGTCGGTGTCCTGCTCCTGGGAGAGCCGCTCGGCCTCCACCCGCTTGGTGTAGTACTCGACCTCCGCCTTGACCTGCTCCGCGTCCCAGCCGAGCGGCCCGGCCATCAGCTCCGCCGCCTCCCGGGCGACGGCCTTGCCCCGGTGGAACGTCTCGATCGAGATGCGGGTGCGGCGGGTCAGCGCGTCGTTCAGGTGCCGGGCGCCCTCGTGGGTGGCGGCGTAGACGATCTCCGCGCGCAGGTAGTCGTCGGCGCCGTTGAGCGGCCTGGCCAGCGACCGGTCCTCCTGGATCAGCTCCAGCACCTCGTCGATCATCGAGCCGTACCTCTGGAGGAGGTGCTCGATGCGGGCCACGTGCAGGCCGGAGTCGTGGGCGATGCGGTGCCGGGAGTTCCACAGGGCCTGGTAGCCCTCGGCGCCGGCCAGCGGGATGCGGTCGGTGCACGACCGCGGGACGCGCTGGTCGAGGCCGTGCGCGACGGCGTCCACGGCGTCCTCGGCCATGACCCGGTACGTCGTGTACTTGCCCCCGGCGACCATCACCAGGCCGGGCACCGGGTGGGCGACGACGTGCTCGCGCGACAGCTTCGAGGTCTCGTCGGACTCGCCCGACAGCAGGGGGCGCAGCCCCGCGTACACACCCTCGACGTCGTCGCGGGTCAGCGGCACCGCCAGGACCTCGTTGACGTGGTCGAGCAGGTAGTCGATGTCGGCGCGGGAGGCGGCGGGGTGGCTCTTGTCCAGGGTCCACTCGGTGTCGGTGGTCCCGACGATCCAGTGCCGGCCCCACGGGATGACGAACAGCACCGACTTCTCGGTACGCAGGATGATCCCGGTGTAGGAGTGGATGCGGTCGCGCGGCACCACCAGGTGGATGCCCTTGGAGGCGCGGACGTGGATCTGCCCCCGGCCGCCGACCAGCTCCTGGATGTCGTCGGTCCACACGCCGGTGGCGTTGACGACCTGCTGGGCGCGGATCTCGAACTCGTCGCCGCTCTCCAGGTCGCACACCCGCACCCCGGTGACCCGCTCCCCCTCGCGCAGGAACCCGACGACCTGGGCCCGCGGCGCGACGTGCGCGCCGTAGCCGGCGGCCGTGCGCAGCAGGGTCATCACGTAGCGGGCGTCGTCGACCTGGGCGTCCCAGTACTGCACGGCGCCGGTGAACGCGGTGCGCTTCAGCGCGGGCGCGAGCCGCAGCGCCCTGGACCGGGACAGGTGCCGGTGGCCCGGCACGCCGCGGGTGAGCCCGGAGGCGAAGCCGAGCATGTCGTACAGCGCGACCCCGGCCCCCACGTACGGCCGCTCCCACCCGAGGTGCGTCATCGGGAAGAGGAACGGCACCGGCCGCACCAGGTGCGGCGCGATGCGCTGGAGCAGCAGGGAGCGCTCCTGCAACGCCTCGCGGACGAGCTCGAAGTTGAGCTGCTCCAGGTAGCGGAGGCCGCCGTGGATCAGCTTGGAGGAGCGGGAGGACGTACCGGAGGCGAAGTCGCGCGCCTCCACCACTCCCACGTCGAGGCCGCGGGTCGCGGCGTCGAGCGCGATCCCCGCTCCGACCACACCACCCCCCACCACCACGACGTCCAGCTCCTCGGCGCTCATCCGGGCGAGCGCCGCCGTCCGCTCGGCGGGCCCGAGCCGGGCCACGCCCCTTCCCGCCGTCATAGCTCTCCCTGGTGTACGGCCTGCATCCGTTGCGCTCCCATACCTACCCGCAGGGGGAAGGGCATGTAACGCCGGGGAAAGTCGCCCTCGCCACACCGGCCGCCCGCTCGGAACGCTAGGCGCGGACGACCTTGACGCCTGCGTCGGTGAGCCGGGCGGCCTGGTCGTCGGGGAGCCCGTCGTCGGTGACGAGCGTGTCGATCTCGCCGATGGCGCAGATCCGGGAGAACGCCCGGCCGCCGACCTTCGAGGAGTCGGCCACGGCCACCACCTGCCGGGCCCGGCTGATGAGCAGGTGGTTGACGCTCGCCTCGCCCTCGTGGTGGGCCGAGGCCCCGAGCTCGACGTCGATCGCGTCGACGCCGAGGAAGGCCACGTCCAGCGTCACCTGCTCCAGGACGCCCGTGGCGAGCGGCCCGATCAGCTCGTACGACTGCTGCCGCGCCACCCCGCCCGTGACCACGATCTTGACGTGCCGGCGGACGGTGAGCTCGGCGGCGATGTTGAGCGCGTTGGTGACGACCGTGAAGCCGGACTCCAGAGCGGTGCTGGTGGCCAGCGCGCGGGCCAGCTCGGAGGTGGTGGTGCCGCCGTTCATGCCGACCACGGCGCCGGCGGAGACGAGCGAGGCGGCGGCGGCCGCGATGCGGTGCTTGGCGTCGGCGTGCCGGGCGGTCTTGTAGCGCAGCGGCAGGTCGTAGCTGACGCTCTGCGCCACCGCGCCGCCCCGCGTGCGCATGAGCATCTGCTGCTCGGAGAGCTGGTCGAAGTCGCGCCGGATGGTCGCCGCGGAGACGTCGAGCGCCTGGGCGGCCTCCTCGACGGACAGGCGGCCCTCCTGAGCGAGCAGCTCAAGAATGGCGTTCCACCGGTCGTATCGGGACACGCGCGCCTCCTCGGGGCTCCGTCAGCAGCAAGGGTGGCACACCGGAGCCTACGCAGCACACACCTGCACAATTATGCTCTTTTCTGCTATAAAAAGCACAGGAACACGCAAACCCCGCACCCGGGAGGTAACTGGTGACCACCCACACCGAAGCCGAGATCGCCTCCCAGCCGGAGTGCTGGCGTCGCGCCGTCGCCGACGTGCCCGCGGGCGCGCTGCCCGTCCCCGGCGAACGCGTCGCCGTCGTCGGGTGCGGCACCTCCTGGTTCATCGCCATGGCGTACGCGGCCCTGCGCGAGCGGGCCGGGCAGGGCGAGACCGACGCGTTCGCCGCCTCCGAGGCCCCCACCGGCCGCCGCTACGACCGCGTCGTCGCGCTGAGCCGCTCCGGCACCACGACCGAGGTCCTGGAGTTCCTGAACAGGACCGGCTCGCCCACCACGGCCATCACCGCCGACCCCGACACTCCCATCATGACCGCCGCCGGCCAGGTGATCGTGCTCGACTACGCCGACGAGCGGTCCGTCGTGCAGACCCGGTTCGCCACCACCCAGCTCGCGATGCTGCGCGCCAGCCTCGGCGAGGACCTCGGCCCGGCCATCGCCGACGCCGAGCACGTGCTGGCCTCGCCCCTCGACCCCGCGCTCGTGGAGGCGGAGCAGTTCAGCTTCCTCGGCGCCGGCTGGTCGGTCGGCCTGGCGCAGGAGGCCGCGCTGAAGATGCGCGAGGCGTCGCGCTCCTGGACCGAGGCGTACCCGGCGATGGAGTACCGTCACGGCCCGATCAGCATCGCCGGGCCCGGCCGCGTCACCTGGATGCTCGGCAAGGCACCCGACGGGCTGCGCGAGCAGGTGGAGGCCACCGGCGGCGCGTTCCACGAGAGCGGGCTCGACCCGATGGCCGAGCTGGTCCGCGCCCAGCGCGTCGCGGTCGCCCGCGCCACGGCCCGCGGCCTCGACCCGGACGAGCCCCTGCACCTCACCCGATCTGTGATCCTTTCTTCATGAGCCTCACTCTCGCCGACGCCCGCGTCGTCACCCCCGAAGGCATCCACGACGGCTGGCTGGCCATCGAGGACGGCCGCATCACGCACGTCGGCCACGGCCGCGCGCCGCGCGCCGGCCACAGCCTGGGCGGCCGGTACGTCGTCCCCGGATTCGTCGACATCCACAACCACGGCGGCGCGGGCGGCTCCTTCCCCACCGGTGACCAGGACGGCGCGCGGGCCGCCGTGGAGCTGCACCGGCGCCACGGCACCACGACCCTGGTGGCCAGCCTGGTCACGGCCGCCGTGGCCGACCTGGAGGCCGCCGCGTCGTCGCTGGCCGACCTGTGCGACGACGGCCTGCTCGCCGGCCTGCACTTCGAGGGCCCGTACATCTCCACGGCCCGCTGCGGCGCGCACGACCCGGCGCTGCTGCGCGAGCCGTCGCCGCGTGAGTTCGAGCGGCTGGTGAAGGCGGGCCGCGGCCACGTCCGCATGCTGACGATCGCGCCGGAGCTGCCCGGGGCGCTCGACACCGTGCGCGCGGCCCGCGACCACGGCGTGCTCGCCGCCCTCGGCCACAGCGACGCCACCTACGAGCAGACCCTCGACGGCATCGACGCCGGGGCGAGCGTGGCCACCCACCTCTACAACGCGCTGCCGCCGCTCGGCCACCGCTCCCCCGGCCCGGTCGCCGCGCTCCTTCAGGACGAGCGGGTGACGGTCGAGCTGGTCAACGACGGCGTGCACGTGCACCCGGCCATGCTGCGGCTGGCCTGCTCGGTGGCCGGGCCGGGCCGGACGGCGCTGGTCACCGACGCGATGTCGGCGGCCGGGATGGGCGACGGCGACTACGTGCTCGGCGCGCTGCGCGTGACCGTGTCCGGCGGCGTCGCCCGGCTGGCCGAGGGCGGCACGATCGCGGGCAGCACGCTCACCATGGACGTCGCCTTCCGGCGCTCCGTCACCGAGGTGGGCCTGACGCTGTCCGAGGCGTCCGTGGCCGCCTCCCTCACCCCGGCACGCGTGCTGGGGCTCGACGGTGAGCTCGGCTCCATCGCCGCCGGCAAGACCGCCGACCTGGTCGTCCTGACCGACGAGCTGGAGGTGGCCGGCGTCATGAGGCGCGGCGCCTGGCTGACGGAGCCCCGATGATCCTCACCGTGACGCTCAACGCCGCCCTCGACGTCACCTACCAGGTGCCCGAGGTCGACTGGGCCGGGGTCAACCGGGTGCGAGCCGTCCACCGGCGGGCCGGCGGCAAGGGCGTCAACGTGGCCCGCGTCCTGCACGGCCTCGGCCAGGAGGTGCTGGTCACCGGCCTGGTGGGCGGTCCTGTCGGGCAGGCCGTCGAGGCCGACCTGGAGGCTGCCGGGCTGCCCCGGGCGCTGGTCCCCATCGCCGCCGAGTCCCGTACGACACTGGCCGTCACGGGCGGCCCCGGCGGGGCGGCGCTGTTCAACGAGCCCGGCCCTGAGGTGTCGGTGGCGGAGCTGCGGGAATTCGGCCGGGTGTACGCGTCGCTGCTGGAGCGGGCGGACGCCGTGGTCCTGTCGGGCAGCCTGCCCCGCGGCGTCCCGGCCGGCACGTACGCGACGCTGGCCGCCCTGGCCGCCGAGCACGGGGTGCCCGCCATCGTCGACGCCGACGGGGAGGCGCTCCGCCACGCCCCGGCCGGCCGGCCCGCGATCGTCAAGCCCAACGTCCACGAGCTGGCCCGGGCCGTGCCGCCGCACGACCACCCCGTCGAGGGGGCCGAGCACCTGCGGGCCCGCGGGGCCGAGTCCGTCGTCGTCTCGCTCGGCGAGGAGGGCGTGTACGCGGTCACGCCCGAGGGCACGTTCCGGGCCCGCATGCCGTACCGGGTGGAGGGCAACCCGACGGGAGCCGGTGACTCACTGGTGGCGGGGCTCGTGCTCGGGCTGGTCGAGGGCGCCGCGTGGCCCGAACGGCTCCGCACGGCCGCGGCGCTGGGCGCGGCCGCCGTGGCCGCCCCGGTGGCCGGCGACTTCGACCGCGACGTCTACGCCAGGACGCGCCCTCTCATCGAGATCACCTGATCGCCTGAACCGCCAGATCGCCTGAACCGTCGAGATCACCTGAGCCTGATCCAGGAGGAGCCCGCCATGCCTCTCGCCACCACCGGCGACATCGTCCGCGCGTCCCCCGCGGGGGTGGGTGCCTTCAACGTCATCCAGCTCGAACACGCCACCGCGATCGCCGCCGGAGCCGAGGCGCTCGGCCTGCCCGTGGTGCTCCAGATCAGCGAGAACTGCGTCCGCTACCACGGCGCCCTGGAGCCCATCGCCCTGGCCTCGCTCGCGGTCGCCCGTCACGCCGCCGTGCCGGTGGCCGTCCACCTCGACCACGCCACCGACCGGGCACTGGTCGAGGAGGCGGTGGAGCTGGGCATCGGGTCGGTGATGTTCGACGCCTCGGCACTGCCCGACGAGGAGAACGTGGCCGCCACCGCCGCCGTCGCCGCCTGGTGCCACGAGCGCGGCGTGTGGGTGGAGGCCGAGCTGGGCGAGGTCGGGGGCAAGGACGGCGTGCACGCCCCGGGCGCCCGCACCAAGCCGCACGAGGCCGTGGACTACGTGGCGCGCACCGGCGTGGACGCCCTGGCCGTGGCCGTGGGCACCTCCCACGCCATGACCACCAAGGACGCCGTGCTCGACCTGGACCTCATCGCCGAGCTGCGCGACGCGGTGCCGGTGCCGCTGGTCCTGCACGGCTCGTCGGGGGTGCCCGACGACACCCTCCAGGCCGCCGTACGACAGGGCATGAAGAAGATCAACATCGCGACGCACCTGAACAAGGCGTTCACCGGCGCCATCCGCGACCACCTGACGCACGACGCGAAGGTCGTGGACCCCCGCAAGTACGTGCGGGCGGGCCGCGACGCGGTCACCCGCGAGGTCATCCACCTGCTGGGCGTCCTCGGCGAGTGACCTCGCGGCTCAGCCGCCCAAGCAGTGCAGCACCCGCCCGGCCTGCCGCCGGAACGTGCCGGGCGGGTTGCGCGGCCCCTCGGGGGACAGCAGGAACAGCCACATCAGCGCGTGCAACCGCCGGCACCCGGCCAGGCGCCGCTCCTCGGCCGGGGACAGCTCGACGTGGGCCAGGACGTCCACCTCCCCGTCCACCCACATCGACACGTGCTGGGAGATCTCGGACAGCTCGAAGGCGCGGTCGCTCCGCCCCGACTCCTCGAAGTCGACGATCCGCACCCGGACACCGTCCCAGAGGAAGTTCGCCAGGTTGCCGTCGCCCGCGCCGAACACCGGCGTCACGCCCTCCTCGCCGGGCCGCCACCCCTCCAGCCAGCGAGCCCCCTCGCGGACGGCCTGGTCGGCGAGCGGCTCGCGGGGAGTCCAGCGGGCGCACCACTCCCGCACCTGGGCGGCCAGCGGGGCGAGGTGCCAGGGACGTTCGGGCAGGCGGGCGAGCACGTCGCGCGGCACCGCCGCGTGCAGCTCGCCCGCGGCCCGCGCCAGGTGCCCCGCGTACGCCCCGGCGTCCGGCACCGACCGCAGCGAGACCCCGGCGAGGCGGGACATCGTCACCGACCCGTCGAACGCGATCGGCGCCGGTGCCAGCCCCGGCGCGTGCTCGGCCAGCAGCGTCAGCGCCCGCCACTCCCGCTCGGCCGCCTCCGGGTCGTCGCCGGTGTACCGCTTGACGACCCGGTCGTCCAGCAGCTCCAGGTTGTGCGTCCACTGAAGATCCACACCCGGGATGGTAGGCGACGGAGCCGCTCGCGGCGGGCCGTCCGGAGCTGTGGAGACCGGCCCGGGGAGACTGGAGGAGGGGGCCGAGCGAGGAGGGCGCCATGACGACGTACGACCGGCTTGCCGGGGACGCCGGGCGCGCCGTGGACGAGATCGCCGCCGCGGTCGGGAGCGTGCCCGAGGCCGAGCTCGACGCGATCGCCGGGGAGCTGCTCGCGGCGCGCCGGATCGTCTGCTACGCGCCCGGCCGGGAGGGCCTGGCGCTGCGCGGGCTGGTGATGCGGCTGTTCCACGCCGGGCTGGACGCCCACTACGCCGGCGAGATGACCTGCCCGGCCGTGGGGAAGGGCGACCTCGTCGTCCTGTCCTGTGGCCCCGGCCGGCTGTCCACGGTGGAGGCGCTGGCCGGCGTGGCCGTGCGGGTGGGCGCCGGCCTGCTGTACCTGACGGCCCAGCCGCGGCACCCGCCCGCCGGCCGGGCGGATCGGGTCGTCCGGATCAGGGCGCAGACCATGGCCGACGACCGGGACTCGGCGGCCGTGCTGCCCATGGGGAGCGCCTACGAGATCGCCCTCTTCGTCCTGGCCGACCTGATCACCAACCGGGTCCGGGCGCACCGGTCCGAATCGGCGGAGATGTCGCGGTCACGCCACACGAACCTCGAATGAGCCTCAGGCGCAGGTCTTCGTCTCCGGGGCGCAGAACTTGACCTCGGGGTAGCGCGCCGACGCCTTGTCCAGCAGGGGCTCCCGCTCGCCGCGCAGGTGACGGTCGAAGAAGGCACCGACATAGGCGCGGGTGACCTTGGTCGAGCGGGCCCCGGACAGTTCGGCGCCGATCTCGACGCCGAACTGGTCGGCCAGCAGCCCGACGTCGGTGAAGGACGCGTGCACCGTACCCGTCACCAGGAGCCAGCGCTTCCACCCGGTGAGCAGCTTCCAGTCGTTCTCCCAGCTGGCGGCGCCGCCGGATCCCGGCGTGTACGTGGCCGGCTTGCCCAGGAACATGAAGGGCCGCGACAGGCCGCCCTCCGGGATCGGGCCTTCCGTGGTGCCGTCGATGTCGATCCCCGCGCGCAGCCGGGAGTCCCGCACCATCGCGTCGAGGGTGCTCGCGCCTCCGGCGGAGTGCCCGGCCATCGCGATCCTGGACGGGTCGATGAGTGCGGCGAGCTTGCCGCCCTTCCTGGTCAGCTCGTCGAGCACGAAGGAGACGTCGGCCGCCCGCCCCTTGCCCAGCTTCTTCCAGAACGCCGGGTCGTGGTCGCCCTCGCAGGCGACGCAGTCGGTGACCCGCCCGTCGGGGAAGGTCGTGGCGACGTTCTCGTACGTGTGGTCGATCGCGGCGACCGCGTAGCCCCTGCTGGCCAGGTCCTCGGCCAGGCCGGTGAGCGTGGCGCGGGGCTTGCTGAAGCCGGGAGAGAGGACGACGAGCGGCTGGCCGTGCCCGCGCCCCGCGGGCCGCGCGTCGGTGAAGGCGTTGGTCCGCGTCCTGCTCAGCACGTCAAGAGGAACGCCGGTGATACCGCCGTCCTTCAGCAGGGCTTCGGACTCCTTCGCCGTCATGTACGGGGCCCGTCGCTTACCCGGCGACGCGGCCGGATACCACAGGGACACCATGAGCTCCCTGGCCTTCGCCGTGGGGACCCAGGGGTCGGGGCGCGAGGTGTCCTTCAGGTACAGGGACGTGGTGCCGACCGCGTGCGGCCCGGTCGGCTTGACCAGAGCGGGCGTGACCGCCCGGACGCCGGTCGCCGGCGTGGCCGCGGTCGTGGACGGTGCCGCGTTCGCGGGGGACGTCAGGCAGGCGGACGTCACCAGGACCAGAACCCCAGCCGCCATGCCGGACATGCGAGACATGTTCATAACCACAGTGTATATACGCGGTGTATATACGCAGCACGTAACCAGGATGGAGACGGTGACTTCGCGGTAACCGAGTGAGTTGAAAGTGCCGTCTTCCCTGCATGGCGCCGGTGACGAAAGATGCTGCTAGTTACTGAAAAGAACCAAAATTGCGGAAGGCCCTCATGTCCTCATCCACCGAACGCATGGACGCGCGCTCCTGGGGCGTCCTGCTCGTCCTCGCCGGCGCCGTCTTCCTCGAAGGCATCGACGTGGCCATGCTCAACGTGGCGTTGCCGGCGATCCGGGCCGACCTCGGCCTGTCCACGGAGGTGCTCAGCGGCGTCGTCTCGGCGTACGTGCTGGGCTACGGCGGGTTCATGCTGCTCGGCGGGCGGGCCGCCGACCTGCTGGGCCGGCGCCGGATGTTCCTGACCTGGCTCACGGTCTTCCTGGCGTTCTCGGGGCTCGGCGGCCTGGCCACCGAGGGATGGACGCTGCTGGTCGCCCGGTTCGTCACGGGCGTGGCGGCGGCGTTCATGGCGCCTGCCGGGCTGGCGCTGCTCACCGGCAACTTCCCCGAGGGTCCCCGGCGCACCAAGGCGCTCGGCGTGTACGCGGGCATCGCCGCGGGCGGCTTCTCCCTCGGCCTGGTCGCCGGCGGGTTGCTGGCCGCGCTCGGCTGGCGATGGGTGTTCTTCGCCCCGGTCGTGCTGTCCGCGCTGATCCTGGCGGCGGCCATCCCGCTGGTCAAGGACTCGCGCGAGCGGCAGCGGGGCGGCTTCGACCTGGCCGGTGCCTTCGCCATCACCGGCTCGATGCTGCTGCTGGTCTACGGGGTGATCCGGCTGGAGCATCCCGGCCAGGGCATGGGGGGCACCGTCGCGACGTTCGCGGCGGGACTGGCGCTGCTGGCGGCGTTCGTCGTGATCGAGCGGCGCTCGGCCGACCCCCTCGTCCGGCTCGGCATCCTGCGATCGGCGCCGCTCGTCCGCGCCAACCTCGGCGCGCTGCTCTTCCTGGCCTCGTTCGCCGGGTTCCAGTTCCTGGCCACCCTCTACCTCCAGGAGCTGCGCGGCTGGAGCACCATCCAGACCGGCCTCGCCATGCTGGTGATCGGCATCGACACCGTCCTGGCCCCGACCGTGACACCGTGGCTGGTCAACAGGCTCGGCAACGCGCGGGTGCTGTTCGGCGGGCTGGCGCTGGCCGCCATCGCGTACGCGCTGTTCCTGCCGGTCGGGAACGACTGGACGTACGCCGCCATGTTCCCGACCATGCTGCTGCTCGGGCTGTCGTTCTCCCTGGCGTACGGGCCGCTGACCATGGCCGCCACGGAAGGCGTGGACGAGCACGAGCACGGTCTGGCCGGCGGCCTGCTCTACACCGCCTTCCAGTTCGGCACCGCCCTCGGGCTGGCGGCCGTCACCGCCGTGAGCGTCGCCGCGCTCGGCGACGCCACCGGCCCCGAGGCCAGGCTCGACGCGATCCGGGCGGCCCTCGCCGTCCCCGTGGCCGCCGCGGTGCTGGCCGTCCTGGTCACCGCCTTCGGCCTGCGCGGCGCCCGCCGGCCCGCGTCCGAGACCGCCGAGCCCGCCCCCGCGCGGGCATCGGCCTGAGGAGGATGGCGATGGCCTCCAGGACGCGATCTTTCGCGGCGATCGAGCCCCAGTTCAACGCCTACATCGGCGACATCGTCTACGCCACGATGACCACCGTGGACGCCAAGGGACGGCCCCGGGCCCGGGTGCTCATTCCCATCTGGGAGGTGGTGGACGGCCGCCCGCTCGGCTGGCTGGCCACGTACCGGACGCCCGTCAAGGCCGCCCACCTGGCGGGCAACCCGCACACCACGTTCTCGTACTGGAGTCCGCGCCAGAACGCGGTGAGCGTCGACGCCGTCGCCGAGTGGGTCACCGACCGGGAGATCGGCCGCCACGTCTGGGACCTGTACGCCAACGGCAGCCCGCCGGGCGCCGGCTACGACCTGGGCGCCTTCTGGAAGGGCGTCGACGACCCGAAGCTCCACGTGCTGCGGCTGACGCCGTGGCGGGTCCAGGTCATCCGGGGCACCGACCTGCACAGCGTGATCTGGCGGGACGACCTCCCGGGGTGACCTGAACGTTCCAGCCATCCGCCTGCCGCCCCCGCCGGCACGTGAACCGGCGGGGAAGGCGGACGGGTCAGGGCTGGATCGGGGCGACGACCACCTCGACGCGCTGGAACTCCTTGATGTCGGAGTAGCCCGTCGACGCCATCGTCCGCTTGAGCGCGCCCATGAGGTTCATCGACCCGTCGGCGACACTCGACGGCCCGTGCAGGATCTGCTCCAGCGTGCCCACCGTGTCGAACTTGACGCGGCGCCCGCGCGGCAGATCGGGGTGGTGCGCCTCCGAGCCCCAGTGGTAGCCGTGGCCGGGCGCCTCGGTGGCGCGGGCCAGCGGCGAGCCCACCATGACGGCGTCGGCGCCGCAGGCGATGGCCTTGGCGATGTCGCCCGAGGTGCCCATGCCGCCGTCGGCGATCACGTGCACGTAGCGGCCGCCCGACTCGTCGAGGTAGTCGCGGCGGGCCGCGGCGACGTCGGAGACGGCGGTGGCCATCGGCACGGCCACGCCCAGCACGTTGCGCGTGGTGTGCGAGGCGCCGCCGCCGAACCCGACGAGCACGCCCGCCGCGCCCGTGCGCATGAGGTGCAGCGCGGCCGTGTACGTGGCGCAACCACCCACGATGACCGGCACGTCCAGCTCGTAGATGAACTGCTTGAGGTTGAGCGGCTCGGCCCGGCCCGACACGTGCTCGGCGGAGACCGTGGTGCCGCGGATGACGAAGATGTCGACGCCCGCGTCGATCACGGCCTTGTGGTACTGGACGGTGCGCTGCGGCGAGAGCCGCACGGCCGTCGTCACGCCGGAGGCGCGGATCTCCTCGATGCGCCGGCCGATCAGCTCTTCCTTGATCGGCGCCGTGTAGATCTCCTGCAGCCTCTTGGTCGCCGCCTCGGCGTCCAGCCCGGAGCACTCCTCCAGCAGCGGCGCCGGGTCCTCGTAGCGCGTCCACAGCCCTTCGAGGTCGAGCGGGGCCAGGCCGCCGAGCCGGCCGATCTCGATCGCGGTGGCGGGCGACACCACGCTGTCCATGGGGGCGACCACGACCGGCAGCTCGAACCGGTAGGCGTCGATCTGCCAGGCGATCGAGACCTCCTCCGGGTCACGCGTGCGCCGCGAGGGGACGAGGCCGATCTCGTCGAGCGCGTACGCCCGCCGTCCCGTCTTCCCCCGGCCGATCTCCACCTGCTGAGTCATGGATTACCTTCTGTGATAGTTCGGAGCTTCGACGGTCATCTGGATGTCGTGCGGGTGGCTCTCCTTGAGGCCCGCCGCGGTGATCGGCATCAGCTGGCAGTCGGTGTGCATCTGCCCGATCGTGCGGCACCCCGCGTACCACATGCCCTGCCGCAGGCCGCCGATGAGCTGGTGCGCCACCGCGGCGACCGGGCCGCGGAACGGGACCTGGCCCTCGATGCCCTCGGGGATGTACTTGTCCTCGCCGCCGACCTCCGCCTGGGCGTAGCGGTCCTTGCTGAAGGAGGTGCCGCCGCGCTCGCGGTTGCGGACCGCGCCGAGCGAGCCCATGCCCCGGTACGACTTGAACTGCTTGCCGTTGATGAAGATCAGCTCACCCGGCGACTCCTCGCACCCGGCGAGCAGCGAGCCGAGCATGACCGTGTCGGCGCCCGCGGCGATCGCCTTGACGATGTCGCCGGAGTACTGCAGGCCACCGTCGCCGATGACCGGCACCCCGGCGGGCCCGCAGGCCAGCGACGCCTCGTGGATCGCGGTCACCTGCGGCGCGCCGACCCCGGCGACGACCCGCGTGGTGCAGATGGAGCCCGGCCCGACGCCCACCTTGACGGCGTCGGCGCCCGCGTCGACCAGCATCTGGGCGCCGGCCCTCGTCGCGACGTTGCCGGCGATGACGTCGACCCTGCTGTTGGCCTTGACCTTGGCGACCATGTCGGCCAGGCCCTTGGAGTGGCCGTGGGCGACGTCGACGACGATCACGTCGACGCCCGCCTCGATGAGGGCCTTGGCGCGCAGCTCGGCGTCGCCGCCGACGCCCACCGCCGCGCCGACCACGAGCCTGCCGTCGGCGTCCTTGGTGGCCAGGGGGTACTGCTCGCTCTTGGTGAAGTCCTTGACCGTGATGAGGCCGCGCAGCCGGCCGTCGGGGTCGACGAGGGGCAGCTTCTCGATCTTGTTCTGCCGGAGGAGGGTGAACGCGTCGTCGCGGGAGACGCCGACCGGGGCGGTGACCAGCGGCATCGAGGTCATCACCTCGCGCACCGGGCGCGTCTGGTCGGTCTCGAACCGCATGTCGCGGTTGGTCACGATGCCGACGAGGATGCCGTCGCGGTCGGTGACGGGCACGCCGGAGATCCGGTACGTGGCGCACAGCCGCTCGACGTCGGCCAGCGTGTCGTCGGGGGTGCAGGTCACCGGATTGGTCACCATGCCGGCCTCGGACCGCTTGACCAGGTCGGCCTGCTGGGCCTGCTCCTCGGCCGCCAGGTTGCGATGCAGGACGCCGATGCCGCCCTGGCGGGCCATGGCGACCGCCATGCGGGCCTCGGTGACCGTGTCCATGGCCGCGGAGACCAGCGGGATGGACAGCGTGATGTTGCGTGACAACCGCGAACTGGTGTCGGCCTCACCCGGCTGAAGATCCGAATAACCCGGCACGAGCAGCACGTCGTCGAAGGTAAGACCCACCTCGGTGAACTTGGACATGCTGCGGCCCCCTCCTGCCGTTGCGCGTGATGGGGACAAGTCTAGGGCCTGCGTCCAAACAGGAAGGATGCCGGGAGGACGATGACCCCCACGGCCCGTCGTACTCCCGGCATCGAAAAAGGGCCAGGGGACGGGACGGTCGGTGATCCGTCCCGTCCCCCGGCCACCGGCGGCCGGGCCGGAGCGCGCGTCGCGCCACCGGACCCCCCTCCGTGTCCTGATGGCCTGCGCTCCGCGGCCCGCTGGTCCGCCGACTCTCGGTTAAGCCTGCGTCACGCAGCGGCACGCCGCAATGTGCAAACGTGCAATTGCACGAAGTTGCACCGATGCCGCGTCATCCCGCGCAAGGAGGCGGACATGGCGACGATGCCGCGTTATCCTCGCGGCACCCCCGGTCCCCCGTACGGAGCCATCCGCCATGCGCAACGAGTCACCCGCCGTGCCCGACCCCCTCGCGGCGCTGGGCCTCGACCCGGCTCAGTCGGCCCTCTACACGGCGGTGCTGCGCCTGCACCGCGCCACGCTCACGGAGCTGGCGGAGGCGATGGACGGGCCGTGCGACAAGGTCGGCCGGCAGCTCGACGACCTCGTACGGCTGGGCGTGGTCGACGAGCACTCGGGCGAGTACCTGGCCCGTCACCCGGCGGGCGCGCTCGGGCGGCTGATCGCGCAGCGGCTCGACCGGCTCGCCGAGGAGAGCAGGCGCATCGACTCGGCCCTCGGGTCGATCCGCGGCCTCATCCGCGACTACGACGCGGGACGCGACTACCAGAGCGGGCCGTTCCCGGTGGAGCTGGTCAGCGGGGCGGACGTCCTGTACGAGAGCGTGGTCGGCATGGCCGTGCAGTCGCCGCCGATGACGGTGCTCACCGCCATCCCGGACGAGCGCACCATGAGCGACTTCGCACGCAAGTTCGCTGATCCCTGGATCGACGCGCAGCAGCGCGGCCTGCTCACCGTGCGCGCCGTCGTCCCCGTCGAGACCCTGGCCATGCCCGGCGTACGCGACCGGCTCGGCCGCCTGCTGCAGACCGGCGGCGAGGTCCGCACGCTCGACCGGGTGCCGAGCTGGTTCATGACCGCAGGCGACCAGGCCGCCGGCCTGCCCGCGCTGTGGGGCGGCAACCTGCCCGACCACGCCTACAACTTCTACCTGTTACGCACGCCGATCGTCGTGGGCGTGCTCACGTCCCTGTTCGAGGAGTGGTGGGGCCGGTCCGTGCCCATGCCGTGGGGCCACCGCTCCGACGGCACCGTCCAGGTGATCCGGCTGGCCGCCCAGGGCATGTGCGACGAGTCGATCGCCCGGCACCTCGGCGTCTCCGTCCGCACCGTACGCGCCAGGTTCGCCGACGCCATGACCCGGCTGGGCGCGCAGTCCCGCTTCCACGCGGGTGTGGAGGCGGCCCGGCGCGGATGGCTTGGCCAGGCCACTGACGACCGGTGACCACCACTGGGGCCGCATCGGTCATATGGTGGGAAGGTGCTGGAAGACGTCCCCCGCGACCCGTTCGCGGACGATCCGAACGACCCCTCCGCCGCGATGGGTGAGCTCGACGACGCCGAGCCGCTCACGGCCGCCGAGCGCGACGAGGCCATCACGGACCTCGCCGACGTGGAGGTGTTCCGCTCCCTGCTGGAGCCCCAGGGGGTGCTCGGCCTGGTACTCGACTGCCCCGAATGCGGCGAGCAGCACTTCTTCGACTGGGACCTGCTGCGCGGCAACCTACGCCAGATGATCGAGAAGGGCCGGCCACAGGTGCACGAGCCCGCCTTCCACCCCGACCCGGCCGACTACGTCACATGGGAGTACGCCAGGGGCTACGTGGACGGCGTCATCGACACCGAGGAACGCCGCTGACCCACCGGCCGGCCCGCTGACGACGGCCCGGCCTCCTCCAGCGCGGCGCCGTGCCCCGCGCTCTCCTCCTGGCCGCCCGCTTCCCCAGCACCCGCCTGCCCGATGCCCGCCTGCCCGTCGTGCGCGCTCGCCTCCACGGCGACGTCCGCCATCAGGGCGGCCAGCAGCCGTGCGGCGGGATCGTCATGAGGGGGCGGCTCCCCACAGGCGAGGGCGTCGAGCAGCGCGTCGCTCTCGTCGCTCCCGTCGCCTTCGTCCTCCGGAGCCGGACCGCCTCCGGTCCGCCGCTGCGTCAAGCCGACTCCAGCTCGGCCATCTGCCGCAACCTCGCGAGCGCCCGGTGCTGGGCGACCCGGACCGCACCTGGTGACATGCCCAGTACATTACCGGTCTCCTCAGCCGACAGACCCGACACCACCCGCAACAGCAGCAACTCACGCTGGTTGTCGGGCAGCCTGGCGAGCAGCCTGCGGGCGTGCTCGACCTCGATGTAGCGGACCACGGTCTCCTCGGGCCCGGGTCCGTCGTCGGGTCCGTCGGGCAGATCCTGCGTCGGCACGGCCGAACGCACGGAGCTGCGCAGCGCGTCGGCCACCTTGTGCGAGGCGATGCCGAAGACGAACGAGGCGAACGGACGGCCCATGTCGCGATAGCGCGGCAGCGCGGACAGCACCGCGATGCACACCTCCTGGGCCACGTCATCGGCAATGTGATATTGCCCTGAAACCCTGCCCAACCTGGCGCGACAATAGCGCACCACCATCGGGCGCAACTCGCCGAGCAGGGATTCGATCGCACCGCGATCTCCCTGTACGGCGAGACTGGTCAGTTCCCTAAGGTCGGAGTCATCCGTCCGTGCCGGAAGTCTCGACGCGAGCCTTACCCCAATTTTGGCGTCGGCGACGCTTCCCTCGCTCACGTTAGGCATGATGCCCGCCCTGATCGGGCCTGTCGTCATCGCGAACGGCTACGGATTGGTCACATTGAAGAGACGACGACGGCCCGTAATCGAATGACGACAGTAAGGCTTTACTACTGGAGGAATATTTCACCCCATAAGGCGAAATGCACGGAATTCGTCAGCTGTCCAGTCCAGACAACACGATCAGACAACACGGCTCAGACAACGCACCGAGGCGAGAACATGTCAGGCACCCGACGCTTTGCTAGCACTTCTGGTTTACCGCGATAAGTCACTATTTGCGAGTACGAGGCGGTGTGCGGCGTTGTATCTGGTACTACATCACATTTCATGAGCCGCCTTATCCGGACGAGTCACCTGAGCTCCTCACCCGTCCGGTCGTCGGCCACCTCCCACAGGAGAGCACAGCACTCCCTCTCCCCAGAAGCAGGGCACCCACAGGCCCCACCCCCGCCAGCGGCCGAGCACCCGTGCACCCCATCACACCAGAGACCGGACACACACGAACGGCCCACTCCCGCCAGAAGCCGAGCACCCGCACCCCCTTAGAGGCCGAGCACCCGCAACCCCACCGACACCAGAGGTCAGACACACGCGAACGACCCACTCCCGCCAGAGGCCGGGCACGCGAACGGCCCGCCCCCGGAGTGGGGGCGGGCCGTTCGTGAGCCGTGACGTCACTGGCCGCGCGGGCCGAAGCCCGTCAGCCGGTGACCCTCAGGTTGTCAGTGGCCGTGACCGTGGCCGTGGCCCTGGCCGGCGGCCGGGGCCTCCTCCTCGGGCTTGTCCACGACGAGCACCTCGGTCGTGAGCAGCATGCCCGCGATCGAAGCGGCGTTCTGGACGGCCGAGCGGGTGACCTTGACCGGGTCGATGACACCCTGCGCGATCAGGTCGCCGTACTCGCCGGTCGCGGCGTTGAGGCCGTGGCCGGCCTGCAGCTCGGCGACCTTGTGGGTGACCACGTAGCCCTCGAGACCGGCGTTCTCGGCGATCCAGCGGGCCGGCTCGACCAGCGCGCGGCGCACGACGCCGACACCGGTGGCCTCGTCGCCCGTCAGGCCGAGGTCGTCCAGGTCCTTGGAGACGTGGATCAGGGCCGAGCCACCGCCGGAGACGATGCCCTCCTCGATCGCGGCGCGCGTCGCGGAGATGGCGTCCTCGAGACGGTGCTTCTTCTCCTTGAGCTCGACCTCGGTGGCCGCGCCGACGCGCAGCACGCAGACGCCGCCAGCCAGCTTGGCCAGTCGCTCCTGCAGCTTCTCGCGGTCCCAGTCGGAGTCGGACTGCTCGATGGCGAGCTTGATCTCCTTGACGCGGTCCTCGATGGCCTGCTGGTCACCGGCGCCGTCGACGACGGTCGTGGCGTCCTTGGTGACGACGATGCGACGCGCCTGGCCGAGCACCTCAAGGCCGACGTTCTCCAGCTTGAGGCCGACCTCTTCGCTGACGACCTGGCCGCCGGTGAGGATGGCCATGTCCTGCAGCATCGCCTTGCGGCGGTCGCCGAAGCCCGGCGCCTTGACGGCGACGGAGGTGAACGTGCCACGGATCTTGTTGGTGACCAGGACGGCCAGGGCCTCGCCCTCGACGTCCTCGGCGACCACGAGCAGCGGCTTCTTGGTCTGGGCGACCTTCTCCAGCAGCGGCAGGAAGTCGGCGATCGAGGCGATCTTGCCCTGGGTCAGCAGGACGTAGGCGTCCTCGAGGACGGACTCCATGCGCTCGGGGTCGGTGACCATGTAGGCCGACAGGTAGCCCTTGTCGAACTGGAGGCCCTCGGTGAACTCGAGCTCCATGCCCATGGCGTTGGACTCTTCGACCGTGAGGACGCCGTCCTTGCCGACCTTGTCGAACGCCTCGGCGATCAGCTCGCCGATCTTGGCGTCCTGGGCCGAGATCGTCGCGACGTTGGCGATCTCCTTCTTGTCCTCGACCGGGCGCGCGCTGGCGAGCAGCTTGTCGCTGATCACCTTGGCCGCCTTGTCGATGCCGCGCTTGAGCGACAGCGGCGAGGCGCCGGCCGCCACGTTGCGCAGGCCTTCGCGGACCATGGCCTGGGCCAGGACCGTCGCGGTGGTGGTGCCGTCACCCGCGATGTCGTTGGTCTTGGTGGCCACTTCCTTGGCGAGCTGGGCGCCGAGGTTCTCGTAGCGCTCCTCCAGCTCGATCTCACGAGCGATGGTCACACCGTCGTTCGTGATGGTCGGAGCACCGAACTTCTTGTCGATGACGACGTTGCGGCCACGAGGGCCGAGGGTAACCTTCACGGCATCCGCGAGGGCGTTGACGCCGCGCTCAAGAGCGCGACGGGCGTCCTCGTCGAACTCCAGGATCTTCGCCATTTGCTGAAAGTCCTCTCCTAGTGTCGAAGGCCCCGGCCGCTCACGCGCCCGGGGCCCGACACCACCGGCTTACTTCTCGATGATTGCGAGAACGTCGCGGGCGGAGAGCACGAGGTACTCCTCGCCGCCGTACTTGACCTCGGTGCCGCCGTACTTGCTGTAGAGGACGATGTCGCCCTCACTGACGTCGAGCGGAATCCGCTTGTCGCCGTCCTCATCCCAGTTGCCCGGGCCCACCGCGAGGACCTTGCCCTCCTGCGGCTTCTCCTTGGCGGTGTCCGGAATGACCAGGCCGGAAGCGGTGGTCTGCTCAGCCTCAAGCGGCTGCACCACAATGCGGTCGCCGAGCGGCTTAACGGGAACCTTGGTGGCGGTCGTCACGATCGGACCTCCCCTTCAGATTTGAATGATCTAGAAGAGGCGACCAGCGGGGCCTGCCGTCGCGGGTGCCAGACCTGCCTCGTCGCACGTTGGCACTCTCAAGGGGAGAGTGCCAACAGGAAACATATGCAAGAGGGGCTTGACAGTCAACACGAACACGTCTGCTGAGAGCGATAACCCATACTCGCAGGTCGTGACGGGGTCCCGGATCCGGGCCCGCGGGGGAGGCGCTAACGTCGTACGGCGTGGACCTGGACGCCTTCACCGAGCTGCTCACCCCGCGCGGGCAGCGCGCGCTCGCGGAGGCGAGCGAGCTCCAAGGGGGCGACCCCGTGGCGGCCGCGACGAGCCTGCGCCGGACCTACGACGCCGCGCTCGCCTCGGCCGCGCTCACCCAGGCGCGGCTCCGGGACCGGGCGCGCGCCAAGTTCGGCGCGGACGCCGAGCTGATGTACTTCACGCCGCACGGCCTGGAGCAGGCCACCCGGGCCGAGGTCGCCGCCCACCGCGCCGCCCGGCTCACCGCGCTGTGGCAGGACTCACAGGGTTCACAGGTCTCGCGGCCGCGCCCGGGAGCGACGGCTCGGGAGGACGCCGGCCCAGGAACGCGGCCCCCGGCCCCGTACGACTCGGGCCCACCCGGCCCAGGAACGCGGCCCCCGGCCCCGTACGGCTCCGGCCCGCCCGGCTCGGATGCGCAGAGGGCGGGGCCGAGGGTCGTGGACGTGTGCTGCGGCGTCGGCGGGGATCTCCTGGCGCTGGCCCGGGCCGGCTGTGTCGTGGACGCCGTCGACACCGACCCGCTGACCGTGGCCGTGGCCAGGGCCAGCGTCGAGTCGCTCGGGCTGACCGGACGGGTCTCGGTCCGGGTGGCCGACGCCGCCTCCGTGTCACCCGAGGACTACGACGTGCTGTTCGCCGACCCGGCCCGGCGCACCTCCAGGGGCCGCACGTTCGACCCCTTGGCCTACTCCCCGCCGTGGCCCGTCGTGCTCGACCTGGTCGCCCGGGCCCGGTGGGCCTGTCTCAAGGTCGCCCCGGGCATCCCGTACGAGTTCATCCCGGAGACGGCCGAGGCCGAGTGGGTCTCGTACAAGGGCGAGGTGAAGGAGGCGTCCCTGTGGACGCACCCCGATGCCGGCACGACGGGCGGGCAGGACATGACGACGGGCGGCGGGCCGGTCCGGCTGGCCACGTTGCTGCCCGGCGGCCACGTCCTGCGTGACACGAGCGCCGTCGCCCCCGTCGGCCCGCTGGGCCGCTACGTGTACGAGCCCGACGGCGCGGCGATCCGCGCGCACCTCGTCGCGGAGGTCGCCGAGCTGGTGGACGGCCGCCTGCCCGACCCGATGATCGCCTACATCACCGGGGACGACCCGGTCGACACCCCCTGGGCGTCCCGGTACGAGGTGGAGGAGGCGCTGCCGTTCTCGCTGAAGCGCCTACGCGCCGCCCTCCGCGACCGGAAAATAGGAAATGTCACTATTAAAAAGCGCGCCTCCGCCGTGGACATCGAACGCCTTCGCGGAGATCTGCGACTTTCGGGCAGCGAATCCGCCGTGGTCATTCTGACCCGGATCATGGATAAGCCCGCCGCCCTGATCTGCCGCCCGTGCCCACCTGCGTGAATGGCAAATCAGGGCGCTTCTGCGGCAACCACGATATTTTCCCGCACCACTGACGTGGCTTGATCGAGAGGCTAAGGTGGGCGGGCGGGAGTTCTCCCCCTGTAGCGGTTTACCGCGTTCTCCTTCGTCCATCTGCAAACCGGACCTATCCCACCGCTGCGCGATGAACCGTCGGCGAGTGAAGGAGCTTTCGGTGGATCATTCCAACCACACCACCCTCCTGCAGACAGGGGGGCACAGCAAGGTCCCGGAGAGGATGCGGGAGCTGCTGGCGCGCGCCGCGCAGGATCATGTGTACGAGCAGCGCACGCAGGGGGCCGTCCTCGACGAGATCCGCCAGCGGCTCGAAGGCATGGAGTGGCTGCTGCGCGAGGTGCGCGAGCGCGAGCTCGGTGGGTTGAGCGGCACGCTGGAGACGGTGAGCGGGCGCCTTGACGACATGGCCGCCAAGCCGCCCATGTGGGCCGAGGGCCTCGCCCAGCACGTCGAGGCGGTCCGCGACCACGTGGACGCCGTCGGCTCGCAGGTGGGCTCCGTGGACGCCCGGGTGGAGTCGGTCCACGAGCGCGTCGCCCCTGTGGTGGAGCTTCCGAACATCTGGGACGATCTGACGACCATCGGCGGCGGCGTCGAGGAGACGTTGAAGCGGCTGCAGTCGGTGCTGGACGGCGGCGAGGGCATCGCCAAGCGGATGGGCGAGTTCGCGGCCGTCATGGCCCAGCTCGGCTCCAGCATGGAGGCCGCCGCCAGCCGCTTCACCCGGCTCGACAGGTCGCTCGCCGAGCTGACGGCGCGCACCGACCGGGTCGAGAACGTGGTGGCCGAGCTGTCCAGCGGGATCGCCTCGGGGCTGTCCAGCGGGCTGGACGGCCGGCTGGCCGCCGCGGCCGAGCAGGCCGGGACCAGGGCCGCCGCCGTCGGCGAGCAGGTCAACGCGCACGTGGACGCCGTGGCCGAGAGGCTGACCGCGCACGTGGACGTGCTGGCGGGCCAGGTGAGCGCCGTGACCGACCGGCTGACGACCGCCGAGCAGCGGCTCGCGGCGCGGGTGGAGGAGTCGCGGCAGGAGCTGGCCACCTGCCTGGAGGAGACGCAGCAGCAGGTCGCGGTGCGGCTCGACGAGCTCGACGTGCGCTTGGAGGGCGTGGATGGCCGCCTGGCCGGGATGGACTCCCGGCTGGGGTCCGTCGACAAGCGGATCGTCTCGCTCGACGGGCAGCTCGGCGCCCTGGACGGCCGGATGGACGGCCGCTTCACCGCCCTCGACGGCCGCCTGACCACGCTGGACGAGCGCGCGGTCGCCGCCGGCGAGCGGCTGGGCGCCGTGGACGAGCGCGTGGGCGAGGTCGAGCAGCGGATGGCGGCCGTGGACCAGCGGATGGCGTCGGTGGACCAGCGGGTGGCCGGCGTCGACCAGCACCTCGGCGAGAACGCGACCCGCAACGAGGCCCGCTTCAACCACCTGGACAACGACCTGGAGTCGCTGGACGAGCGGCTGAGCGAGGTCGAGGAGCATCTGACGACCCGGTTCGACGCCGTCGACAGCACGGTGACGGGCCGTTTCACGACCGTCGACACGAAGCTGGCGGCCGGGTTCGACGGGGTCACGAGCCGCCTCGACCGCAGCGACAGCGCCATGGCCGCCCATTTCGCCACGGCCGACGCCAACCTGACCGCCCGTCTCGACACGGTGGACGGGCTCGCCACCCGCCTCGACGCGGTCGACACGGGCCTGACGACGCGGTTCGACCAGGTGGGAACGGCCATCCAGACGGCCATCCAGACGAGTATGCAGGCCCGCTTCGACGGCGTGGACCGGCATCTTACGGACCTCGCCACCCGCGCCGAGCAGGCGGGTGAGCAGCTGGAGACGGTGGACGACCACCTGGAGGCGGTCAACCAGCGGGTGAGCCAGCTCCCGGTCACGCTCGGCATCGGCGAGCGGATCGAGGAGGCGATCGCCGCCCGCGCCGCCGACGAGGCCGACCGTCTCACGGCGGCGGCGGGCGCTCTCACGGAGCTGCTCCAGGCGCGGCCCGACCGCGAGGAGCTGACGCGCACGGTGACGGGCATCGTCACGCCGGCCACGGCGGACCTCACCAAGCGCCTGGGCTCGCTGGAGGAGACCATGCTGGCCCTCGCCGAGGCCCTCCTCCGCCCTACCCGCCCGAAGGACTGACCCGCCGTCCGGACCGGCCCCACCCTGTACGGCAGGGCCGGCGTCACCCGCACGCGCCGACGTCGGCCGCGTCCGTCATGGCCGGTCGGCTCCTGAGCTGCTGCGGTTTTCCTCAGCTGGAGTCGGTGGAGCACCGCATTCCGCCGCGCAGCCGATCTCCATAGCGTTGAGCACATGATGCAGATGCTGATGAACGTGCTGGTCGCGACGGCTGTCACCGCGGGTGGCCATGGTGTGGACGTACGCTCCGACCTGGAGAAGATCGTGGCGGGCGGCGGGGCGACGGCCGCCCTGGCGCGGGTCTCCGACGGCGGACGCACCTGGTCGGGCGCCGTGGGTGTGCGCGACATCGAGCGCGAGGGACCGCCGTCGCCCAACGGGTACTTCCGGATCGGCAGCGTCACCAAGACGTTCGTCGCGACTGTCGTGCTCCAGCTCGTGGACGAGGGCGAGATCCAGCTCGACGACCCCATCGACCGGTACCTGCCCGGCCTGGTGCCGGGCGGCGAGCAGATCACCGTGCGCCGGCTCCTCAACCACACCAGCCACCTGTACGACTACATGAGCGAGCCCGGATACTCGACCAACCGCTGGCGCGGCGACGCCCGGTTCCGCTCCTACCAGCCGCGCGAGCTGCTCAAGGTGGCCTTCGCCAAGAAGCTCCCCGACGACGGGAAGTGGCACTACTCCAACACCAACTACGTGGTGCTCGGGCTGCTGGTGGAGAAGCTGACGGGCCATCCGTACGGCACCGAGGTCACGCGCCGCATCCTGCGCCCGCTGGGGCTGCGCCACACAGTGGTGCCGGGCGACCGGGCGGGACTGCCGTCACCGCACGCCAAGGGATACGAGCCGCTGCCCGACCTGGTGGACGCCACACGGATGAACCCCTCGCTGGACTGGGCCGCAGGCGAGATGATCTCGACCGCGGCCGACCTGGAGCGGTTCATGTCGGCGCTGCTCGACGGCAAGCTGATCAGCAGGACGTCATTGCAGGCGATGCGCACGACGGTCGAGACCGGAGTCGGGTTCGGCTATGGGCTCGGGCTGCAGGCCTACCGGCTGCCGTGCGGCACGGTGTGGGGACACAGCGGCGAGCTGATCGGATACCTGACGTTCGTGTTCCGCACGGACTCCGGCAAGTCGATGACCCTGTCGATCAACCCCTCGACCCGCAACCCGTCCACCGAGGAGGTCATGAGCATCGCCGTCAAGGCGTTGTGCGGGTCGGCGGGCCAGGGGCGCGATTGACCGTCCCATCCAGGACCGCCGTGACCGGCCCGCACCCGTCACACATGAACCGTCGTGATCGGCATCGACGAGTCGGCCGGGATCTCCAGGGCGGACGGGGTGATCCCGGCGGCCACCAGGTCGGAGCCCAGGGCGGCCACCATGGCGCCGTTGTCGGTGCACAGGCCCGGCCGGGGCACGCGCAGCCGCACGCCCGCCGCGTCACACCGCTCCTGGGCCAGGGCGCGCAGCCGCGAGTTGGCCGCCACGCCACCGCCGATGAGCAGGTCGTGCACGTCGTACTTGCGGCACGCCTGGAGCGCCTTGCGGGTCAGCACGTCGACCACGGCCTCCTGGAACGACGCCGCCACGTCCGGCACGTGGATGGACTCGCCGCCCGCCTCGCGCGCCTCGACCCAGCGGGCCACGGCGGTCTTGAGCCCGGAGAAGGAGAAGTCGAGCGTGCCGTCGTCGATCTTGCCGCGCGGGAACGTGATGGCCGTGCCGGAGCCTGAGGTGGCCGCCCGGTCGATGTGCGGGCCGCCGGGGAACGGCAGCCCGAGCACCCGCGCCACCTTGTCGAACGCCTCCCCCGCCGCGTCGTCCACCGTCGAGCCGAGCGAGATGACGTCCTGGGCCACGTCGGGCACCAGCAGCAGCGACGAGTGGCCGCCCGAGACGAGCATGGCGATGCACGGCTTGGGGAGCGGACCGTGCTCGAGCTGGTCCACGGCGACGTGGGCGGCCAGGTGGTTGACGCCGTAGAGCGGGACGCCGAGGCCGAGCGCGTAGGCCTTGGCCGCGGCGACGCCCACCAGCAGCGCCCCGGCCAGGCCCGGCCCGGCGGTCACGGCGATCGCGTCGATGTCGGAGAACCTCAGGCCGGCCTGCGCCAGCGCGGCCTCGACGGTCGGCGTCATCGCCTCCAGGTGGGCCCGGGAGGCCACCTCGGGCACCACGCCGCCGAAGCGGGCGTGCTCCTCCATGCTGGACGCGATGGTGTTGGCCAGCAGCGTGTGGCCCCTGACGATGCCGATGCCGGTCTCGTCGCAGGAGGTCTCGATGCCGAGGACCAGTGGTGCGTCAGCCATCCAGCTTCTTCCTCATCATGATCGCGTCGGTGCCGTCGTCGTAGTAGCGGCGGCGGATGCCGATCTCCTCGAACCCGAAGTGCTCGTACACGCCGCGGGCGCGCGGGTTGTCGTCGCGCACCTCCAGGAACATCTCGCGGGCGCCGCGCCCGCGTGCCTCCCGCAGCAGCTCGGCCAGCATCGCTCCGCCCACGCCGGTGCCCTGGTGGGCCTGGAGCACCGCGATGGTCTGCACGTCGGCCTGGTCGGCCGCGGCGGCCATGCCCGCGTAGCCGATGATGACGTCGTCGACCAGCGCCACCACGTAGTGGCGGGTGCGGGGCTGGTCGGCCAGCTCGCCGCGCATCATGCCCTCGCTCCACGCGTCGAGCGGGAACGTGGCGCGCTCGATCGCCATGACCGCCGGCAGGTCGTCCTCGGTCATCCGGCGCAGTCTCACGCCGTCACCCTCTTGGGCGCGCCGGGCACCACCGCGTCGGGACGGCGCAGGTAGATCGGGCGCGGCGGGTCGAGCGGGACGCCGGCGGCCAGGCGCTCGACGGCGAGGGCGGCCAGCGCGCCCGCGTAGGGGTAGGGCGGGTCGCCCGGCTCGCCGAGCACGTCCGGATAGAGGGCGGCGCCGGCCCCGACGACCGGCAGGCCGTCGGTGGGCACGTCGGCGGGCCGGTCGACGGCCGGGCCGCTCACCCTGGTGCGCAGGTCGGCGTACCGGGCCCAGAACACCTCCTTGCGCCGGGCGTCGGTGGCGGCGATGAACGGCTCGTCGCGGCCGCTGCCGTAGGCGACGGCGTCGAGCGTGCAGATGCCGTACGCGGGGACGCCCAGCGTCGTGGCGAGCGCCTGGGCGGTCATCAGCCCGACGCGCAGCCCCGTGTAGGGGCCGGGACCGCTGCCGGCGACGACAGCCGTGACGTCGCGCAGCGCGGCGCCCGCCTCGCCGAGCACGATCTGGATGGTGGGCGCGAGCAGCTCACCGTGGCGCCGGGCGTCGATCGTCGTCGACTCGGCGAGAACCCGCTCGCCGTCGTGGAGCGCGGCGGTGACCGCTGGGGTCGCGGTGTCAAAGGCCAGGACCAGCACGACTGACTAGCCTACCCGCCACCCGGCTCAGCCCCCGCCGTCCGGGCGAAGCACGCCCTCCGAGGCCGATGTGTCGGAGCGGGTCGTCAGGACCAGCCGGTGCGCCGCCTGAGCCAGTCGAGCGCCACCGCGCCCTGGGCGAGCTGGAACGCCCGGAGCGTGGGCAGACCCGGCGGCGCCGGCCGGCGGCCCTGCCGTACGAAGTAGCCGGCGAACGCGGCGATCACCGCCGTGATCTCCGGGTCGGGGTCGGTGACCAGCTCGTGCGGCAGCGGGCCGCCCTGCATGCCGACGGACGGCAGCAGGGCCACCCGGTCGAACCAGGGCGCGCCGACGCACGCCCACGGCCAGTCCACGACGTAGACCCGGTCATCGGCGAACAGGATGTTGTCGGCCCGCAGGTCGGCGTGGAGGAGCGTGTCGCCGGCGGCGGCCTCCGCCCAGCCGGACTCCAGCTCCGCCAGGCCGTCGAGGTGGCGCAGCGCCCACGGGTCGAGGCCGGTGGTGTCCTCGGCGAGGAGCCTGCGCCAGCCGCGGAAGGAGTCGCCGAACCGCTCGCCCACGGACGGGACGGCGATGGGGGCGGGAGTGAGCGCGGCGGACATCCGGTCGACGGCCGCGAGCACCCGGTCGAGCTCGTCGCGCCGCCACGGCATCGCCGGGTGGCGGCCCTCGATGTCCTCGAAGACCAGCACCACCCAGTCCTCGGCCTCGAACGTCGTCAGCAGCGGGGGCGCGGGCACGGACGCGGGCAGGGCGGCGGCGATCGCGGCCTCGGCGCGGTAGATGCCCACGGCCTCGGCGTTCGGCTCGGGGCCGACGGCCTTGACGAACGCGCGGCGCCCGTGCGCGGTGCGCAGCCGCACGGCGGCGGCGGGCGAGAAGCCGTTGTCCTGCGTGACCGCCTCGGTCACGGGACCGCCCAGGAACTCCTCGACGCCGGCGCGGGCCGCCGGGTGCACCCGCTCCCACGGGACGCGGCTGCCGGTGGCCGGCGGATTGGTCTCCACACTCATGTCCCCATCATCCGGATCGCGGCAACCGGATTTCCCGTCCCGGGGAGGGACGGCTCAGGCGCGGGAGGCGTAGACGATGATGTTGTCCACGTACTCGCCCTTGGCGTAGTCGAAGGTGCCGCCGCAGGTCACCAGCTTGAGCCCGTCGTCGACGTACACCTTCCTGGCCGGGAACCGGTCCTTGTGGACCTGCTCGACGGCCTCCACCTTGTACGTCGCGACCTTGCCGTCGCTGCGCTCCACCTTGACCAGCTCACCCTTGCGGACCTTCCTCAGCTTGTAGAACACCGCGGGCGCCGTCTTGGTGTCGACGTGGCCCACGATCACCGAGGCCCCCTTCTCGCCGGGCACCGCGCTGCCGGTGTACCAGCCGGCCACCTTGGGCTTCTCGTACGGCGGCAGCTCCACCTCGCCGCTCTTGGTCAGCCCGAGCTTCATCAGGGGCGCCTCGACGTCGATGGACGGGATGTCGATGCTCTCGGGCACCACCTTGGCGGCCTGCTGGGTGCCGATCTGGGTCTTGCCGAACATGACCAGCAGGAGTCCCGTGGCGGCCCCGGCGAGCACCACGCGTCCCGGGCGTGCCATGGCGTCGTCCTCGTCAGGCCCGGCTGCGGCGCTTGAGCGCGATCCCGATGCCGGCGGCCAGGGCGAGGCCGAGCAGCACCCCCGCCGGGGCGAGCGGCAGGCCGGAGCCCTCGTCCACGTCCTTGCCGAACGTGCCGCCGCCGCCCGCGCGGGGGGCCCGGGTGGGCACGTCGCTGGGCAGCGGGTCGGCTCGGACGACGCGCAGGGTGGCGCGGCCCGTGTCGTTGGTGCCGTCGCACTTGACGTCAACCCGGTAGGTGCCGCGCGCGATGGTGCCGGACACCTGGGCCTCGCCCCGCACCCAGGGGCCCGGGCTGGGCGTGGTGGTGGCGTTGGCGGCGGGGGTCGGGGTCGCGGGGTTGAGCGGGACGCCGCTGACGAACGCCCGTGAGGTGGCGGTGCCGGTGTGGGCGGGGCCGCCGGTCGGCACGGGGCAGTTGGCGAGGATCCACACCCGCGACGTCTCTCCGGCGGTCACCCGGTCGGGGTTGAGCTCGACCTTGATGGAGGCACGGACGGGCGGAGCCGTGGCGGTCGTGGTCGCGGTGCTGGTGGCGGTCGTGGTCGCCGTGGCGGTCGCGGTCGGTGTGGTCGTGGGGCTGGTCTGCGCCTGGGCCGAGCAGCCCAGTGCGCCGATCATCAGGATGGCTCCCGCGGCCGCGAATCGCCTGACACCGAGCACCAGCGCACCCCACTTCGCCGTCTTCCACCAAGCATCCACCAAAAAGGCGGACGCTGCCCCTCCTGATACCCAGAAATTCTGGGGGAATCCATCGCCAACGATCATGTTTTCCGTGAAGTGGCGAGTTTTACCAAGGGTGACAGGATTGCCGGGCGTTGACCCGCGTTTTACTCTTCGGCCCGCTCGAACGGCGTGTCGCGACGGGTGAGCGAGCGACCCCTCAGCCGGACCACCGCGCGCCGACGCCCCGCAGCGTCACGAGGCGGGCGTCGTCGCCGGTCTCACGGTCGATGTGGATCTCCAGGCGGTCCTCGGACAGCCCCTCGACCAGCCCCTCACCCCATTCGACGACGGTGACCGAGTCCTCCAGCGACGCGTCCAGGTCGAGGTCGTCCACCTCAAGGTCGCCGCCGAGGCGGTAGGCGTCGGCGTGGACCAGCGGCGGGCCCTGGCCCAGCGACGGGTGGACCCTGGCGATGACGAACGTGGGCGAGGTGATCGGCCCGCGTACCTTCAGGCCCTCGGCGATGCCCTGCACCAGCGTCGTCTTGCCGGCGCCCAGCGGGCCCGACAGGACCACCAGGTCGCCGGGGCGCAGCCGGGCCGCGAGCCGGGCTCCGTAGGCGCGCATGTCGTCGGCGGTCGGCAACCGCTCCGCGTTCACCGCGTACTCCCCACTCTCTACAGCTCCACTCTCTTGATCAGGTCGCGCAGCACGTCGTTGACCGCGCCCGGCCGTTCGAGCTGGACCAGGTGGGAGGTGTCGGGCACCTCGGTCAGCTGGGCCCTGGGCAGCGCCGCGGCGATGGCGCGGCTGTGGTCGGGCGGGGTCAGCCAGTCCTTGTCGCCGACGATGATCGCGGTGGGCACGGGGTCGAGGACGTCGAGCGCGGACAGCTTGTCGTGGTTCATCAGCGCGGGGTAGAAGTCGGCGATCACCTCGGTCGGCGTCGCCCTGATCATGGATTCGGCGAAGTCGACCAGGGTGGGGCTGACGTTCTTGGAGTCGCCGAAGCCGGCGTAGCGGGTGATGAGGAAGGCGATGTCGCTGCCCGCGTGGCGGGTGCGGTCGACCAGCGCGCCACGGCGCCCGAGCATGGACACCGCGCCGGGCGCCACCTTGTGGACGACCTTGGACACCAGCGCGGGCAGGCCGAGCGTGATCTCGGCCAGCTTGCCCGCCGAGGTGCCGATGAGCGCCACGCCCTTGATCCGGTCGCCGAACAGCTCGGGGCGGCGGTCGGCCAGCGCCATGATCGTCATGCCGCCCATGGAGTGGCCGACCAGCACGCACGGGCCGGGCACGAACGTGTCGAGCAGCTCGGCCAGGTCGTCGCCGAGCCGGTCGATCGTGGCGTCGCCGGTCTCGGCGCGCTGGGAGCGGCCGTGCGAGCGCTGGTCCCACAGCACGACGCGGTAGCTCTCGCGCAGGTCGCGGCGCTGGTAGTGCCAGGACTCCAGGCTGAGACAGTAACCGTGGCAGAAGACGACCGTCAGCGGCGCCTCACTCCCCGATTCTTCTGGCCCGTCGATCTCGACGTGCAGATTGACGCCGTCGGAGGTGGTCAGCGTGCGCTCCCGGCCCCGGAGCTCGCCGAACGGCTCGGCCAGCTCGGCGTCGGGACGCACCCTGATCCGGCCCACCACGTAGCGCTTGGCCAGTGTCGCCGCAGCGACCCCCGCCGACGCGGCACCGACGATGGCTCCGGCGATGCCGACCCTGCGGCGTGTCGTCGTGGTCATGGCCCCGTGCCCCCTCTCACTCCTGGCTGTCGCGCACGTGGACTCGCGGCACCCGCGCGCCGATCCTCGTCACGATCTCATGCGTGATGGTGCCGAGGTTATCCGCCCACTCCTGAGCGGTGGGCTCGCCCCTACCCCCAGATCCGAAGAGAACGACCTCCTCGCCCTCGGCCAGGGCGTCGTTCCCGAGATCGATCATGAACTGGTCCATGCACACGCGCCCGGTCACGGGCCTGCGCCGCCCTCCGGCCAGCACCTCGGCGCGGCCGGTCGCGTGCCGGAGCACGCCGTCGGCGTAGCCGAGCGGGACCAGGCCGAGCCGGGTCTCACGCTCGGTGACGTGCAGGTGCCCGTACGAGACGCCGGAGCCGGCGGGGACCTGCTTGACCAGCGACAGCCGGGCGAGGAGCGTCATCGCCGGCCGCAGGCCGAAGTCGCCCAGCTCGGGGACGGGACTCAGCCCGTACATCGCGATGCCGGAGCGGACCATGTCGAAGCGGGCGCGGGGCAGTGTCATGACGGCGGCGGAGTTGGACAGGTGCCGGATGACGTGGGAGCCGCCCACGCCGGCCTGCTCGGCCAGCTTGAGCGCCTCCTCGAACGCGTAGAGCTGCGCGTCGATCGACGGATGGCCGGGGATGTCGGCGCAGGCGAAGTGGGACCAGAGGCCGACGATCTCGACGGCGCCCTCGGCCTGGAGGCGGGCCGCCCTGGCCAGCAGCCCGGGCCAGGCGGCGAGCGGCGCGCCGCCCCGGCTCATGCCGGTGTCGGCCTCCAGGTGCATGCGGGCGGTGCGGCCGGTGCGCCGCGCGGCGGCGGCGATCTCGTCCAGGATGGTCTCGGCGGACGCCGACAGCTCGACGCCGGCCTCCAGGGCCTCCGCGACGGGCTCGCCGGGGCCGATGATCCACGACAGCACCGGCGCGGTGACACCGGCCGCGCGAAGCTCCAGCGCCTCCCTGATGTACGCGGTGCCGAGCCGGCTCGCCCCGCCCGCCAGGACCGCCTCGGAGGACGGCACGAGGCCGTGCCCGTAGGCGTCCGCCTTGACGGCCCCCATCAGCTCGGCGCCGCCGGCACGCTCCTTGAGCAGGGCCACGTTGTGCTCGATCGCGGCCAGGTCCACCCGCGCCTGCGCGGGCGTCGCCATCGGGAATCCCATCCCCCCAGTTTGGCAGCTCACCCAGGTGACTGGGCGCGGTTCACCGGTGAACCCGCGCTCGCCGGGGCGGCCCGGGCGCGGTTCAGCGGTGAACGCTCACCGAGCGGGTGACCTCGCGGATCGCCTCCGGCACCGCCGCCGCCACGCCCGCCGCGTGCAGCGGCGCGCCCGAGGCGGCGATCCTCCCGGCCAGCCCGTGCAGGTACGCCCCGCACGACCCCGCGTCGTAGGTTCCGAGCCCCTGCGCGAGCAGCGCACCGGCCACGCCGGACAGCACGTCGCCGGTGCCGCCCGTGGCCAGCCACGGGGTGCCTGTGCCGTTGACCCGCACCGGTCTGCCCTGCTCGGCGACGACCGTGGTGGAGCCCTTGAGCAGCACGGTCGCGCCCAGCTCGGCCGCCGCGCCCCGGGCGTGCGCCAGCCGGTCGGCCTCGATCTCGTCGCGCCCGGCTCCCGTGAGCCGCGACAGCTCGCCGGCGTGCGGGGTGACCAGCACGGGCGCCGTACGGCCGAGCAGCGCGCGCTCGCGGGCGACCACCGTGAGCCCGTCGGCGTCGACCAGCACGGGCACGTCGCTCGCCAGCACCTGCGCGAGCAGCTCCCGCGCCCAGTCGCCCGTGCCGAGGCCGGGCCCGATCACCCACGCCTGCACCCGGCCGACACCGTCGAGCGAGGGCCGGTCCAGCTCGGTGATCACCGCCTCGGGCCAGTGGGCCCGCACCTGCGCGACCGGCTCGCCGGGTCCGGCGTAGCGGACCATGCCCGCGCCGGCCAGCAGCGCGCCGCCCACGGCCAGCACGGCCGCCCCGGTGTACTGGTCGCTGCCGGCGACGACGCCGACCACTCCCCTGCGGTACTTGTCGCTCTCGGCGGCCGGGCGCGGCAGCAGGTCCGCCACGTCGGCGCGGGACAGCCCCGCCACGTCGGGGTCGGGCAGATAGGGGCCGAGCCCGATGTCGACCAGCTCCACCTCGCCCGCGAGCGCGGCCCCCGGGTCCACCAGCAGGCCGGTCTTGCGCGCCCCCATGGTCACGGTCAGCCTGGCCTCGACGGCGGCGCCCTCCACCCGGCCGCTGCTCGCGTCCACCCCGCTGGGCACGTCCACGGCGACCGTCGGCGCAGCCGCCGCGTTGGCCGCCCGGACGAGCTCCCGGTATGGCTCCCGCAGCGCCCCGGACGCCCCGATGCCGAGGAGCCCGTCCACGACGAGCTCGGCCCGCTCGACCGCCTCGGCGCCGGCCACCCGGCCACCGGCCAGCAGGAGCGCCTCCAGCCCCGCCTCGTGCGTCCTGCCGCCCGCGAGCACGGCCTCGACCCTGGCGCCGCGCCGGGCCAGCCGCGCGCCGGCGTACAGGGCGTCGCCGCCGTTGTCGCCGCTGCCGACGAGCAGGGCCACGCGGCTGCCGTACACCTTGCCGAGCAGGCCCGCGCACGCGGCGGCGAGCCCGGACGCGGCGCGCTGCATGAGCGTGCCGTCGGGCAGGCGGGCCATCAGCTCCCGCTCGGCGGCTCTGATCTGGTCGGCGGTGAAGGCGGTGCGCATGATCCGAAGCTATCCCTCCGCGATCACGTAGGCCACGGCGACGCCCGCGTCGTGGCTGAGTGACAGGTGCCAGCGCTTGACGCCGAGCTCGTAGGCGACCTCGGCGGCGCGGCCGGTGACGTGCAGCTCGGGCCTGCCGTTGTCGCCGCGGCGCACCTCGGCCTCCAGGTGGCCGAGCCCCGACGGCGCGCCGAGCGCCTTGGCCACGGCCTCCTTGGCGGCGAAGCGGGCGGCCAGCGACCGCGCCGGCAGGTCACGCTCGGCCTCGGTGAACAGCCGCGCCCGCAGCCCGGGGGTGCGCTCCAGCGTGGCCTCGAACCGGGCGATGTCGACCACGTCCACCCCGATGCCCAGGATCATCCCCCCAGGCTAACGGGGCCTCCACGCCGCGGGCTCAGAACGCGCCGCGCTGCCACGGCCCCCAGATGGCGAACGACATGCCGTGCGCGGACTGGATGTTGACGTACAGCGTGTGGCCGCCGGGGCCGAACGTGGACCCGGCGAACTCCGCGCCCGGGTCGCCCGCGACGGGCTCCATCCGGCAGAAGTCGAACAGCTCACCGTGCCGGGTCAGGCCGCGCAGGTAGTTGTCGCCGTCGCCGTCCTCGCACAGCACGAGCGTGCCGCGAGGGCTGGCCGTGACGTTGTCGGGCAGGTCCAGCACCGTGGAGCGCGGCGACTCGTACACGAGCTTCAGCTTGCCGCTCCACGTCTCGTACGCCCACACCTGCCCGCGGCCCTTGCCGAACCCGGAGGGGGCCGTGTCGCCCGTGGCGGTGGCGCCGCCCTGGGTGGAGACGAAGTAGATCGTGCCCTGGTGGTGGATCGCCCCTTCGAGGCGGGAGAAGATCGCGGCGCCCTTGGCCCGGCCCTGCCTGCCGACGGCCTGCACGGCCTCGTCGTTCGGCGGCCTGCCGGTGAAGTCGGGGTCGGGCTCGTCGATGTCGACCCAGGCGGTGGTGTACGTGGCTCCGGCGCGCTGGCCCGCGGACAGGTCCTCGCGGGGCGAGCCCTTGACGGCGAGCATCTGGAGCCGCCCGCCGTCGAGGAGGCGCCCGGCCTTGAGCGGGTGCTTGGGCGGCAGGTAGCGGTAGAGGCCCGAGGCGAAGCTGAAACAGTCCTCGGTCAGGTAGAGCGCGCCCGACTCGGGGTCGAAGGCGGCCGACTCGTGCGCGAACCGCCCCGCCGATCTGATCGGCCGGGCCGTCGCGGCGCCGGTCACGGGCACCTCGAAGATGTAGCCGTGCTTGCGGGTGAGCTTGGAGTTGTCGCCGCCGGAGAAGTCGTTGCCCACGTCGGGCCCGTTGACGGTCTCCTCGCAGCTCACCCACGCCTTCCACGGCATGGGGCCGCCGGAGCAGTTGAGCATGGTGCCGTTGAGCGACGGGCTCGCCTTGAGCACCTCGCCGTGGGCGGTGACCTGGAGGGTGACGGTGCCGCCGCCCGCCATCCGGTCGTAGGCCTTGTCCTTGTCGCCGAACGCGCCGACGGGGCCGCCGACCTCGTGGTTGCGCACGAGGTACGCGGTGCCGCGCGGTCCGGCGAACGCCGCCATCCCGTCGTGGCGGCCGGGGACGGTGGAGCCGTCGGGAAACTTTCCGCCCGCCTCGTTGAAGGAGCGGTAGCTGAAGCCTTCGGGCAGGTGGAGGCGTACCTGGCCGTCGCGTTTGTCGCGGACGGCGCGCAGCGGGCCGTAGCCCCGCACCCGGGTGACCCCGCCGCGCTCCGACGCGCAGGCGACGCCCGCGAACGGTCCGGCGATGCCGGCGGCGGCCGCCACGGCGGCCCTGGCCAGGAAGCGACGACGGTCCATGAACCCTCCCGGGGACACTGGCTTCCCCGAACAGTAGCCGTCCCGAATCCGCGGCACTCCCGGTTTCGGGGAGATGACAACAGGTGGACGGTGAAGGGGACGGCGCCTTTCCCCGAACTGAATGTCGAGAACTCCACAGGTTCATCCACAGGCTGTGGACAACCTGCCGACCCGGCCGGGACTCGCCCCCGGCCGCGTCGCTACGCTGCCTAGGTGAACAACGGCTACGTGGAACTGAGCAGGGAGCAGTGGAGCGATCTCCGCAAGAACACGCCCTTGACTCTCACCGCAGAAGAGCTGGAAGAGCTGCGCGGCCTCGACGACCCCATCGACCTGGTCGAGGTCACCGACATCTACCTCCCTCTGACCCGGCTGCTGAACCTGCACTACACGGGGTCCAAGCAGCGCAGCAGCGTGCTGAACGCCTTCCTCGGCCATCCGGAGCGGCGGGTGCCGTACATCCTGGGCATCGCGGGCAGCGTCGCGGTCGGCAAGTCGACGACGGCGCGGCTGCTGCACACGCTGCTGGCCCGCTGGCCGGAGCACCCGCATGTGGAGCTGATCACCACCGACAGCTTCCTCTACCCGAACGCGGTGCTGGAGTCCAAGGGCATCATGCACCGCAAGGGCTTCCCGGAGAGCTACGACCGCAGGGCGCTGGTCCGGTTCGTGGCCGAGGTGAAGGCGGGGACGGCCGAGGTGAAGGCGCCGATCTACAGCCACCTGGAGTACGACATCGTCCCCAGCGCCACCCAGAGCGTGAAAAGTCCGGACATCCTGATCATTGAGGGGCTGAACGTGCTCCAGCCGGCCCCACTCACCTCGCTCGCGGTCAACGACTACTTCGACTTCTCCATCTACGTCGACGCCAAGGTCGAGGACATCCGCACCTGGTACGTCGAACGCTTCCACAAGCTGCGCCGCACCGCCTTCGAGGACCCCAAGTCGTACTTCCGGCACATCGCCGAGCTGTCGCACGACGAGGCCACGAAGTTCGCCGTCAACGTCTGGCGCGACATCAACGAGCGCAACCTCGTCGAGAACATCGCCCCCACCCGGGGCCGCGCCGACCTCGTCCTCCACAAGGACGCCGACCACTCCGTCCGGCGGGTGCGCCTGCGCCGCACCTGACTCGCCGGCCCTGACTTGCCGGCCCTGACTTCCCGGCTCTGACTTCCCGGCCCTGCGTTCCGCGAGAATGGCCCGATGCTCCACCTGAGACTGATCAGCCCCTCCTCCCGCACCGCCGAGGTGACGGCGGTGCTGGAGAGGTGCACCGGCGCGACGAACATCATCGTCCTGCCCGACGCCGCCCGGGCGCCCAAGGGCGACGTCGTGCTCGCCGACGTGGCGCGCGAGTCCGCCAACGAGGTGATCAGTGACCTCGGCTGGCTGCGCGAGGAGGGGTCGATCGCCGCGGAGCACATCGAGCTCACGATCTCCCGGGCCGCCGACGAGGCGGTGGAGGAGGCGCCGGGCGATCCCGACGACGCGGTGATCTGGGAGGAGCTGGCGCACCGGGTCCAGGCCGACTCGCGCATCACCTGGGCGTACCTGGTGTTCCTGGCGATCGCCACGCAGATCGCCGCCATCGGCGTGCTGCAGAAGTCGATCATCCTGATCGTCGGCGCGATGGTCCTCGGTCCCGAGTTCGGGGCGATCGCGGCCATCTGCTTCGGGCTGCTGCGCGGGCGCTGGCGCCTGATCGCCGGCGCCTTCAGGACCCTCGTGGTGGGCTTCGCCATCGCCATCGCCGTGACGGTCGCCTGCGCGCTCGTCTCACGCGGGCTCGGCTGGATCGACCCGTCGCACCTGCGCGGCAACAGCGAGGTGCAGTTCATCGTCAAGCCGGACCGGTGGTCGTTCATCGTGGCGCTGCTCGCGGGCGTGGCAGGCGTGCTGTCCGTCACGGCGGGCAAGTCGTCGGCGCTCATCGGCGTCTTCATCTCGGTGACCACCGTGCCCGCCGCGGGCTACGCGGCCGTGGCGATCGCGCTCGGCGACTGGGGTGAGGTCGCGGGCTCGGTCACGCAGCTCTCGGTGAACGTCGCCGGCATGGTGATCGCGGGCACCGCCACCCTCGTGGTGCAGCACAGATTCTGGCCTCAAGTAGGACGCGCGTCCTCCGTACGGCCGATGCGGCGCAAGCAGGGCGGCGGGTAGTGTCCCGATCATGCACATCCTCGACACCGAGGGGCTGACCAAACGCTTCCCGACCGTCACGGCGCTCGACGGGCTGACCGTCACCGCCGGACCCGGCGTCACCGGCCTGGTCGGGGCCAACGGGGCGGGCAAGTCGACGCTGATCAAGATCCTGCTGGGGCTGCTCCCGCCCACGGCCGGCGGCGCCCACGTGCTCGGCCTCGACGTCGCGACGCAGGGGGCCGACATCCGCCGGCTCGTCGGCTACATGCCCGAGCACGAATGCCTGCCGCCCGACGTCTCCGCCACCGAGCTGGTCGTCCACCTCGCCCGGATGTCCGGGCTCCCCCGCACGGCCGCCCGCGAGCGGGCCGCCGACGTGCTGCGCCACGTCGGGCTGGCCGAGGAGCGCTACCGCTCCGTCGGCGGCTACTCCACCGGCATGAAGCAGCGCGTCAAGCTCGCCCAGGCGCTTGTCCACGACCCCAAGCTCATCCTCCTGGACGAGCCGACCAACGGCCTCGACCCGCGCGGACGCGACGAGATGCTCGCCCTGATCCGGCGCATCGGCACCGAGTTCGGCATCAGCGTGCTGGTCACCTCCCACCTGCTGGGGGAGCTGGAGCGGGTGTGCGACCACGTGATCGTCATCGACGCCGGGCGGTTGCTGCGCTCGTCCGCGATCGGCGAGTTCACCCAGGCGACGCGCAGCGTCACGGTCGAGGTCGACGAGGGCACCCAGGCCCTGGCCGACCGGTTGACCGAGCTGGGCCACGGCGTCGCGCCCCACGGCCGGATGCTGCTGGTGGAGGTGTCCGGCCCCGAGACGCTCGACGCGATCCGCGACGCGACCGCCGACCTCGGCCTGTGCCTCATCCGGCTCGAACGCGGCCGGCACCGCATCGAGGACGTCTTCAAGGAGGCCGCCGGTGTCTGAGATCTACGACATCGGATACCGCCACTACGACGGCCCCCGGCTCGGCCGCGGCCACACCACGCGGGCGCTCACCGTCCACAGCCTGCGCGGCGTCTTCGGCCTCGGCCGCCCGGCGCGCGGCAAGATCGTGCCGTTCGCGCTGGTGGCCGTCATGATGCTGCCTGCCGTCGTGTCGATCGCGATGATGGCGCTCCTGCGGCAGCGCGGCATGAGCTACAGCGGCTTCGCGGTCATCATGCAGGCCGTGCTGGCCATCTTCCTGGCCGCGCAGGCGCCCACGGTCGTGGCCCCCGACCTGCGCTTCCGGGTCCTGCCGCTCTACCTGTCGCGCCCGGTCACGATCACCGAGTACGTGGGCGCCAAGGTCGTCGCGATGACCCTCGCCCTCTACGCGCTGCTCGCGGTGCCGATGACGGTCATGTTCCTGGGCGAGCTGCTCGTGGACCTGCCAGGGGCGCCGCGCACCAAGGAGTACGCGGGCGCCATGGTCACCGGGCTGCTGCTCGCGCTGCTGCTGGCGGCCTTCGGCCTGGCGATCGCCTCGCTGACGCCGCGGCGCGGGCTCGGCGTCGCCTCGGTCATCGCCGTCTACCTGCTCGCCTCGGCATCCGTCCCGATCATGTACGGCACGCTGTTGTCGGCCGGCAACGACGCCGCCGCCCGGTGGGCCTGGCTGCTCAATCCGTTCTGGCTGGTGGACGCCGTCCAGGTGTGGCTGTTCGGCACGACGCCGAACTCGGAGGGCGGCTATCCCGGCGGGCCTGTGTCCCTCGTCATCGTGGTCCTGCTCATCGCCGCCGCGGCGGCGGCCCTCGCGCTCCGCTACCGGAAGGCGGCCTCGCGGTGAACATCGAGCTGGCGCAGGTCTCGCGCTGGTACGGCAACGTCGTCGCGGTCAACGACGTGACCATGACCATCCGGCCCGGGGTCACCGGGCTGCTCGGTCCCAACGGGGCGGGCAAGTCGACGCTGCTGCACATGATGGCGGGGTTCCTCGCCCCGTCGAGCGGCACGGTCACCCTGGACGGCACCCGCGTCTGGAAGAACCACCAGATCTACCGAAATATCGGTCTCGTCCCGGAGCGGGAGGGCGTGTACGGCTTCCTGACCGGGTGGCAGTTCGTGCTGTCGGCCGCCCGCCTCCACGGCCTGCCCGATCCCGTCGAAGCCGCCCGCAAAGCGCTGGCCACGGTCGAGATGGAAGAGCCCAAGGACCGGCGCGTCGAGACGTACTCCAAGGGCATGCGCCAGCGCGTCAAGGTGGCCGCCGCCCTCGTCCACGACCCGCCCGTGCTGCTGCTCGACGAGCCGTTCAACGGCATGGACCCGCGCCAGCGGCTGCACCTCATGGACCTGATCCGCGCGATGGGCGCGGCGGGCAAGACCATCCTGTTCAGCTCCCACATCCTGGAGGAGGTCGAGCGGGTCGCCCAGCACATCGAGGTGCTCGTCGCCGGCCGGCACGCCGCCTCGGGCGACTTCCGCGAGATCCGGCGGCTGATGACGGACCGGCCGCACCTGTTCCGCATCCGCAGCAGCGACGACCGGCGGCTGGCCGCGGCCCTGATGCGCGACGACTCGGCCGGCGGGGTCTCCCTCGGTCCCGACGGACTGGAGGTCCGAGCCGTGGAGTTCCGCGGCTTCGCCCGCCTTCTGCCCAACGTCGCCCGCACCGAGGGCATCCGCCTGCACGAGGTCTCCCCCGCCGACGAGGACCTCGAAAGCGTCTTCTCCTACCTGATCAACCGGAGCACCTGAATGAACAGTGTGGTTGCAGGTATTACCTATCGGGCGCTGCTCGGGCGGCGGCGGATCGTGCTGCTTCTGCTGCTGCCCCTGGCCCTCCTGGCCCTGGCCGTGCTGCTGCGCCTGACCGGCAGCGACGACCAGCGCTCGACCATGCTGCTGATGCAGAACTTCGCCATCGGCACCATGCTGCCCCTGCTCGGCCTCATCGCCGGCACCGGAGTGATCGCCCCCGAGATCGACGACGGCACGATCATCCACCTGATGTCCAAGCCGATCTCCCGCCCGGTCATCGCCCAGACCAAGTTCCTCGTCGCGGCGTCCCTGCTGGCGCTGTTCGCCGCGGTGCCGACCTACGTCGCGGCCTGGCTGCTCGTGGGCAACGAGGACGCGATCGCGTCCGGGTTCGCCGTGGGCACGCTCGTGGCGGGCATCGCGTACGCGGCGGTCTTCCTGCTGCTCGGCGTGGTGACGCGCCACGCGGTGACCATCGGGGTCGTCTACGCCCTGGTCTGGGAGGGGCTGGTGGGCGGCTTCGTCCCCGGTGCCCGCAAGTTCTCGGTCCAGCAGTGGGGCCAGTCGATCGCCGACCAGATCTCCACCTCGCCGTTCCTCAAGGCCGACGTGACGCTCGGCTTCGCCGTACCGGCACTGGTGATCGTCACGGTGCTGGCGGTCCTGTGGGCAGGGCAGCGGCTGCGTGTCTTCTCCCTCACCGGCGACGAGTGAGCGGCCTCGACCACGACAAAGGGGTACGGCGCATGCCGTACCCCTTTGTTCTGCCTTGCTGTCCGGATCAGGCGCAGGCCGCCCGGACCACGTCGGCGAGACGCTCGGCCACCTTGGTGGCCTGATCCTCCGAGGAGGCCTCGACCATCACGCGGATCATCGGCTCGGTGCCGCTCGGCCGGATCAGGACCCGGCCGGTGTCACCCAGCTCGGACTCCGCGTCGGCGACCGCCGACACGAGCTCGGACGCCTTGGCCTTGGCCTTGTCGACGCCCTTGACGTTGATGAGCACCTGCGGCATCGGCGTCATGATCGAGGCCAGCTCGCGCAGTGGCTTGCCCGAGGACGCCACCACCGCCAGCAGATGCAACGACGTCAGCAGCCCGTCACCCGTGGTGGCGTGGTCCAGCATGATCACATGGCCGGACTGCTCGCCGCCGAAGTTGTAGCCGTCGGCCTTCATGCGTTCCAGCACGTAACGGTCGCCCACCGCGGTCTCCACCACGGTGATGCCCGCCTCGCGCATGGCCAGCTTGAACCCCAGGTTGGACATCACGGTCGCGACCACGGTGTCCTTGGCCAGCGTCCCCTCGGCACGCATGGCGGCCGCGAGGATCGCCATGATCTGGTCGCCGTCGACGACCGCGCCGGTGTGGTCCACCGCGAGGCAGCGGTCGGCGTCACCGTCGTAGGCGATGCCGACGTCGGCGCCGCGCGAGATCACCACCTGCTGGAGCTTGTCCAGGTGAGTGGAGCCGTGGCCGTCGTTGATGTTGAGGCCGTCGGGGCGCGCCCCGATCGCCTCCACCTGGGCACCGGCCCGCAGCAGCGCCTCCGGCGCCACCATGTGCGCGGCCCCGTGGGCGCAGTCCACGACGACGCGCAGGCCGTCGAGCCCGCCCCGCATCGTGGCCAGCACATGGGTGATGTACCGGTCGGCCTCACCGTAGGCGTCACGCACCCGGCCGACGGCCGAGCCGACGGGGAAGCTCCAGTCCTCGCCGAGCCGCCGCTCGATCTCGTCCTCGACCGCGTCGGACAGCTTGAAGCCGCCCCGGGCCAGGAACTTGATGCCGTTGTCCGGCGCCGGGTTGTGCGAGGCCGACAGCATGACGCCGAGATCGGCGCCGAGTGCCGCGGTGAGGTGGGCGACGGCCGGGGTGGGCAGCACGCCGAGGCGCAGCACATCCACTCCGGACGACGCCAGGCCGGCGACCACAGCGGCCTCGAGGAACTCCCCCGAGGCACGCGGGTCCCGGCCCACGACCGCTATCGGGCGACGCCCGGTAGCGGCGAACGCGCCCGCATCGCCGAGGACATGAGCCGCCGCGACCGAAAGGTCCATGGCGAGCTCCGCCGTGAGGTCGCGCCCCGCGACCCCACGGACCCCGTCGGTGCCGAAAAGGCGCGCCAACTCAGCGCTTGCTGTACTGCGGAGCCTTGCGGGCCTTCTTGAGGCCGTACTTCTTCCGCTCCGTGGCGCGGGCGTCACGGGTGAGGAAGCCGGCCTTCTTCAGCGGGGGCCGGTTGACCTCGACGTCAAGGATCGACAGCGCGCGGGACAGACCCATGCGCAGCGCGCCGGCCTGGCCGGTCACACCACCGCCGTCGATGCGCGCGATGACGTCGAACGCGTCCTCGGCGCCGAGCACCACGAAGGGCTCGTTGACGATCTGCTGGTGGACCTTGTTGGGGAAGTAGACGTCCAGCGAACGCCCGTTGATCGTCCACTTGCCGGTACCGGGGACGATGCGCACGCGGGCGATCGCCTCCTTGCGGCGGCCGGTGCCGTACGAGTTGCCCGTGGTGACGGGCTTGCGCACGGGGGCGTCAGCGTTGGCAGCGGATTCGGTGGTGTACTCGGAAGGGAACTCCTCGCCGGAGAAGTCTTCCACCTCGGCCTCGACGGCCGTCTCGACACCGGTGGGCTCAGCCACGGTTCTCCTCTAACTCTTTTGAAGTACTACTGGGCGATCTGGGTGATCTCGAACGGCACCGGCTGCTGGGCCTGGTGCGGGTGCTCGGAACCCGCGTAGACCTTCAGCTTCTTGGCCATCTTCCGGCCGAGGGAGTTCTTCGGCAGCATGCCCTTGACGGCCTTCTCGACCGCCTTGTCCGGCCGCTTGTCCATGAGCTCGCCATAGCTGACGGAACGCAGACCGCCCGGGTAGCCCGAGTGGCGGTACGCCTTCTTCTGCTCACGCTTGTTGCCGCTGAGCGCGATCTTGTCGGCGTTGATGACGATGACGAAGTCACCCGTGTCGACGTGGTTGGCGAAGATCGGCTTGTGCTTGCCGCGGAGCAGGATCGCGACGTGGCTGGCCAGCCGGCCCAGCACGACATCGGTCGCGTCGATGACGTACCACTGACGCTGGACGTCGGCGGGCTTCGGTGAGTACGTGCGCACGGTCGTAGCCTTCTTTATGCTCGCGTCTTCGGCGCGCTGCCGGATGCGACAGCGCTGGGTTCGGTCGGTGCGGGCACACGACGGCCCGGACCTTCCGTCTCCGCATAGCTGGGAGATGACGCCGGACGCGCCGCGCATCGGTCGCGCTGGACCTATGCACACAACGAACGATTAGGCTACCCGCCCTAGGGGGCGCAGGTCAAAAGACCGGTAACCTCGCACGATTCTACCCGACCACAGAACGGTTCTATTTCGGTTCCCGGCAATCCCTTCTTTACCAAGAGCCGACATCTCTATCGTTGGTGGCCGTATGTGGCAGAGCTCTCACACCCGGCACACCCAGCGGAGCGCACGGCGCCGGAGTCACCTGGGCGTGCTGGTCTGCCTCATGGCCGCGCTGTTCTTCTCGGGAGTGCTGCTGGGCCGGATGAGCGACGGCGCCGAGCCGACCGGCCACATCTACCTCAGCGAGACCGCCCCGCCCGTCACCCCCAGGGCGACGCCGACGCCCGAGCCGGCGCGCCCCCGCGCCGACCGCATCGCCCGGGCGACCACGACGGCCACCGCGCTCCCCCGCGGGCGCAGCCGGGTCCAGCCCACCAGGACGCCGACCGGCGACCTCATCCCCGGCTACACCGCCGGTGACCCGGCGCGCGTCCTCGGCGAGGAGGTCCTGCAGATCTCGCCGGCCATGGCGGCCAGGGTCGTCAAACTCACGAACTCCGCCCGCCTCAAGCGCGGCTGCGGCCCGCTGCGCGTCGACGCCAGGCTGACCCGCTCGGCCCGCGCCCACTCGATGGAGATGGCGAGGTACGGCCGCCTCGTCCACGAGTCGCCCGACGGCGGGTCCCCGTGGGACCGCATGGAGCGGGCCGGATACCGGGCCGGCGCCGCCGAGAACATCGGCCGCGGCTACGCCTCCCCGGAGGAGGCCGTGCAGGGCTGGCTCGACAGCCGTGACCACCGCCAGAACATCCTCAACTGCCGCATCCGCGCCATCGGCGTCGGCGTGGTGTCCGGCGCCGGCGGCCCGTGGTGGACCCAGGACTTCGGATATTCCTGACAGCCGCGCGGTAATCTCGCCCGCATGGGTTTCCCCGACGACAGCGAGAGCAGCACCCAGCGCATCGCCAGCCGCTTCCGCAGGAAGCGTGACGACGCCCCCGAGACCGCGGCCTCCCCCGCCCCCGAGCCCAGCGCCTTCGCCCGTCCGCCGTACCAGGATCGCCCGCAGAAGGCGCCGGTCGCCGAGGAGGCCCGCCCCGAGCGGCGCGAGACATGGAGCCCGTACGCCGAGGGCAAGAAGTCGCGCGGCCCGCTGTGGTTCACGCTCGGCGGCGTCGCGGTGCTCGCCGCGCTCGTGGTCGGGCTGACCATGATGTGGAAGGCCGGGAGCTCCGAGTCCGCCGCCACCGCCCCGCGCCGCACCTCCGCCCCGCTGCCGTCCGTGCCTCCCGGCAAGTACGGGTACGCGGCCCAGCGGGCCACAGACCCGGACCCGCTCACGGTCAAGGAGCTGTTCCCGAGCAAGAAGTTCGCCGTGTCCGGACGCTCGTACGAGATGACCATCACCAGCAAGCTCAAGAAGTGCGGTGACGGCGCGCTCGGCAGCAAGCTGCAGAAGGCGCTGACGGCCGGCAAGTGCACCCAGCTCATCCGCGCCAGCTTCCGCGACAAGGCCGGCAAGGTCATCGGCACGGTCGGCGTGGCCAACCTCAAGACCGGCAAGAACGCCACCAAGGTCGCCACCGCCGGCAGCCAGACCAACTACGTCAAGCCACTGCCGGGCAAGGACGCGGTCACCAAGCTCGTCGGCTCCGGCAGCGGCGGCGCCCAGGTGTGGACGCACGGCCACTACGCGGTCATGATCTGGTTCCAGAACAAGGACGGCAGCAAGCCCGACAAGAAGAGCCAGAAGGCGATCATGCGGACGGCCGACGAGATCGCCAAGGCGACCGTCTTCAAGGCACTCGACACGCGCTCGCTGACCGGCCACCCTGCCTAAAACGCTCCTTTCACCCGACAAGGTCACAAAGCACTCACCTGATGCCGCCGGGAACGCCCATACCGCCATGACGATCTTCCGAGTCTCGCTAGGCTCGCCCTTATGCGTGGCCAGGAACCTGGGTCTGAGCACGATCGTGGAGACGCCGACGGCTCGGCGGCACCGGCGACGCCACCGCCGAGCTTCGGCCGGCCCGCTGAGCGACACACTCCGTCGCCGCCGTCCCCTCCGCCCTCCGCCGAGCCGTCCGACGTGACGGGGCGCGAGCGTCCCCCGTACACCTGGGGCCCACCACCCGTGCCCCCGTCCACGCCCGCGCCACCGCCCGAGCCGGACATGCCGCCGTACGGCACGTCGCCGCAGGACATGCCGCCGTACGGCACGTCGTCGTACGGGACGTCACCGCACGGGACGTCGTACGGCATGTCGTCGTACGGCAGCGGCGAGCACGCGGCCACACCGGGGCAGGGCGGCAGCGGCCTCCCGGCGGACGCGCAGCCGTGGGAGGTGCCGGGGCGAGACGCCGCACCGTACGACTGGTACGCGGACGCCCCGTACACCCACGCGACCACCCCCGACCTCCCGCAGGGACACACCGGGTCCCCGCAGGAGCACACCGGGTTCCCGCAAGGGCACACCGGGTCCGCGCAGGGACAGGCCCCGCAAGGGCACACCGGGTCCCCGCAAGGGCACACCGGGTCCCCGCAAGGGCACACCGGGTCCCCGCAAGGGCACACCGGGTCCCCGCAAGGGCACACCGGGTCCTCGCAGGGGCACGCCGGGTCCTCGCAGGGGCCTGCGCCGGCCGACGCCGCCACGCCGTGGGCCTCGCCGGAGCCGGACTCGTGGGCGACCGACCCGTCCGCCCCATGGCCCCCTCCCGAGCCGGGCCCCTGGCACGTGCCCGCCGCCCAAGCCGCCGACGAGCCCCCGGGACGGGCTTTCCCGCCTGCGCCGACCGGCTCGCCCGAGCAGCCCCCGCCGTGGGCCGCCGGACCGGTGGTGCCCGGCGCGCCGCCCTGGGAGCCGCCGCCCGCCTTCACGGCCGCGGCCGCGGGCATGCAGGTGTGGCCCGCACCCGTCGCCGACCCGCCCGCCATGCCACCGTGGCCCGCCGCCACGGGCGAGCCCGTACCCGGCCTCGACAGCGACGCGGCCCTCACCACGGACCGCCTGACCCCGGACGCCAGGACGGGCGCCGACCCCAACACCACGGCGCCTCACGCGTTCCCGTCCCCTTCGGCGACCCCGTACGGGTCCGGCCACCACGCCTCAGGTCCTCACCAGGCACCAGGATCCGAGACCGCGCAGACCCAGCCTCCGCGCGCCTTCGACCCCAACGCCACACTGCCTGACGTGCTCGACGCCGACACGACCGCCTCTCATCCCATCGAGACGGGCCGCCCACCCCGCGCCGCCGCACAGCCGTCCGCCTCGGGCGCCACCGGTGCGGACCGGCCCGCACCTGAAGCGAACGACACCCTCCCTGCCGTGGCACAGTGGTCCGGCCCCGGAGACACCGTTCCGCACCTGCCCCGCCCGGCCACGGCCCCCGGCACGTCACCGCACGCCCAGCAGCACACCTCGACCGGCGCACACCCTGCCGACCACCCGAGCGCCCCCACGTCCGCCGGAGCCACGTCCGCCGGAGCCGCGTCCCCCGGGGCTACGTCCGCCGGAGCGGCCTCCGCTGACCCCTCCCCGACGGGGACCCACCCTGGGGCCGCCGGGGCCTCCCGCTCTCCCCTCTCCGGTGTCGCTCCGACCGGCCCTCAGCCCGTCGCACCCGGCGGCTCCCCGGAGCACCCGCACGGCGCACGCGCCCCCGAGCCCGGCGACGTCCCGGTCTGGCCGCCCGTCGAGCACCACTCCCACGGCCAAGGGCCCACCGCCCCACAGCCGACCACCCCGGCCCACCCCGGCACGCCGCACCAGGGCGCTCCTCAAGCGGGCACATCCCAGGAAGGTGCGCCCCAGGCGGGCGTGTCTCAGCAAGGCACCGCCCACGTGCGCCCCCCGCAGACGGACGCCTCTCAGGCGGACGCGCCTCAGGCGGGCTCCTCTCAGGCGGGCGCGCCGCAGGGGAACATGCCTCAGGGAGGCGCCCCCTACGTGGGCGCGCCGCAGACGGGCGCACCGCAGGCGGGCACGTCCCAGGGAGGCAGCACGTCCCACGCGGACCCGGCCACCGCGACACCAGGCGTCCCTCACCCGGCCGCCACCTCACCAAGCGCACCCCAGCAGGACGCGACCGCACCCCACCAGACCGCCGCTTCCGCCACCCCGGGGCAGCCCAGCACCGCTCACCCCCCGAACGGCCGGCCCACGACCGGCCCCTCGAACGCAGGCCAACCGACGGCCCCCCACCCTGCACCCGGCCAGCCCATGGCCGGTCCGCCGAGCCCGGGCCGGCCAACGGCCCCCCAGCCAGCCCCCGGCCACAGCACCCCGGGCCAGGCCACGTCTGGTCACCCCGTGCCCGGCCAGACCACTCCGACCCACGCCGCCCCGGGACAGAACCCTTCTGGACAGAACAGCCCCGGACAAAGCGGGCCTGGGCAGACCGGGCCCGGACAGAACGGCCCAGGCCCGGTCGGTGTCAACGGTCCCCAGGCCGGGCGGCAGTCCGGTGCCTGGCCGCCCCCTCCCCAAACCGAGGAGCAGCGTCAGGAGGAGCAACTTCCCGAGCTGCCCTTCAGCCGTGAGATCTGGGGCAAACCGAGCACCCCGCCGCCCCGCTCCCCTCTCTCGCCCGCCGCGTTCGACCTGCCCACCCCGCCCCCGGGCGGCGTCGGCGGTCACCCGCTGGGCGCGTTCAAGCAGCCACCGGCCGCCCCCACCCCGCCGGCCGCCCAGCCGAACAAGGCCAGGCGGGCCGTCCTGGCCGTCCTCGGCGTTGTCGTCCTGGGAGGCGTGGCCACCGGCGGCTTCTTCGCCTACAAGTCGCTGAGCGCGCCCCCGCCCACGGCGGCCACCCGGCAGCCGACGGCGCCCACCACCGCCCCCGCACCGTCCGCGGCTGTGCCCTCGTCCGGGCCCTCGGCCGTGTCCCCCACGGCCAGCGCGTCGCCGAGCGCCCCGGCGGCGGCCGTGCTCGACTCCGAGGTGACGGACAAGCGCAAGCTGTCGCTGGCCGAGGCGTTCCCGGAGAAGAAGGTGGACGCGGCCGGCGCCGCGTTCTCGCGGGTCGTGACCGACATGGAGGGCGACTGCCGCAAGGCCGCCGCGGGGCCGTTCGCCGAGGCGCTGAACGACCAGAAGTGCAGCAGGGTGCTGCGGGCGACGTACGTGGACAGCAAGCGCCGCTACGCGGTGACCAGCGGCATCGCGGTGCTCCCCACCAAGGACGCCGCCATGAAGGCCGACCAGGCCAAGAACCTCGCCCGCAATCTCTGGTTCCGCGCCCTGCCCGGCCCCGCCGGCTCGGGCGGGGAGCGCGTCGACATCGCGGGCGGGTACGCGGCCGGCCTGGTCTGGGGGCGGTACATCGTGTTCAGTTACGCCACCTACGCCGACGGCCACACCCCTGCGGCGAAGGACCGGACGCTGGGCAAGGTCAGCGACGCCTTCCGCGACGAGATGTCGCTCGTCCTGGAGCGCCGCATCTCCAACGACTGACCCGACGGGCGCACCCCGGCATCACCCACGCCAAGGACGTGACAGAGGTCAGAGGGAGCGGACGCGTCGCGTCGCGGCGGCGCGCACCGCCAGCTCTTCCGCCGGCGGGTAGCTGACCTCCTCCAGGCACAGGCCGTGGGCGGGCGCGACGTGCACCCCGCTGTCCCGTACGGCCCCCGCCAGCACCTGGCCCGGCCACGGGATCGGCCGCCGGCCGTCGCCCACGGCCAGCAGCGCCCCCACCAGCGCCCGCACCATCGAGTGGCAGAACGCGTCGGCCACCACGGTCGCCACCAGCAGCCCGTCGTCCTGGCGTACCCACCGGAGCCGTTGCAGCTCGCGGATCGTGGTGGCGCCCTCGCGCTTCTTGCAGAACGCCGCGAAGTCGTGCTCGCCCAGGAGCCGCTCGGCGGCGGTGTTCATGCCGTCGAGGTCGAGCGGGCGGTTGTGCCACACGACCTCCCGGCGCCGCAACGGGTCGCCCCCTCCGGGCGCGTCGCTCACCCGGTACGCGTATCGCCGGGACAGTGCGGAGAACCGGGCGTCAAAGCCCTCAGGAGCCACCGAGACGCGATGAACCCGTACATCCTGCGCCAGTACCCCCGCCAGTCGTCGCACGAGCGTGGCGAGCCGCTCGTCCACGTCCAGCGGCAAGTCACCCGGAGCGGTGCCGGAGGCGGAGGAGAGCAGCTCCTCCGGTGAGGCGGGCGCGCGGCGGTTGCGGTCCAGCTCGGACAGCGATCCCACGGCGATGTCCACATGCGCCACCTGGTGCCGGGCGTGGACGCCCGCGTCCGTCCGCCCCGCCACCGTGAGCGCGGGCGGCTCCTCCAACCGCAGGATCCGGCCGAGCGCCTGCTCGATCTCGCCCTGCACGGTACGCCGGCCCGGCTGGCGGGCCCAGCCGGAGAAGTCGGTGCCGTCGTACCCGAGGTCGAGGCGGAGCCGTACCACGAGCTACCTCCCAGAGCCGTGCGCCGGCACGGCGGATGCCGGCACAGCGAGAACCACCACAGAACGCGAAACGGGCCCGGCACCCCGTGAGGGGGCCGGGCCCGCGACGCCTGGGGCCTGAAGGATCAGGCCTCGTCCTTCTTCGCCTCGGCCGAAGCGTCAGCCTCGTCGGCCTGGGCGGCGGGCGCCTCGTCGGCGGCCGCGGCCTCAGCGGCGGGAGCCTCGGTCTCCTCAACCGGAGCCTCGGTCTCCTCAGCCTGGGCCGGAGCCGCGGCGGCGGCCGGAGCGGCGGCGCGGGAGACGCGAACCGGGTTCAGCGGCTCGGTCACCAGCTCGATGACGGCCATCGGCGCGTTGTCACCCTTGCGCGGCCCCACCTTGGTGATGCGGGTGTAGCCGCCCGGACGCTCGGCGAACGTGGTCGCGAGGTCCGTGAACAGGTGGTGGACGACGCCCTTGTCCTTGACGACCGCGAGGACCTGGCGACGGTTGTGGATGTCGCCCTTCTTCGCCTTGGTGATCAGGCGCTCCGCCACGGGGCGAAGGCGCTTGGCCTTGGCGACCGTGGTGCGGATCTTGCCGTGGCGGAACAGGTCCGTGGCCAGGTTGGCCAGGATCAGCCGCTCGTGCGCCGGGCTGCCGCCAAGACGTGCACCCTTGGTGGGCTTGGGCATTGCGATCTCCTTGTGAGTTAACCCGCCCCGGCCGTGCCAGGTACCGGAGTCGGGCCGGTCGCAGTCGGTCGATGCGATCCGTTATCGTCGCCCGCGCCGGGCGGCTGGGCCGCCCGGCACGAGGCTTCGCGAGGGAGACCCCTCGCGATGGTTCAGTACTGCTCGGTCTCGACGTACGCGCTGTCGTCGTCGTCGTAACCGGCGCCGGCCACCGCGCTCGGGTCGAACCCGGGCGGGGAGTCCTTGAGCGCCAGCGACATCTCGTGCAGCTTCTGCTTGACCTCTTCGATCGACTTGGCGCCGAAATTCCTTATGTCCAGCAGGTCCTGCTCGCTGCGCGCGACCAGCTCACCCACGGTGTGGATGCCCTCGCGCTTGAGGCAGTTGTACGACCGGACGGTCAGGTTGAGCTCCTCGATCGGCAACGCCAGGTCGGCCGCCAGAGCGGCGTCGGTGGGCGACGGGCCGATGTCGATGCCCTCGGCCTCGACGTTGAGCTCACGGGCCAGGCCGAACAGCTCGACGAGGGTCTTACCGGCGGAGGCCACCGCGTCGCGGGGCTTCATGGCCGGCTTGGTCTCGACGTCGAGGATCAGGCGGTCGAAGTCGGTGCGCTGCTCGACTCGGGTCGCCTCGACCTTGTAGGTGACCTTGAGCACCGGCGAGTAGATGGAGTCGATCGGGATACGGCCGATCTCCTGGCCGGGCTGCTTGTTCTGCGCGGCGGAGACGTAGCCGCGACCGCGCTCGACGGTCAGCTCCATCTCCAGCTTCGCCTTGCCGTTCAGCGTGGCGATGCGCAGCTCGGGGTTGTGCACCTCGACACCGGCCGGAGGCGCGATGTCGGCGGCGGTGACCTCACCCGGACCCTGCTTGCGCAGGTACATCACGACCGGCTCGTCGTGCTCGGAGGAGACGACCAGCTCCTTGAGGTTGAGGATGATGTCGGTGACGTCTTCCTTGACCCCGGGAACGGTCGAGAACTCGTGCAGCACGCCCTCGATCCGGATGCTCGTCACGGCCGCGCCCGGAATGGACGACAGCAGCGTGCGGCGGAGCGAGTTGCCGATGGTGTAGCCGAAGCCCGGCTCCAGCGGCTCGATGATGAACCGGGACCGGGTCTCGTCGATCGACTCTTCGAGAAGAGTCGGGCGCTGAGCGATCAGCATGCGGGTTCTCCCCTTGTCGTGTGGCGACCGCTATATGACGCCACTCCGATGTACAGCCTAAATGGCGTACGGGCGGGCCGTACGCCATCAGGCAGACGAGTTGCTACTTGGAGTAGTACTCGACGATCAGCTGCTCCTGGACCTGGGTGTCGATCTGCTGCCGGACGGGCAGCTGGTGAACCAGGACGCGGAGCTTCTCCGGCACGACGCCCAGCCAGGCCGGGACGGTGCGGTCGCCGGCGGTGGCGCGAGCCACCTCGTACGGCAGGAGGTTGCGCTTGGTCTCGCGCACCTCGATGATGTCGTGCTCGCGCACGCGGTACGACGGGATGTCGACCTTCTTGCCGTTGACCAGGATGTGGCCGTGGCGCACCTGCTGGCGGGCGGCGTCACGCGACTGGGCGAACCCGGCGCGGTACACCACGTTGTCGAGGCGGCTCTCCAGGATCTGGAGGAGAACCTCACCCGACTTGCCGCTCTTGCCAGCGGCTTCCTCGTAGTAGTTGCGGAACTGCTTCTCGAGCACGCCGTAGATCCGGCGGGTCTTCTGCTTCTCACGAAGCTGAAGCTGGTACTCGGACTCCTTGGGACGTCCGCGACCGTGCTCACCCGGCGGGTAAGGGCGAATCTCGATGGGGCACTTGGCGGACTCGCACTTGCTGCCCTTGAGGAAGAGCTTGGTCTTCTCGCGACGGCAGAGCTTGCAGTCCGCGCCCGTGTAACGAGCCATTTCTCAATATCTCCTGGGGATCAGACGCGGCGGCGCTTCGGCGGACGGCAGCCGTTGTGCGGCACCGGGGTGACGTCCTGGATCGAACCCACCTCGAGGCCGGTGGCCTGGAGGGAGCGGATCGCGGTCTCGCGACCGGAGCCGGGGCCCTTCACGAAGACGTCGACCTTGCGCATGCCGTGCTCCATGGCGCGGCGAGCGGCGTTCTCGGCAGCCATCTGGGCGGCGAACGGGGTGGACTTACGGGAGCCCTTGAAACCCACGTGGCCGGCGCTGGCCCAGGAGATCACGTTCCCGTTGGGGTCCGTGATCGAAACGATCGTGTTGTTGAACGTGCTCTTGATGTGGGCGTGCCCGTGAGCGACGTTCTTCTTTTCCTTGCGGCGCACCTTCTTGGGCGCACCCTGACGGCTCTTAGGAGGCATCCTTTGCCTTCACTCCTGAGGTGTTCGGTCCCGCGGCTGCGAGGACTACTTCTTACCGGGCTTCTTCTTGCCGGCCACGGTCTTCTTCTTGCCCTTGCGGGTGCGCGCGTTGGTCTGGGTGCGCTGGCCGTGGACGGGCAGGCCCTTGCGGTGCCGGATGCCCTGGTAGCAACCGATTTCGATCTTGCGACGGATGTCGGCCTGGACCTCGCGACGCAGGTCACCCTCGATCTTGAAGTTCGCCTCGATGTAGTCACGCATCGGGACGAGCTCGTTGTCGCTGAGCTGGTGGACCCGGAGGTCGCCGCTGACACCGGTCGCCTCGAGGATCTCCTGGGCGCGGGTGCGGCCGATTCCGTAGATGTAGGTGAGAGCGATCTCCAGCCGCTTTTCGCGGGGGAGGTCGACGCCAACCAGGCGGGCCATGGTCGGGCATTCTCCTTCGTGATGGCGGAGGTCTTACGCCTCATCTCCCCTCCCCATGCCCGGGGTGAGGGCCCCGGCCTCCGACCGGGGGTCTCCTGAGTGGTACGGCCTTCCGTGCTCGTCCCGGGCCGAAGCCTCGGTGCGGCACGCCGCCTGCTCAGGTGTGAAGCGTTACTACAGTCTCAGGCTTCTCATGCGTCGAGCCCGCTCCCTGAAATCGGGGCGGACTCGGAGAAGCCTTTGCGGCGACTAGCCCTGACGCTGCTTGTGGCGCAGGTTGTCGCAGATCACCATGACGCGACCGTGCCGGCGGATCACCTTGCACTTGTCGCAGATCTTCTTGACGCTCGGCTTTACCTTCATTGTCCTTCGTGTTCCTCAGACGTCTTCACTTGTATCGGTAGACGATCCGCCCACGACTGAGGTCGTAGGGGCTCAGTTCCACGACCACCCGGTCGTCGGGGAGAATTCGGATGTAGTGCATCCGCATCCGTCCGCTGATGTGGGCCAGGACCTTATGGCCGTTGTCGAGCTGCACCCGGAACATGGCGTTCGGGAGCGACTCAACCACAGTGCCCTCGATCTCGATGGCGCCGTCTTTCTTGGCCAAAATCCCTCGCGTTTCACTGATCGATCGTCTGAGGCTCCGGTTCACTAAGCAGCCGCGACTTCACGCTTCGAAGAGAGCGACGGCCGGCAAGGACCGCCGACGCGTGATAGTCATAGTGAGCCGACTAAGGAGTGTACGACACCTGAGCCTAAAACGCGAAACGCGTGCCAGGTGTCCTGACACAACCACGAGCCAGTTTACCCCACACCTAAGCGCGCCTGACCACTCCGGCGGGCGCGCCCCCTCCCGATAGCACGTCCTTGGCATGGGCGAGGCCCGCCGGCGAGATGCCGGCGGGCCTCGGAGCCTGAGCCGCGGGGGCTCGGACGACGTGCGAGGCGGCGCCAGTGGTGGCGGTTCCAGTGGTGGCGGCGCCCGTGGAATGCGGCGGTGCATCAGTAGATGCGGTAGACCTTGCCGCAGTCGTTGAACTTGCCGCCCCAGCAGGTGTACGTGTAGACCCGCGCAAGCCCCTTCTTCGACCAGGTCTCACTGTGCGAGCCGTCCCACTGGCGGACGAACTTGCCACCGCCGCCGCCCTTGAACTCGTACCGGAACCAGATCCAGCCGGACTTGGGCGTGGACTCCTTGCCGTACCACTTGGTGTAGACCCGGCCACCGGACTTCCAGGTGTAGCCGTAGCTGTAGGCCCTGTGGCTCTTGGAGTAGAACTTGCCCCACTTGTGGACCGGGGCGGTCTGGGCCGCGCCGGCCGTGGCGGTGGTGACCGTGGTCGCCTGGGCGGCGGGGGCGGTCAGGGCGAGCCCGGTGGCGAGGGAGCCGGCGAGGGCGGCCGCCGTGATGATCTTCCGCATGTCTTCCTCCGGTGAGTCAGTGCTTCTCGATGCGACTCACGTTAGGAAGATTCGGCTGTCCGATCTGTGGAGGAATACGCAGAGTGTACTTGTGCACACTTCAGCGCTTCTTCGATGATCCCCCGGACCCGAAGATCGTGCTCATCAGCAGCACCACACCCCACGGGCCCATGACCCACAACGGCCACGGGTAGATGAGGTGATCGGCCGTCACGCTGACGATCAGCCAGATGACCCAGTTCACGGAGCTGGCCATCGCCCATGAGGCCCACGCGGCCCGCATGCCGGCGTGCGCCTTGGCCTGCTTGGCGGTGGCCTTGTCCGACTGCTTGGCGAGCTGGCGGTGGCGCAGGTCCACGTCGGGCAGGTCCGAGGTCAGCCGCTGGAGCTCGCCGTAGGTCTTGCTCTGGTAGAGGTGCTCCAGGCGCTCGTTGAACTCCTCCATGGTGATCCGGCCCTGGGCGGTGTGCTCGCGAAGCACCGCGGCCACCCGGTCGCGATCGGCATCGGAAGCACGCATTTCGGGGCTCTGTGCCATACCACCACTCCCGGTCAGTTGTGCGGCTGCGCCAGGCGCGATTCGCCCCCGTCTAGAGCGGTAAGCACCCAAGGTCCATTATGTGTCACCGCGACGCTGTGTTCGAAGTGCGCGGACTGCTTGCCGTCGATGGTGACGACGGTCCAGTCGTCGGCCAGCACGCGGGTCCGGGGCGTGCCGAGGTTGACCATCGGCTCGATGGCCAGGCACATGCCCTCCTCCAGCAGCGGGCCCTTGCCCGGCCGGCCGTGGTTGGCGATCCACGGATCCATGTGCATCTCGGTGCCGATGCCGTGGCCGCCGTACTCCGGCGGGATGCCGAAGCGGCCCTGCGACCGGACGTAGCGCTCGATCTCGTAGCCGATGTCGGACAGGTGGCGGCCGGGAGTGAGCGCGGCGATGCCGCGCCACATGGCCTCCTCGGTGATCCGCATCAGCTCCGTGAGCTCCGGGGCCACCTCCCCCACGGGAACCGTCACGGCCGAGTCGCCGTGCCAGCCGTCGAGGATGGCGCCGCAGTCGATCGAGATGATGTCGCCCTCGCGTAGCTTGCGGGCCTTGGTCGGGATGCCGTGCACGACCTCGTCGTTGACCGACGCGCAGATCGTCGCCGGAAAGCCCTGGTAGCCCTTGAACGACGGGACCGCGCCCTCTTCCCTGATCGCCTTCTCGGCGATGACGTCCAGGTCGAGCGGCGTCATTCCCGGCTCGACCGACCGCTTCAGCAGGTCCAGCGTGCGCCCGACGACGAGACCGGCCGAGCGCATCTTCTCCAGCTGCTCCGCCGACTTGATCTGAATTCCATGTCTGTTCTTCTTGAACACGTTTCGGCACCCCTAGGGTTGGCAACGAGCGGACGCGGGAGCCCAATTCCCCCCACAATAGCCGCGAGGTGGCACGAAGAAATCTCGTGCCACCTCGTCAGTCCGTCAGCGGAGCTAACCCGTGAAAGGGCGGATCGCCTCCATGGCACGCTCGGTGACCTCCTCGACCGGGCCGGTCGCGTCGACACCGACCAGGATGCCCTCGTCGGCGTAGTAGGCGATGAGCGGTGACGTCTGCTCCTGGTAGACCTCCAGGCGGTGCCTGATGGTCTCCTCCTTGTCGTCGTCACGCTGGAACAGCGCGCCGCCGCAGACGTCGCACCGGTCGTCCTTCTTGTCGTCGAACTCCACGTGCCAGATGCGGCCGCACTGGCTGCACGTGCGACGCCCGGCGAGGCGGCGGACCACCTCGTCGTCGTCGACCACGAGCTCCAGCACCAGATCGAGCGCCAGCCCCCAGTCCTTGAGCATGTCGCGCAGGATCTCGGCCTGCGGGACGTTGCGGGGGAAGCCGTCGAGCAGGAAGCCGTCCTGCGCGTCGTCCTCGGAGAGACGGTCACGGACCATGGCGATGGTCACCTCGTCGGGCACCAGGTCGCCGCGGTCCATGAACGTCTTGGCCAGCTTGCCGAGCTCCGTGCCGCCCGAGACGTTGGCACGGAAGATGTCACCTGTCGAGATCTTCGGGATGGACAGGTTGGATGCGATGTACTGGGCCTGCGTCCCCTTTCCCGCTCCGGGGGGCCCTACCAGAACGAGACGCACTACCGCAGGAAGCCTTCGTAGTTACGCTGCTGCAGCTGGCTCTCGATCTGCTTCACCGTGTCCAGGCCGACACCAACCATGATCAGAATGCTCGTCCCTCCGAACGGGAAGTTCTGGCTCGCACCGGCCACCGCCAGCGCGACGATCGGGACCATGGAGATCAGACCCAGATAGAGCGCGCCGGGCGCGGTCAGACGGGTGAGCACGAAGTTCAGGTATTCAGCCGTCGGCCGGCCCGGGCGGATGCCCGGAATGAACCCACCGTACTTCTTCATGTTGTCGGCCACTTCAGGGGGGTTGAAAGTGATGGACACGTAGAAGTACGTGAAGAACACGATCAGCACGAAGAACGTGATCATGTAGGTGGGAGTGGTGCCGCCGGCCAGGTTCTGCGCGATCCACTGGACCACCGCGTTCGGGTTGGCCGTGTTGGCGAAGAGCGACGTGATGAGCTGCGGAAGGTAGAGCAGCGACGAGGCGAAGATGACCGGGATGATGCCGGCCTGGTTGACCTTCAGCGGGATGTAGGTCGAGGTGCCGCCGTACATCCGCCGGCCGACCATCCGCTTGGCGTACTGCACCGGGATGCGGCGCTGAGCCTGCTCGACGAAGACCACCGCGGCGATCATGAAAATACCGACGATCATGACGACCGCGAAGGTGAACTTGTTGGCCTGGAAGATGCTGGCCAGCTCCGACGGGAACACCGACACGACGGAGGTGAAGATCAGGATCGACATGCCGTTGCCGACGCCGCGGTCCGTGATGAGCTCGCCCAGCCACATGATCACGGAGGTGCCGGCCGTCATGATGACGACCATCGTGATGATCTGGAAGATGTCGTTCGGGTTGAGCAGCACGTCCTGCTGGCAGTTCGGGAACAGCTGACCGGAGCGCGCGAGCGCGATGAAGGCCGTGGACTGGAGGACGCCGAGGCCGATCGTCAGATAACGCGTATACTGCGTGATCTTGGTCTGGCCTGCCTGCCCCTCCTTCTTGAGTGCCTCAAGACGAGGAATCACGACAACGAGCAGCTGCAGGATGATGCTCGCCGTGATGTACGGCATGATGCCGAGGGCGAACACCGACAGCTTCAGGAGCGCGCCGCCACTGAACAGCTGGACCATTCCATAGATGTTGCCGGAGGCTCCGTTACGCGCCTCCTGGAAGCAGTTCGCCAGATTCTCGACGTGAACGCCCGGAGTCGGAAGAACCGAGCCAAGACGGAACAGCGCGATGATGCCCAGAGTGAAGAGCAACTTCTTGCGCAGGTCCGGCGTCCGGAACGCCCGGGTAAACGCGGTCAGCACGGTCCCTCCTGCGCGCCTATAAGGCGATGTGAGTATGCGATGGTGCGGGGATCTGCCATCTGAAGTCTCAAGTCAAACGAGCCGGACAGAAGCCTGCCGTCTCGCGAACTCTAACGCACTACGGGCGTGGGAGCCCATTGTCAGGGCCCCCACGCCTCGTCATAGCGTATTTACAGCTCGGTAACGGAGCCACCGGCCGCGGCGATCTTCTCCTTGGCGGCGGCCGAGAAGGCGTGAGCCTGCACGTTCACCGCGACGGAGATCTCGCCGGTGCCGAGCACCTTGACGAGCTGGTTCTTACGGACAGCACCCTTGGCGACCAGCGTCTCCACGGTGACCTCGCCACCGTCGGGGAACAGCTCGCCGATCCTGTCCAGGTTGACGACCTGGTAGGACGTCTTGAACAGCGCGTTGGAGAAGCCCTTGAGCTTCGGCAGACGCCTCTGCAGCGGCACCTGGCCACCCTCGAAGCCGAGGGGCACCCCGGTACGGGCCCGCGAGCCCTTGGTGCCGCGACCGGCCGTCTTGCCCTTGGAGCCCTCGCCACGACCCTTACGGATCTTGGACTTGTTGGCGCCAGGAGCAGGACGCAGGTCGTGAATCTTCAGCGGAGCCTTGTCAGTCATGACTAGTCGACCTCTTCCACCTCGACGAGGTGCGTCACCACGGAGACCATGCCGCGAATCTCGGGCCGGTCCTCCTTGACGACGACGTCGCCGATTCGCTTCAGGCCAAGCGAACGCAGCGAGTCACGCTGGTTCTGCTTGCCACCGATCTTCGAGCGAACCTGAGTGATCTTCAGGCGTGCCATGACTAGCTCACCGCCTTCGCCGCGGCGGCCTCCGCGATGCCCTCGCGCTGAGCCTTGAGCATCCGGGCCGGAGCGACATCCTCGATCGGCAGGCCACGGCGGGCGGCGATCTCCTCGGGCCGGGACAGGCCCTTCAGAGCAGCCACGGTGGCGTGCACGATGTTGATCGGGTTGTCGGAGCCGAGCGACTTGGAGAGCACGTCGTGGATGCCCGCGCACTCCAGGACCGCGCGCACCGGGCCACCGGCGATGACGCCGGTACCGGCCGAGGCGGGACGCAGGAAGACGACGCCGGCCGCCTCCTCGCCCTGCACGGTGTGCGGAATCGTGCCCTGGATGCGAGGCACCTTGAAGAAGTGCTTCTTCGCCTCTTCGACGCCCTTGGCGATGGCCGCGGGCACTTCCTTGGCCTTGCCGTAACCGACGCCGACCAGGCCGTTGCCGTCACCGACGACGACGAGGGCGGTGAAGCTGAAGCGACGACCACCCTTCACGACCTTGGCCACTCGGTTGATCTTCACTACGCGCTCGATGTACGAGACGCCCTTGTCGGCGGCGCCACCGCGGCGATCGTCACGACGGTCCCGCCGCTCGCCACCGGTGCCGCCACCGCGACGCGGAGCTGCAGCCATCAGTGGTTCCTCATCTCAGTAGCCATATCAGAACTCGAGCCCGCCTTCGCGGGCGCTGTCCGCCAGGGCGGCGATGCGCCCGGCGTAGCGGTTGCCACCACGGTCGAAGACGACAGCGGTGATCCCGGCTTCCTTGGCCCGCTGAGCGAGGAGCTCGCCGACCTTCTTCGCCTTCTCGGTCTTGTCCGCCTCAAGCGTGCGCAGCGAGGCGTCCATGGTGGACGCGCTCACCAGCGTGTGGCCGGCGGTGTCGTCCACGATCTGGACGAACATGTGACGGGTCGAGCGGTTGACGACCAGGCGGGGACGCGCAGTCGTGCCGACGACGTTCTTGCGGACGCGGCGGTGACGGCGGGCCCGCGAGACGGTGCGGGCAGCCGTGTGCTTGCTGAACGCAGTCTTCGGAGCCATGCCTACTTACCAGCCTTTCCGACCTTGCGGCGGATCTGTTCGCCCTGGTAACGCACGCCCTTGCCCTTGTACGGGTCAGGCTTGCGCAACTTGCGGATGTTGGCGGCGACCTCGCCGACCTTCTGCTTGTCGATCCCGTCCACGTGGAACAGGGTCGGCTTCTCGACGCGGAAGGTGACGCCCTCGGGGGCGTCGACGATGACCGGGTGACTGAAGCCCAGTGCGAACTCCAGCTGCGTCGGGCCCTTGGCCTGGACGCGGTAACCGACGCCCACGATCTCCAGGGTCTTGGAGTAACCCTGCGTGACGCCCTGCACCATGTTGGCGATCAGGGTGCGAGACAGGCCGTGCAGCGCGCGGACCTTGTTCTCGTCGTTGGGGCGGGTGACGGCGACAGCGCCGTCTTCGTCCCGAGCCACCGAAATGGGCTCGGCGACCGAGTGCGTGAGCGTGCCCTTCGGTCCCTTGACCTGGACATCCTGGCCGGTGATCGTGATGTCTACGCCACTGGGCACAGGGATGGGCAGCCGTCCGATTCGCGACATGCTGTGTTACTCCCTTCTACCAGACGTAGGCGAGGACTTCCCCGCCCACACCACGCTTGCCGGCCTGCTTGTCGGTCATGAGGCCGGCGGACGTCGAGATGATCGCGACGCCGAGCCCGCCCAGGACTCGAGGCAGGTTGTCCTTCTTCGCATAGACCCGCAGACCGGGCTTGGAGACCCGGCGCAGGCCCGCGAGCGACCGCTCACGGGTCGGCCCGAACTTGAGCTCCACCACGAGGTTCTTGCCAACCTTGGCGTCCTCGACGGTCCAAGACTGGATGTAGCCCTCCTGCTGGAGGATCTCGGCGATGTGCGCCTTGATCTTCGAATACGGCATAGTCACACTCTCGTGGTACGCCGAGTTCGCGTTGCGCAGACGCGTCAACATGTCTGCGATGGGGTCGGTCATCGTCATGGCCAGTGGCCTTCCTCGCCGCGGTTTCCAGTCGGCGAAGCATCGAGTGCTTCTGCACCGCTCTGCCGGTGGACCTTCGGCGTGGTCATGGGTGCTCTCGGTGAGAGCGCCCTGGGTTTGTCAGCGTTTCGCTTGCTATGTACGGCCGGCAGCCCGCGGGGGCGACGTCACGCCGCCCCCACAGGGTAACTACCAGCTGGACTTGGTGATGCCAGGCAGCTCGCCCCGGTGCGCCATCTCACGGAAGCAGACGCGGCACAGGCCGAACTTCCTGTAGACGGCGCGGGGACGACCGCAGCGCGTGCACCGGGTGTAGGCCCGGACCTCGAACTTCGGCTTGCGATTAGCCTTGGCGATCAGCGACTTCTTCGCCATGATCAGGCCTCCTTGAAGGGGAAGCCGAGGAGCTTCAGCAGCGCCCGGCCCTGGTCGTCGGTCTTCGCGGTGGTCACGATCGTGATGTCCATGCCCCGCGGCCGGTCGACCTTGTCCTGGTCGACCTCATGGAACATGACCTGCTCGGTCAGACCGAACGTGTAGTTGCCGTTGCCGTCGAACTGCTTCGGCGACAGGCCGCGGAAGTCACGGATGCGGGGCAGCGCCAGCGACAGCAGCCTGTCGAGGAACTCCCACATGCGGTCGCCGCGAAGCGTGACGTGCGCGCCGATCGGCATGCCTTCGCGCAGCTTGAACTGGGCGATGGACTTGCGGGCCCGGACGACGGCCGGCTTCTGGCCGGTGATCACGGTGAGGTCGCGAACGGCGCCCTCGATGAGCTTCGAGTCGCGAGCCGCCTCGCCGACACCCATGTTGACCTTGATCTTCACCAGGCCGGGGATCTGCATGACGTTCTCGATGCCGAAGTCCTCGCGAAGCTTGGCCGCGATCTCCTCGCGGTACTTCGTCTTGAGGCGCGGCGTCGGGCGCTCGGTCTCAGTGGTCGTGGCAGTCATCAGCTGTCCTCACCCGTCTCGTCGGCCTTCTTCTCGTCGGCCTTCTTGTCGGCGGGCTTGTCATCCTTGAGCTTCTTCACGTTGCTCACGTGGATGGCGCCCTCCATGGTCTGCACGCCGCCGGTCTTGGCGCCGCGCGGACCCTGGTGGGTCTCCTTCGTGTGCTTCTTGATCATGTTGACGCCCTCGACCACCACGCGGTCCCTGTCGGGGAGGGTGGCGATGACGTGGCCCTTGGCGCCCTTGTCCTTGCCGGCGATGACCTGGACGAGGTCGCCCTTCTTCACGTGCAGCTGCTTGGGCATTACAGCACCTCCGGCGCGAGCGAGATGATGCGCATGAACTTCTTGTCGCGCAGCTCACGGCCGACCGGGCCGAAGATACGAGTGCCGCGAGGGTCACCGCTGTCCTTGATGATGACGGCGGCGTTCTCGTCGAAGCGGATGTAGGAGCCGTCGGGCCGGCGGCGCTCCTTGACCGTGCGGACGATGACGGCCTTGACCACGTCGCCCTTCTTGACGCCCGTGCTGCCCGGCAGCGCGTCCTTGACAGTGGCGACGATGACGTCGCCGATACCGGCGTAGCGTCGGCCCGAACCGCCGAGAACGCGGATGCAGAGAATCTCCTTGGCACCCGTGTTGTCGGCGACCTTGAGCCGCGACTCCTGCTGGATCACGATTACTCCTGTTAGTCGCGCCGGTTCTCATCGCTGAGCCTGGCGGAACCCGTCTGTTTCTTGGTCCTCCGGCCACAACTCCGTAGAGCCGCACCGCAGGCGACGAGGGAAGCTCCCACGTCCTTGGACACCGTCATGGGGGGTGTCTCCACCCCCCACGAGGCGCGGTATATCCGAGAAGGGTTACTTGGCCTTCTCGAGGATCTCGACGACCCGCCACCGCTTGGTGGCGGAGAGCGGACGAGTCTCCATCAGAAGCACACGGTCGCCCACGCCACAGGCGTTGGACTCGTCGTGCGCCTTGTACTTGGTCGTACGGCGGATGACCTTGCCGTACAGACGGTGCTTGACGCGGTCCTCGACGGCGACGACGACGGTCTTGTCCATCTTGTCGCTGACGACCAGGCCCTCACGGACCTTGCGGAAGTTCCGCGAGTCGTCGTTCGTCTCGGTGGTCTCGGTGGTCTCGGTCTCAGCCATCGCTCGTCTCCTTCTCGACCGTGACGATGTTGAGCTCACGCTCGCGCATCACGGTGTAGATACGGGCGATCTCGCGGCGGACAGCACGCAGCCGCCCGTGGCTCTCCAACTGACCGGTCGCCGCCTGGAAGCGGAGGTTGAACAGCTCCTCCTTGGCTTCCTTGAGCTTCTGGACCAGGGTGTCCTGGTCCTCCACCCGCAGCTCGCCGGCGGTCAGGCCCTTAGCCATCACGCCTCACCCACTTCACGCTTAACGATCTTGCACTTCATCGGGAGCTTGTGGATCGCGCGCTGAAGCGCCTCGCGCGCGACCGGCTCCGCCACGCCGGACAGCTCGAACATCACGCGTCCGGGCTTGACGTTGGCGATCCACCACTCGGGGGAGCCCTTACCGGAACCCATGCGGGTCTCGGCCGGCTTCTTGGTGAGCGGACGGTCGGGGTAGATGTTGATCCACACCTTGCCGCCACGACGGATGTGGCGGGTCATGGCGATACGAGCCGACTCGATCTGGCGGTTGGTCACGTAGGAGTGCTCAAGCGCCTGAATGCCGAACTCGCCGAACACGACCCTGGTGCCGCCCTTGGCGGCTCCGCTGCGGTCAGGCCGGTGCTGCTTGCGGTGCTTGACCCTGCGCGGGATCAGCATGGTCAGCTCCCTTCAGCACCCGGCTGCGCAGCCGGGCCGGTCTCGGGGGCAGCCTGCGCGGCCGCCTCAGTCCTGGGGGCGCGGTCACCACGGCCGCCACCACGGCGGGCGCCACCGGCGCCACCACCGCGACGGGGACGGTCGCCGCCGCCACCCCTACGGTCGTCACGCTCGCGACGCTGGCCGGCACGGGCACCGGCAGCGGCCGCCTCGCGCTCGGCGCGGCTCGTCGGAGCCTCACCCTTGTAGATCCACACCTTCACGCCGATGCGGCCGAAGGTGGTACGGGCCTCGTAGAAACCGAAGTCGATGTCCGCGCGGAGCGTGTGCAGCGGCACACGACCCTCGCGGTAGAACTCCGACCTCGACATCTCAGCGCCGCCCAGACGGCCGGAGCACTGGACACGGATGCCCTTGGCGCCCGACTTCATGGCCGACTGCATCGCCTTGCGCATGGCACGGCGGAACGAGACACGGCTGGACAGCTGCTCGGCCACGCCCTGCGCGACGAGCTGCGCGTCGATCTCCGGGTTCTTGACCTCGAGGATGTTGAGCTGGACCTGCTTCTTGGTCAGCTTCTCCAGGTCACCACGGATACGGTCCGCCTCGGCGCCGCGCCGGCCGATCACGATGCCGGGACGCGCGGTGTGGATGTCCACCTGCACGCGGTCCGTCGTGCGCTCGATCTCGACCTTGGAGATGCCGGCCCGCTCCATGCCCTTCTGCAGCATGCGGCGGATCGCCACGTCCTCGGCGACGTACGACTTGTACAGCTTGTCGGCGTACCACCGGCTCTTGAAGTCGGTCGTGATGCCGAGGCGGAACCCGTGCGGGTTAACCTTCTGGCCCACTATCGGGTCCTTCCCTTCGGCTCGCGGGACTCCACGATCACAGTGATGTGGCTCGTCCGCTTGTTGATCCGATAGGCGCGACCCTGTGCACGCGGACGGAACCGCTTCAGCGTCGGGCCCTCGTCGACCCACGCCCGGCTGACGACGAGCGTCTGCGGGTCGAGGTCGAAGTTGTGCTCAGCGTTCGCCACGGCGCTGCTGAGCACCTTGTAGATAGGCTCGCTCGCCGACTGGGGAGCGAACTGCAGCACGGCCTGCGCCTCCGAAGCGGGCAGCCCGCGAATAAGGTCCACCACACGGCGGGCCTTCTGGGGCGTGACGCGGACGAACCGCGCCTGAGCCCTGGCTTCCATCGCTTACTCCTCTTACTTCTGAAGGCTCTATCGCCGGCTGCGGCGGTCTTCCTTGACGTGGCTGCGGAAGGTGCGCGTCGGGGCGAACTCTCCCAGCTTGTGGCCGATCATCGCCTCGGTGACGAACACCGGCACGTGCTTGCGGCCATCGTGAACGGCGATCGTGTGCCCGAGCATGTCAGGCACGATCATGGAGCGCCGCGACCACGTCTTGATGACGTTCTTGGTGCCCTTCTCGTTCTGGACGTCGACCTTCTTCTGAAGGTGCTCGTCCACGAAGGGACCCTTCTTAAGGCTACGTGGCATTTCGGCTGCTCCTACCGCTTCTTCCTCTTGCTCCGACGACGGATGATCAGCCGGTCGCTGGACTTGTTGGCCTGGCGGGTGCGGCCCTCGGGCTTGCCCTTGGGGTTCACCGGGTGGCGACCACCAGAGGTCTTGCCTTCACCACCACCGTGCGGGTGGTCGACGGGGTTCATCGCGACACCGCGGACGGTCGGGCGCTTGCCCTTCCACCGCATACGGCCGGCCTTGCCCCAGTTGATGTTGGCCTGCTCGGCGTTGCCGACCTGGCCGACCGACGCCCGGCAACGCACGTCGACCATGCGCATTTCACCGGACGGCATACGCAGGGTGGCGTACTGGCCTTCCTTGGCGAGCAGCTGGATCTGGGCGCCCGCGGAGCGGCCGAGCTTGGCGCCGCCGCCCGGACGGAGCTCCACCGCGTGGATGAAGGTACCCGTGGGGATGTTGCGCAGCGGCAGGCAGTTGCCCGGCTTGATGTCGGCAGCGGGGCCGTTCTCGATGCGGTCGCCCTGCTTCAGGCCGGTCGGCGCGATGATGTAGCGCTTCTCGCCGTCGGCGTAGTGCAGCAGAGCGATGTTGGCGGTGCGGTTGGGGTCGTACTCGATGTGAGCGACCTTCGCCGGAATGCCGTCCTTGTCATGCCTACGGAAGTCGATGATCCGGTAGGCGCGCTTGTGACCGCCGCCCTGGTGGCGCGCGGTGACCCGGCCGTGTACGTTGCGGCCGCCCTTGTTGTGAAGGGGCGCAAGCAGCGACTTCTCGGGCGTGCTGCGCGTGATCTCGGAGAAGTCCGAGACACTCGAGCCGCGGCGACCCGGAGTCGTCGGCTTGTACTTACGGATGCCCATCTTTTTCGTTCATCCTTCGTCGGTTACATGGGTGAGCCCGCCGCACCGAAGTGCGACGGTCTCAAGCCCTTCACGGACCTCGCGGCCCGCTCTCTTTCTGTGGCTGCTAGCCGATCTGACCGAAGATGTCGATCCGATCGCCCTCGACCAGGCTCACGATCGCGCGCTTGGTGTCGGGACGCTTGCCGTAACCGGTGCGGGTGCGCTTGCGCTTGCCCTGCCGGTTGATCGTGTTCACGTTGGTGACCTTGACCCCGAAGATCTGCTCAACGGCGATCTTGACCTGGGTCTTGTTCGCGGTCTTCCTCACCAGGAACGTGTACTTGTTGTTCTCATCGATCAGGCCGTAGCTCTTCTCGGAGACGACCGGCTTGATGATGACGTCGCGCGGGTCGGCGATCTTCTCCATCAGGCGTCTTCCTTCTCACTCTGAGCTGCCGCCTGAGCCGACAGCCGCGCCACGACCTGGTCGTAGGCCTCACGGGTGAAGACCACGTCGTCGTTGCAGAGCACGTCGTAGGTGTTGAGCTGCCCGGCGTCCAGCAGGTGGACCTCCGGGGCGTTGCGCAGGCTCATCCAGGTGCGCTCGTCAGCCTCGTCGACGACGAGGAGGACGGACCTGGCCTGCGTGATGTTACGCAGGGCCTGCAGCGCCGCCTTGGTCTTCGGGGTCTCCCCCTCGACCAGGCCGCTCACCACGTGCACGCGACCGCCGCCGGCCCGGTCCGACAGGGCACCGCGCAGGGCGGCGGCCTTCATCTTCTTGGGCGTGCGCTGCGAGTAGTCGCGCGGCACCGGGCCGTGGACGACGCCACCACCGGTGAACTGCGGGGCGCGGGTCGAGCCCTGACGGGCGCGGCCGGTGCCCTTCTGGCGGTACGGCTTCTTGCCGCCGCCGCTGACCTCACCACGGGTCTTGGCCTTGTGGGTGCCCTGCCGGCGAGCGGCGAGCTGGGCCACGACCACCTGGTGGATCAGAGGAATGTTGACCTTGGTGCCGAAGATGTCTTCGGGGAGGTCGACGGTGCCCGCCTTGGCGCCGCTGGCGTCGAGGACGTCAATGCTGGTCACTTGGCAGCCCCCTTCTTTGCAGCGGTGCGGACGAGGACCAGGCTGCCGTTGGCGCCGGGGATCGCACCCTTGATGAGGATGAGTCCCTTCTCGGCGTCGACGGCGTGAACCTTGAGGCTCTGCACAGTGGTGCGGACGTTACCCATCCGACCAGCCATGCGCAGACCCTTGAACACGCGGCCCGGGGTGGCGCAGCCACCGATGGAACCCGGCGAGCGGTGCTTGCGCTGCGTACCGTGCGACGCGCCCAGACCACCGAAGCCGTGCCGCTTCATGACACCGGCGAAGCCCTTGCCCTTGCTCTTGCCCGTCACGTCGACGAACTGGCCGGCCTCGAAGGTGTCGGCCAGCAGCTCCTGGCCCAGGGTGTAGTCGCTCGCGTCGTCGGTGCGGATCTCCGCGAAGTAACGGCGCGGGGTGATGTCGTGCTTGCGCAGGTAGTCGCCGAGCGGCTTGTTGACCTTCCGGGGGTCGACCTGCCCGAAGCCGAGCTGGACGGCGGAGTAGCCGTCCTTCTCCGCGGTGCGGACACGAGTCACCACACACGGACCGGCCTCGACCACGGTGACCGGTACGAGCCGGTTGTCCGCGTCGAAGACCTGGGTCATGCCGAGCTTCTTGCCCAGGACGCCCTTGATCGTCTTAGCCATGTCAGTGTGATCCCTCAGAGCTTGATCGAAATGTCGACGCCCGCGGGGAGGTCGAGCCGCATGAGCGAGTCGACGGTCTTGGGCGTCGGGTCGATGATGTCAATCAGCCGCTTGTGCGTGCGCATCTCGAAGTGCTCGCGGCTGTCCTTGTACTTGTGCGGCGAGCGGATGACGCAGTACACGTTCTTCTCGGTCGGCAGCGGCACCGGGCCCGCGACCTTCGCACCAGTCCGCGTCACCGTCTCGACGATCTTCTTGGCCGAAACGTCGATGACCTCGTGGTCATAGGCCTTGAGCCGAATGCGGATCTTCTGTCCCGCCATAGTGGCCTCGGTGTCCTTCGCTGTCGTCTGAAAAAGTATCGTGCGGCCTGTTGCCGCTGATCGGTCGCGGGCGTGAACCCGCATGGCCCCACGTGACAGACGCAGATGATCTGCCGATTCTTCCGTGATCCGGCAGTTACTTCGGTCACTGCCGAAGCCACTGCGAGATCACGGCTTTGCGTGGGGCCTGGTCGGAGCCTCACGGCTCCGGCCCTGTCGTGGTGCGGCGGCCGTCCCTGGATAGGAGGGCCGGCCGCCGCTCCGCGATCGCGCTACTTGATGATCTTCGTGACCCGACCGGCGCCGACGGTGCGGCCACCCTCACGGATCGCGAACTTGAGGCCTTCCTCCATGGCGATGGGCTGGATCAGCTCAACGCGCATTTCGGTGTTGTCGCCCGGCATGACCATCTCGGTGCCCTCGGGGAGGTGCACGACACCGGTCACGTCAGTCGTACGGAAGTAGAACTGCGGGCGGTAGTTGTTGAAGAACGGCGTGTGGCGGCCGCCCTCGTCCTTGGACAGGATGTAGACCTGGCCCTCGAACTCGGTGTGCGGGGTGGTCGTGCCCGGCTTGATGATGCACTGGCCGCGCTCGACGTCGTCGCGCTTGATGCCGCGGAGCAGCAGCGCGGCGTTGTCGCCCGCGTGACCCTCGTCGAGCATCTTGTTGAACATCTCGATGCTGGTGACGGTGGTGGTCGTCTTCTCCGGCTTGATGCCGATGATGTCGACCTGCTCGTTGACCTTGACGATGCCGCGCTCGATACGGCCGGTGACGACCGTGCCACGACCGGTGATCGAGAACACGTCCTCGACCGGCATGAGGAACGGCTTCTCCGTCTCACGGGGCGGCTCGGGCACGTTCTCGTCGACGGCGTTCATCAGCTCGATGATGCTGTCGGCCCACTTCTCGTCGCCCTCAAGAGCCTTGAGCGCGGAGACGCGGACGACCGGCAGGTCGTCGCCGGGGAACTCCTGAGCGGACAGGAGCTCACGAACCTCGAGCTCGACGAGCTCCAGGATCTCCTCGTCGTCCACCATGTCGGACTTGTTGAGGGCCACGACGATGTAGGGGACGCCGACCTGGCGGGCCAGGAGGACGTGCTCCTTCGTCTGCGGCATCGGGCCGTCGGTGGCGGCGACCACGAGGATCGCGCCGTCCATCTGAGCGGCACCGGTGATCATGTTCTTCACGTAGTCGGCGTGACCGGGGCAGTCCACGTGGGCGTAGTGGCGCTTCTCGGTCTGGTACTCGACGTGCGCGATGGAGATCGTAATGCCGCGGGCCTTCTCCTCGGGCGCCTTGTCGATCTTGTCGAACGGCGTAGCCTGGTTCAGCTCGGGGTAACGGTCGTGGAGCACCTTGGTGATCGCCGCGGTCAGCGTGGTCTTACCGTGGTCGATATGCCCAATGGTGCCGATGTTCATGTGCGGCTTGTTCCGCTCGAACTTGGCCTTGCCCACTGGTTCTCTCCTTGAGAATCTGACTGACTTTCGTCTGCACACTCGGGCCCGGGTCTTCCCGAACCCCTAGGCGGCGGGGCGGCTCGCACCACCCCGCCAGAGGCCGAGGCCTCTTCAACGGCCAGGCGCCGGCGAACCGGCGCCCCGGCCTGGTGGGGTCCCGGGACTATTCGCCCCGGGCCTTCGCGACGATCTCCTTGGCGATGCCCGGAGGCACCTCCGAGTAGGAGTCGAACTGCATGCTGTAGCTCGCGCGCCCCTGCGTCTTGCTACGCAGGTCACCAACGTAGCCGAACATCTCAGACAGCGGCACGAGCGCCGTGACGACGCGGGCGCCGGCCCGCTCGTCCATGGACTGGATCTGCCCGCGGCGACCGTTGAGGTCACCGATGACGTCACCCATGTAGTCCTCGGGCGTGGTGACCTCGACGGCCATCATCGGCTCGAGAAGCACGGCGTCCGCCTTGCGCGCGGCCTCCTTGAAGGCCATCGAGCCAGCGATCTTGAACGCCATTTCCGAGGAGTCGACGTCGTGCGCGGCACCGTCGGTCAGCGTCACCTTCACGCCCACCATCGGGTAGCCGGCCAGCACGCCGAACTCGGCGGCCTCCTGAGCGCCCGCGTCGACCGAGGGGATGTACTCCCTCGGGATGCGGCCACCCGTGACCTTGTTCTCGAACTCGTAGCCGTCGTTGCCTTCGCCCAGCGGTTCGAGGTTGATGATCACCCGCGCGAACTGACCGGAACCACCGGTCTGCTTCTTGTGGGTGTAGTCGAGCTTCTCCACCTTGCGGCGGATGGTCTCGCGGTAGGCGACCTGAGGACGGCCGACGTTGGCCTCGACCTTGAACTCGCGGCGCATCCGGTCGACCAGGATCTCCAGGTGGAGCTCGCCCATGCCCCAGATGACCGTCTGACCGGTCTCCTCGTCACGACGGACCTGGAAGGACGGGTCCTCCTCGGCCAGCCGCTGGATGGCGGTCGAGAGCTTCTCCTGGTCGCCCTTGGTCTTGGGCTCGATGGCGACGTTGATGACCGGAGCCGGGAACGTCATCGACTCGAGCACGACCTGGTTGGTCGGGTCGGACAAGGTGTCGCCCGTGGTGGTGTCCTTCAGACCCATCACGGCGACGATCTGACCGGCGATCGCCGTCGGGCGCTCTTCGCGCTTGTTGGCGTGCATCTGGTAGATCTTGCCGATCCGCTCCTTCTTCCCCTTCACAGAGTTGACAACCTGTGAACCGGTCTCGAGCGTGCCCGAGTAGATGCGGATGTAGGTGAGCTTGCCCAGGTGCGGGTCGCTGGCGATCTTGAAGGCCAGAGCGGAGAACGGCTCGGTCGGGTCCGCGTGACGCTCGATCACCTCTTCCTCCTTGCCGACCGCGTGGCCCTTGAAGGCCGGGATGTCGGTCGGGGCGGGGAGGTAGGCCACGATCGCGTCGAGCAGGGGCTGCACGCCCTTGTTCTTGAACGCGGTGCCGCAGAGAACCGGGTTGATGGCGCTGGCCAGCGTGGCGCGGCGGATGGCCGCGATCAGCTGCTCCTCGGTGGGCTCGGTGCCCTCGAGGAAGAGCTCCATCAGCTCGTCGTCGTTCTCGGCGACGGTCTCGATGAGCCGGTCGCGCCACTCACGGGCGGCCTCGGCGTGGTCGGCCGGGATGTCGACGGTGTCGTACATCTCGCCCTTCGCCGCCTCGGCGCTCCAGATGAGGGCCTTCATCTTGATGAGGTCGATGACGCCCTTGAAGTCGGCCTCAACGCCCCACGGAAGCTGGATGACCGCCGGGGTCGCGCCCAGACGGCCGACCATCATGTCGACGCAGCGGTGGAACTCCGCGCCGACACGGTCCATCTTGTTCACGAAGCAGATGCGGGGAACTTCGTAGCGGTCAGCCTGGCGCCACACCGTCTCCGACTGCGGCTCGACACCAGCGACACCGTCGAACACGGCGACCGCACCGTCGAGGACGCGGAGCGAACGCTCCACCTCGATCGTGAAGTCGACGTGACCCGGGGTGTCGATGATGTTGATGGTGTGACCGAGCCACTCGCAGGTCGTCGCGGCGGACGTGATCGTGATGCCGCGCTCCTGCTCCTGCTCCATCCAGTCCATCGTGGCAGCGCCCTCGTGGACTTCACCGATCTTGTAGTTGATGCCGGTGTAGAACAGGATGCGCTCGGTCGTGGTGGTCTTGCCCGCGTCGATATGGGCCATGATCCCGATGTTGCGGACCTTGGCCAGGTCAAGAGCGGTCGTGGTGGCCACTTCTCTCGCGTCCTCGTCGTCTCGTCGAACCCGCCGGGGTTACCAGCGGTAGTGGGCGAAGGCCTTGTTGGACTCGGCCATCTTGTGGGTGTCCTCGCGCTTCTTGACGCTCGCCCCGAGGCCGTTGCTGGCGTCGAGGAGCTCGTTCATGAGGCGCTCGGTCATGGTCTTCTCGCGGCGGGCGCGGGAGTACTGCACCAGCCAGCGCAGGGCCAGGGTGGTGCTGCGCGCGGCGCGCACCTCGACCGGCACCTGGTAGGTCGCGCCACCGACGCGGCGGCTGCGGACCTCGAGGGTCGGCTTGACGTTGTCGAGCGCGCGCTTGAGGGTGACGACCGGGTCGTTGCCGGTCTTGTCCCTGCAGCCCTCGAGGGCGCCGTAGACGATCGACTGCGCGATGGAGCGCTTGCCGTCCAGGAGCACCTTGTTGATCAGGGCGGTGACCAGCGGCGAACTGTAAACCGGGTCAGCCATGAGCTGACGACGGCCAGGAGAACCCTTGCGAGGCATTGTTAGCTCTTCTCCTTCTTCGCGCCGTAGCGGCTACGGGCCTGCTTGCGGTTGCGGACACCCTGGGTGTCAAGCGAGCCGCGGATGATCTTGTAGCGAACACCCGGCAGGTCCTTCACACGACCGCCACGCACGAGCACGATGGAGTGCTCCTGCAGGTTGTGACCCACACCGGGGATGTAGGCCGTGACCTCGATGCCGTTGGTGAGCCGAACACGGGCCACCTTGCGCAGTGCCGAGTTGGGCTTCTTCGGGGTCGTGGTGTAGACGCGCTGGCAGACGCCGCGGCGCTGCGGACTCCCCTTGAGGGCAGGAGTCTTGGTCTTTGAGACCTTGTCCTGCCGGCCCTTGCGGACCAACTGCTGAATAGTGGGCACTGCCACTCCGTTTCGTGCCTTGGCCGGTGTACGTCAAGTTGTGCGATTCGCAGGTACTGCCGGTGTCATGACCTGCTGTTCTTGCTTGCTCCCGGCGCCCCCGCGGTCGGGCGTGTCGCGCTGTTCGCACAGACACATCCCCGCGGATTACGAGCCAGGAAGCCGTCCCGCGCTCCCAAAACGAGCGCACGGTCGAAAGCCCGCATAGTAACGGGCACGATGCTCAAGACTACCTAGGTCACTGCGACACGTCAAAACGGCGCGGCAAAGCGGATAAGCCTTACCACTCCGGATCGCAGCGGCCATCTCATCAAGGCCCGGGACTACTGCTCCGCAGCCATGATATCCGGCCCGCGCCGTGCTTCGTCGCGCTTCTCGTCACACCGGCAGCCGGGATTCCGTTGACTTTGTATCGAAACTCGATACCATCGACTTTCGATAATATCGATCAACGATACGGAGGGGCTACATGCCTTCCCGCGAAGCAGCCCATCTGCGGTGGACGGCGATCACCGTGCGCGTCCTCCTCGCGCTCCTCGCCGGCGTGACGGCGTACGAGATCGGCCGCGCGGCCGTGACCGGCGGCGAGAACGCCTTCGGCAGCCGGGGCAACCAGAGCCTGGTGTGCGCGGCGTCACCGGGCGTGAGCAGTGTGAAGGGCAACGTCCTCGAGGACCCGAAGCTGCTGGAGGCCGTGAAGGCGGCCGAGAAGGCGGACCCGCCCCGCAGCGAACCATCCCTCTTCCCGCTGGCCAGCGGCGTCGAGGTCGTCGAGCCCATGCCGAAGCTCTGCAGGGACGACTCCTCCTTCGGCACCCAGCTCCTGTATCAGAGCTCCCGGTTCGCCACCACACTCGTGCTGCTGGCGGCGCTTCTCATGCTCGAACGGCTGATCCGAGTGGCCCGGCGGGAGGGCGGATTCGACGAGGTGGTCGTCCGGCGCCTGCGGTTCCTCGGCGTCTTCCTGGCCGCCGGTACGCTCGTCTCGTCGCTCTACACGACGCTCACCGAGACCGGCCTGGCCGAGTCGATGGTGGCCACCACCCTCAGGCGGCCCTGGGAGCATGCCCTGTTCAACTGGAGCGTCCCCTGGGCGTTCCTGGTCGCCGGGATCGGCCTCGTCGTCATGGCGAAGGTCGTCCGTGTAGGCGCGTCCATGCGTGAGGAACTCGAAGGAACCGTCTGATGCCACCCGCCGACAACTCCGAGGACGCCATCGAGGTCCACCTGGACCGGCTGCTCGAGGAGCGCGGCATGACGCTGGTGGAGCTGGCCGACCGGGTCGGCATCACCAACGTGAACCTGTCGATCCTCAAGAACAACCGGGCCAAGGCGATCCGTTTCTCGACCCTGGCCAAGATCTGCGAGGTGCTCGGCTGCCAGCCGGGCGACCTGCTGTCCTTCACCCCCCGTCGGTAGCCCGCCGGCGCGATGCTCGCTGTCCTTCTCCGCGGGGGCGTGAGCGGCAGCGAGGGCTACGACTTCCCGGACAACGGGACGCGCCCGGGGCCTCCAGAGGAGGCACCCGGGCGCGTCACGTGCGGGACGGGTCCCGAACTACCGGTTGTACTGGCCGAAGTCGTACTCCTCCAGCGGAACGGCCTCGCCGCTGCCGGTGCCGAAGGTGTAGTCGGCCGCGGAGCCGTCGTAGCCACCCACGGTGTACATGGCGGCCTTGGCCTCCTCGGTCGGCTCGACCCGGATGTTGCGGTACTGGGGCATGCCCGTACCGGCGGGGATGAGCTTACCGATGATGACGTTCTCCTTCAGGCCCAGGAGCGAGTCGGACTTGGCGTGGATCGCCGCGTCCGTCAGGACCCTGGTCGTCTCCTGGAAGGAGGCCGCCGACAGCCACGACTCGGTGGCGAGCGACGCCTTCGTGATGCCCATGAGCACCGGACGGCCGGCGGCCGGCGAGCCGCCCTCCGCCACCGTCTCGCGGTTCATCAGCTCGAAGCGCGGACGCTCCACGAGCTCGCCGGGCAGCAGGTCGGTGTCACCGGACTCCAGCACGTTCACGCGCTTGAGCATCTGCCGCACGATGATCTCGATGTGCTTGTCGTGGATCGACACACCCTGCGACCGGTAGACCTGCTGGACCTCCGCCACCAGGTGCAGCTGCACGGCCCGCGGGCCGAGGATGCGCAGCACCTCGTTGGGGTTGACGGCACCGGCGACCAGCTGCTGGCCGACGCTGACGCGCTGGCCGTCGGAGATGAGCAGGCGCGAGCGCATCGAGACCGGGTAGGCGATCTCCTCCGAACCGTCGTCCGGCGTGATGATGAGCTTCCTGGCCTTGTCGGTCTCGTCGATGCGGACCCGGCCCTCCGCCTCGGAGATCGGGGCGACACCCTTGGGGATGCGCGCCTCGAACAGCTCCTGGACTCGGGGCAGACCGTGCGTGATGTCGGCACCGGCCACACCACCGGTGTGGAAGGTACGCATCGTCAGCTGCGTGCCCGGCTCACCGATCGACTGGGCGGCGATGATGCCGACCGCCTCGCCGACGTCCACCAGCTTGCCGGTGGCCAGCGACCGGCCGTAGCAGGTCGCGCAGACACCGATCTTCGCCTCGCAGACGAGCGCGCTGCGGGTGCGGACGGTCTCGATGCCGGCCGCGACCAGCGCGGTCACGTGGTTGTCGTTGATGTCGACACCCTCGGCCGCGATGACCTTGCCGTCGACCACGACGTCCTCGGCCAGGATGCGGCCGTGCACGTTGGACTCGGCGTTCTCGGCCTTGACCAGGTTGCCCGACGCGTCGCGCTCGCCGACGTGCAGCGGGACCGCGCGGTCGGTGCCGCAGTCGATCTCGCGCACGATGACGTCCTGCGCCACGTCCACCAGACGACGGGTCAGGTAACCCGAGTCGGCGGTCCGCAGGGCGGTGTCGGCGAGACCCTTCCGCTGACCGTGGGTGGAGATGAAGTACTCCAGCACCGACAGGCCCTCGCGGAACGAGGCCTTGATCGGACGCGGGATCGTCTCACCCTTGGTGTTGGACACCAGGCCACGGATGCCGGCGATCTGACGCACCTGCATCTTGTTGCCTCGGGCGCCGGAGTTGACCATCATCCAGACCGGGTTGGTCGCCGGGAAGGCGTTGACCATGTCGGTCTCGACGTCGGCCGTCGCGTGCGTCCAGATCTCGATGAGCTCCTGACGGCGCTCCTCGTCGGTGATCAGACCGCGCTCGTACTCACGCTGCACCTTGTCGGCGCGGCGCTCGTAGTTCTCCATGATGTCGGACTTGTTCGGCGGCGCGACGACGTCGTCGATGGCGATCGTGACGCCGGAACGGGTCGCCCAGCGGAAGCCCGCGTCCTTGAGCGCGTCGAGCGAGTTGGCGACCTCGACCTTGGGGTAGGTCTCGGCCAGCTCGTTCACGATCGTGGACAGCTGCTTCTTGCCGACCTGGAAGTTGACGAACGGGTAGCTCGCGGGCAGCGTCTGGTTGAACAGGCACCGGCCGAACGTCGTCTCCAGACGGATCGGGTCGCCCTGCTCCCAGCCCTCCGGCGCGACCCACTCACGCGGCGGAAGGACGTCCTTCAGCCGGATCTGGATCTTCGCCTGGATCTCCAGCTCGCGACGGTCGAAGGCCATCTGCGCCTCGGCGATCGAGCCGAAGACCCGGCCCTCGCCGACCGCGCCGTCCTTCTGCGTCGTCAGCCAGTACAGGCCGATGACCATGTCCTGGGTGGGCATCGTCACGGGCTTGCCGTCGGCCGGCTTGAGGATGTTGTTGGTCGAGAGCATCAGGATGCGTGCCTCGGCCTGGGCCTCGGCCGACAGCGGCAGGTGCACGGCCATCTGGTCGCCGTCGAAGTCCGCGTTGAACGCGGTGCAGACGAGCGGGTGGATCTGGATGGCCTTGCCCTCGACCAGCTGCGGCTCGAACGCCTGGATGCCGAGACGGTGCAGCGTCGGTGCGCGGTTGAGCAGCACCGGGTGCTCCGTGATGACCTCTTCCAGCACGTCCCACACCACGGGGCGGGCGCGCTCGACCATCCGCTTGGCCGACTTGATGTTCTGCGCGTGGTTGAGGTCCACGAGCCTCTTCATCACGAACGGCTTGAACAGCTCCAGCGCCATCTGCTTGGGCAGACCGCACTGGTGCAGCTTGAGCTGCGGGCCGACGACGATGACCGAACGGCCGGAGTAGTCGACTCGCTTGCCCAGCAGGTTCTGGCGGAAGCGGCCCTGCTTGCCCTTCAGCATGTCGCTGAGGGACTTCAGCGGACGGTTGCCGGGACCGGTGACCGGGCGACCGCGACGGCCGTTGTCGAACAGCGCGTCCACGGCCTCCTGGAGCATCCGCTTCTCGTTGTTCACGATGATCTCGGGCGCGCCGAGGTCGAGCAGACGCTTGAGGCGGTTGTTCCGGTTGATGACCCGGCGGTACAGGTCGTTCAGGTCGGAGGTCGCGAACCGGCCACCGTCGAGCTGCACCATCGGGCGCAGGTCCGGCGGGATGACCGGGATGCAGTCGAGCACCATGCCGCGCGGCGAGTTGGTGGTGTTGAGGAACGCCGACACGACCTTGAGCCGCTTGAGGGCGCGGGCCTTCTTCTGGCCCTTGCCGCTGCGGATCGTCTCGCGCAGGTTCTCGGCCTCGGCGTCGAGGTCGAAGCTGATCAGACGGTCCTGGATCGCCTGCGCGCCCATGCCGCCCTTGAAGTAGCGGCCGAAGCGGTCGCGCATCTCGCGGTAGAGCAGCTCGTCGCCCTCGAGGTCCTGGACCTTGAGGTTCTTGAAGCGGCTCCAGACCTCGTCCAGCCGGTCCAGCTCGCGCTGGGCCCGGTCGCGGAGCTGACGCATCTCGCGCTCGGCGCCCTCGCGGACCTTGCGGCGCTGGTCGCCCTTGGCGCCGGCGGCCTCCAGCTCGCCCAGGTCGGACTCGAGCTTCTTCTGCCGGGCCTCGACGTCGGCGTCGCGGCGCTGCTCGATGTGCTGCCGCTCGACGGAGATCTTCGCCTCCAGCGAGGGCAGGTCACGCTCACGCATCTCGGTGTCGACATGCGTGATCATGTACGCCGCGAAGTAGATGACCTTCTCCAGGTCCTTCGGGGCGAGGTCGAGCAGGTAGCCGAGGCGCGACGGGACGCCCTTGAAGTACCAGATGTGCGTGACCGGGGCGGCCAGCTCGATGTGGCCCATCCGCTCACGGCGCACCTTGGCCCGGGTCACCTCGACGCCGCAGCGCTCACAGATGATGCCCTTGAACCGGACGCGCTTGTACTTACCGCAGTAGCACTCCCAGTCACGGGTCGGGCCGAAGATCTTCTCGCAGAAGAGCCCGTCCTTCTCCGGCTTGAGGGTGCGGTAGTTGATGGTCTCCGGCTTCTTGACCTCGCCGTGCGACCACTGGCGGATGTCGTCGGCCGTGGCGAGGCCGATCCTGAGCTCGTCGAAGAAGTTGACGTCTAGCATTGTGTGCGATCTCCCCCTCAGACTTCTTCCACGCTGCTCGGCTCACGCCGGGACAGATCGATACCGAGCTCCTCCGCGGCGCGGAAGACGTCCTCGTCGGTGTCGCGCATCTCGATCGACATGCCGTCGCTGGACAGCACCTCGACGTTGAGACAGAGCGACTGCATCTCCTTGATGAGCACCTTGAAGGACTCGGGGATGCCGGGCTCGGGAATGTTCTCGCCCTTGACGATGGCCTCGTAGACCTTCACGCGGCCGAGGACGTCGTCGGACTTGATGGTCAGGAGCTCCTGCAGGGCGTAGGCGGCGCCGTACGCCTCCAGCGCCCACACCTCCATCTCACCGAAGCGCTGGCCGCCGAACTGGGCCTTACCGCCGAGCGGCTGCTGGGTGATCATGGAGTACGGGCCGGTCGAGCGGGCGTGGATCTTGTCGTCGACCAGGTGGAGCAGCTTCAGGATGTAGATGTAGCCGACCGAGATCGGGTACGGGAACGGCTCGCCGGAGCGGCCGTCGAACAGGCGCGCCTTGCCGCTCGCCTGGACCATCCGGTCGCCGTCGCGGTTGGGCACGGTGGCGCCGAGCAGGCCGACGATCTCCTCCTCGTGGGCGCCGTCGAAGACCGGGGTGGCCATGTTGGTGCGCGGCTCGATCTTCTCGAAGCCCTTGTCGCGCAGCCGCTCGGCCCAGGCCTCCTGGATGCCGGAGATGTCCCAGCCCCTGGCGGCGATCCACCCGAGGTGGGTCTCCAGCACCTGGCCGACGTTCATCCGGCCGGGCACGCCCAGCGGGTTGAGGATGATGTCGACCGGGGTGCCGTCCTCCAGGAACGGCATGTCCTCGACCGGCAGGATCTTGGAGATGACGCCCTTGTTGCCGTGCCGGCCGGCCAGCTTGTCACCGTCGGTGATCTTCCGCTTCTGGGCCACGTACACGCGGACCAGCTCGTTGACACCGGGGGGCAGCTCGTCGCCCTCCTCGCGGGAGAAGACGCGGACGCCGATGACCTTGCCCTGCTCGCCGTGCGGCACCTTCAGGGAGGTGTCACGGACCTCGCGGGCCTTCTCACCGAAGATCGCGCGCAGCAGCCGCTCCTCGGGCGTCAGCTCGGTCTCGCCCTTCGGCGTGACCTTCCCGACGAGGATGTCGCCGGGGACCACCTCGGCGCCGATGCGGATGATGCCGCGCTCGTCGAGGTCGGCCAGGACCTCCTCGGAGACGTTGGGGATGTCCCGGGTGATCTCCTCCGGGCCCAGCTTGGTGTCACGGGCGTCGACCTCGTGCTCCTCGATGTGGATCGAGGACAGCACGTCGTCCTGCACCAGCCGCTGGGACAGGATGATCGCGTCTTCGTAGTTGTGGCCCTCCCATGGCATGAACGCCACGAGCAGGTTCTTGCCCAGGGCCATCTCGCCGTTGTCGGTGCAGGGACCGTCGGCGATGACCTGGTTGACCTCGACCCGGTCGCCCTCGGCGACGATGGGCTTCTGGTTGAAGGAGGTGCCCTGGTTGGAGCGCTTGAACTTGGCGACCCGGTAGGTGGTGCGCGTGCCGTCGTCGTTCATGACGGTGACGTAGTCGGCGGAGACCTCCTCGACCACACCGGCCTTCTCGGCGCTGATGACGTCACCGGCGTCGGTCGCGGCACGGTATTCCATGCCGGTGCCGACCAGCGGCGCCTCGCTCTTGAGCAGCGGCACCGACTGGCGCTGCATGTTGGAGCCCATGAGCGCGCGGTTGGCGTCGTCGTGCTCGAGGAAGGGGATCATCGCGGTGGCGACCGACACCATCTGGCGCGGCGACACGTCGATGTAGTCGACCTCCTCGGCACGGGCCAGCTCGGTCTCACCGCCCTTGGTGCGCACGAGGACGCGGGACTCGGCGAACGACCCGTCCGGGTTGAGCACCGTGTTGGCCTGCGCCTTGACGAAGCGGTCCTCCTCGTCGGCGGTGAGGTAGTCGATCTGGTCGGTCACCTTGCCGTCGACGACCTTGCGGTACGGCGTCTCGACGAAGCCGAACGCGTTGATGCGGCCGTAGGAGGCCAGCGAGCCGATCAGGCCGATGTTCGGGCCCTCAGGGGTCTCGATCGGGCACATCCGGCCGTAGTGGGACGGGTGCACGTCACGGACCTCGAAGCCGGCCCGCTCACGCGACAGACCGCCGGGGCCCAGCGCGGACAGACGCCGCTTGTGCGTCAGGCCGGCCAGCGGGTTGGTCTGGTCCATGAACTGCGACAGCTGCGAGGTGCCGAAGAACTCCTTGATCGACGCCACGACCGGGCGGATGTTGATCAGGGTCTGCGGCGTGATGGCCTCGACGTCCTGCGTGGTCATGCGCTCGCGGACGACCCGCTCCATGCGGGCCAGGCCCAGGCGGACCTGGTTCTGGATCAGCTCGCCGACGCTGCGCAGACGGCGGTTGCCGAAGTGGTCGATGTCGTCGATCTCCACGATCACGGTGTCGATCGGCGCACCCTCGGCCGCCGGCATCGACTCCTCGCCGGCGTGCAGCCGGACGATGTACTCGATGGTGGCGACGATGTCCTCTTCGGTGAGCGTGCCCTGGGTGATCTCGCTGGCGACCCCGAGCTTCTTGTTGATCTTGTAACGACCCACCTTGGCGAGGTCGTACCGCTTGGGGTTGAAGTACAGGTTCTCCAGCAGGGTCTGCGCCGACTCCTTGGTCGGCGGCTCGCCCGGACGGAGCTTGCGGTAGATGTCGAGCAGCGCGTCGTCCTGGCCGGCCGTGTGGTCCTTCTCCAGGGTGGCGCGCATCGACTCGTACTGGCCGAAGCGCTCGAGGATCTGGTCGTTGGTCCATCCCAGTGCCTTGAGAAGCACGGTGACGGCCTGCTTGCGCTTGCGGTCGATGCGCACACCGACGCTGTCGCGCTTGTCGATCTCGAACTCGAGCCAGGCGCCCCGCGAGGGGATCACCTTGCAGCCGTAGAGGTCCTTGTCGGACGTCTTGTCGACGTTGCGCTCGAAGTAGACACCGGGCGATCGGACGAGCTGGGAGACCACGACACGCTCGGTGCCGTTGATGATGAAGGTGCCCTTCGGGGTCATGAGCGGGAAATCGCCCATGAACACCGTCTGGCTCTTGATCTCACCGGTGGTGTTATTGATGAACTCCGCCGTCACGAACATCGGGGCGGAGAAGGTCATGTCCTTGTCTTTGCACTCATCTACTGAGTACTTGGGCGGTTCGAACCGGTGGTCGCGGAACGACAAGGACATGGTCCCCGAGAAGTCCTCGATGGGACTGATCTCTTCGAAGATCTC
>NZ_JBFAHO010000007.1:0-267578 GCF_040654215.1 Nonomuraea sp. NPDC050733 | reverse complement strand
TCTTCACCATGGATCGCAACACGTCGGGGTTGCTTGTCTCGATCTGCCTCGCCAGCCACTGCTCGGGCGTCACACTGTTGTCCACGGCCATCGCCCTCTCCTTTGATCTTGGATAGCACTCAAAGGATCACGCGATGGCCGCCCCTATTTCACGGTCGGCACGCTTGCGACTAGGTCAAACTCGTACACCACTCCCGTGGACGCAACCGTCGGGGTCACATGGCGACGGCCATCGCGCGATCAGTCGTGGTTTGTGAAGACAACAAAAGATCGTGCGGTGACCGCGAGCCACAGCGTAGACCCTGATGGCTCCTGGAACACGTCGGCGGGGCCTGGTGAGTCACCACCGGATCCCGGCCGAGGTGCCCGGCCCGGCGGCCGGGCACCGGTCGTCGGGTCACTTGAGGATGATCTGATGGGTGGCCTGGGCCGGTCCGGTGCCGCCGTCCCCCGCATAGCTCGCGAGGTAGCTGTACCTTCCGGCGTTGGCGGGCGTGTCGGTGAACGTGTACGTGCCGTCGGCGTTCACCCTCACCGGCGGGAGCTTGACGGTCTTACCGCTGGTGCCCTTGACGTACAGGGTGCGCTGCACGGTGAGCGTAGACTCCGGAGAGGGCGGCCTGTCGCCCGCCGTCAGGACGCCGCTCAACTCCACGGCCGTGCCGGCGACGCCGGACTGCGGCCCTGTCAGGGTGAGCGTGGCTTCGCGCTTGACCGTCACGGTGACGGAGGCGCTGCTGCGGCGGTGGCCGTCGTCGCCGTCCCAGAACACCCAGTAGATCACCTCGCCGATGTACGGCGGCAGCTCGAAGACGGGCGTGTCCTGGAAGGTGAACGTGCCGTCCTGCCGCGTCGTCACGCCGGTGATCGGCAGTTTCGTCCAGCCGGGCAGGTACTGGATCACCGTGAGCGGCTTGAGCCCGAGCGCCTCGCCGTCGGCGCCGGTGAGCCGCCCCTCGACGGTGATCGGCGAGCCGGCGTACGCGTCCGCGGGGGCCGTCACCGTGAGCTTGGTGGCCGGTAGCGCGACGCCCGTCACCCGCCACAGCAGCAGCCGGTCCGTGGAGCTGCGCAGCAGTGCGAAGACGTCCGTGCCGGAGAACGCGACGCCGTCCGGGAGCAGTTCGGCGTCCGGCTGGTCGGCCGCGAACAGCTCCGCGCCCGTCGCCGCGTCGTAGAGGGTGAGGTCGGTGCTGCCCCACTGGCGTCCGGCCGCGACGTACGCGCCGTCCGAGCCGAGCGCCACGGCGGACGGGTACCCGTCCCAGCCGTCGCCGTAGGTGCCGGTCGCCGCCAGGGTCCTGGTGTCGTACCTGGTGAAGTGACCGGGGGCGTCGGCCGCGCTGAACAGGGTGCCGCCGTCGGAGCTCAGGGTGAGGTCGCTCAGGGAGTCGATGCGCCACTTCTTGCCGTCGATCGTGCCGCGCAGCGCGGGGGCGCCGTGGTCGAGGTCGTAGACCAGCATGTCGGCGTGGTGCAGGGCGGTCTGGCCGACCACGAGCGTGTCGCCGGCGGCCGCGAGCACGGGAGGCCGCAGGTGCTCGCCCCCGACCGCCACCGGCACGGGTGTGGCCGCGCTCAGATCCAGGCCGACGACGCCGCCACGGCCGCTGTCGCACCCGTGCCCCACCCACAACCGCTCGCCCAGCAACGCCAGGGTGGACGGGCAGGGGTGGGCCGACAGGTCGATCCGCCGGATGACGGCGAGGCTCGCGGTGTCGATCTCGGCCACCTCGTTCGAGCCGGTGAGAGCCGCGTACAGGCGGGTGCCGTCCGCGTTCACGGCCAGCTCTCGGATGCCGGGCAGGCCGGTGACGACACCGCCGGTGAGGTTTCCGTCAGTGCCGGCCACGATGATGCGGTCGCCGGCGGGAACGAACACCCGGCCGCCGCCGACGGCCAGGTCGGCGGTGTAGGAGTCGGCGACCCCGAGGTCGGTGGTGGTGCCGGCCGCCGAGGCGGCGGGGGCCGTGACGGTGAGCAGGCCGGTGATCAGGCCGGCGGCGCCGCAGTAAGCGGCTAATCGGCGAACCAGGGATGGGGACACGAGAGCCTTCTGCCGGAATGGGAACATGTGTTCTAGTAACTTCTCATGGGTGCTCCCACGTCAAGATCATTCGGTCGTGCGACACCAAACCGTGATCAAGCACCCTCCGGGGTTCGAGACCGGGACGATTGTCGGTGCCCGCCGACATAGCGGCACCTGGTGGTTCCGCGTGGAGGGGCGGGCCGGGCTGCTGGAGGAGGTGTCCGAGGACGGGCGGGTGAGCGTCAGGACGGCGGACGGTCGGCGGTTCAGGGGGCACCAGGCCCTCGGCCCCGGCGAGCGGCGGGTCGGCCCGGACGGCCACAGGTTCCACGACGGCCGGGACTTCTGGTGGCACACCGGCACAACGACTGGGAGCCGCAGGGGCACCGCGTCGACCTGGCGACGGGGGAGCTCGCCGAGGAAGGGCTGCCGGAGTTCTTCGACCCGTCTCTGCTAGTGAGCCGGTTTTGAGATTCGGTCGCAGTAGCGGCAGATGCGGTCGAGGATCTGGTCGGCGGTCTTGGTCCAGCGGAACGGCTTGGCGTTGTCGTTCCAGAGCTCGATCCACTCCTCCAGCGCGGCCTTGAGGGCCTCCAGGGAGCGGAAGCTGCCACGCTCCAGGCAGCGGCGTTCTAGCTCGGCGAACCAGCGCTCGACCTGATTGATCCAGGAGGAGTAGGTCGGGGTGAAGTGCAACGTGAAGCGCGGATGGGCCACCAGCCAGGCCTGCACCACTGGTGCCTTATGGGTGGACAGGTTGTCGCAGATGAGGTGGACCGCCAGGTCGGGTTCGACCTGGCGGTCGATCTCGTCGAGGAAGTCGCGGAAGTCGATGGCGCGGTGGCGGGCCGACAGCTTGCCGATCACTTTGCCTGTGGCGGTGTTGAGTGCGGCGAACAGGTCCACGGTGCCGTGCCGGACGTAGTCGAAGCTGCGCCGCTCGGGCACGCCGGGCAGCATCGGCAGTATCGGCGCGCTTCGCTGCAACGCCTGGATCTGCGGTTTCTCATCGACGGCGAACACTGCCGCATGGGCGGGCGGGGCCAGATACAGCCCGACCACGTCGCGGATCTTGTCGATCAGCAGCGGATCAGTGGAGATCTTGAAGTTCTGGGTGCGCCAGGGTTGCAGCCCGAACGCCCGCCAGATGTTGGCCACGCTGGTCGGTGAAATGCCCACCTGGCGGGCGAGTTCTCGTTTGGACCAGTGCGTGGATCCGGCCGGCACCTCCTCCAGCGTGCGCACCACCACCTCCTCCACCTGGGCGTCGGTGATGGTGCGCGGCACGCCCGGCCGAGGCTCATCGGACAGCCCGTCCAGCCGATGAGCCAGGAACCGGCTGCGCCAGCGCGCCACCGTCTTGCGGTCCAGCCGCAACCGCGCCGCCACCGCCACGTTGCCGCCGCCCTCGGCGCAGGCCAGCACGATCCGCGCCCGCATCGCCAGCCCCTGCGCCGTCGAACGACGTCTGGCCCAGCCCGTCAACGTCCGCCGCTCGTCCTCGGATAACACCACCGGCTCCAGCCTGCTGTCTGCCACCTCTCCAGCAGACCTCAGCCGCCAGACACCGTCACCACTGCACGGACAATCTGAAACGAGACAAACCTCATGTGGTGTCCCGGATACTCGCGGCCGGCTCATTCTCGACCCGGCCGCACGTCCTCGCGCACGGCGTCGGCGTCCCAGCGGGCGGTACGCAGCAACCGCTGCGGCCCGGCCAGCCCGGCATCTCGGCCAGGGTCCAGCAGTTCTTACGGTCGAGGTCGGCCAGCAGACCGCGCACGTACGCGGTCGCGGCCCGGCGGGGCTCGACGCGGCCGAACCGGCCGCCGATCCGGGTCATCAGCTCGTTGAAGGCGACCATCCAGCCATCAGGATCTACGCTGTGGCTCGCGGCCACCGCACGATCTTTTGTTGTCTTCACCAACCACGAATGATCGCGCGGTGGCCGTCGCCATGTGACCTCGACCCCTCAAGATCCCGAAGTGTCACTGGAGTAGCGATCACGGGGGAAAGGCGGCCCCTCAGATGGCCGTAGAAGGCCGTTCGGGTAGGTGGTGGACTTCTTGGGATGCTCCGCATTTCGATCGCTCCAGAGGGGCTCTGAGCCTTTGCCAAATGCGTGCGCAAATCTCTGTTGGACGGGGACGCTCGGGGAAGTTCCCGCAGGTCAGCGGCAGATTGAGCCTCTGTCGCATTCCTGACTTCTAATCCGACGGTCGCAGACATCCGATCTGCCTAGCGTGTCAAGTCCTTGGCACTGGCGAATACCTTCAAGATCGGTGCCTGGAATTATGGAGGGATGTCTGGTCCAAGAATCCGCGTCGCTGCCTACGTCATCCGCTACCGGTCCACCCCGGAGCTCCTCGTCTTCGATCATGTCGACGCGCCCGAAGCCGGTACCCAAGTGCCGGCGGGAGGGGTCCTGCCGGATGAAAGTCTGGAACAAGCTGTTCTGCGGGAAGTCGCAGAGGAGACCGGCTTGACCGAAGTCGCCATCGTCGGGCCCATTGCGGTGGACCACAGACCTCGTGAAGATAACGGCCAGCCGCGGCAGACGACGTTCTTCCAGCTCACCGCCGACCCCGATAGCGCTGATGCATGGCACCACCGTGTTCATGGTGATGGCGCGGACGCCGGTATGGAGTTCGCGTGCCGCTTCGTCCCGTTACCGCTGGTAGAGGTGTTGGCCGACGCTCAGTACGCTTGGTTGAGTCGCATCGATGGACGAGGAGGGAAGGCGGTGAGCTCGTCATAGGTCTTGCTTTTCTGCAGGCAGTGGAACAGGCAGCCGAGCATCCGGTTGAAGGTGTTGCGTAGCGCGCTGGAGTGCCGTTCGCCTTCGGCGCGTCGCCGGTCGTAATGCTCCCTGGGCCCCGGTGCTCGCGGGCGGCAAAGGCCCACACGTACCCGGCGGCGGCCAGGCGCTGATTCTTCACCTTGCGGTGATGGACGAGCAGGCTCTTACCCGAGGCGCGGGTGATCGGGGCTGCGCCGGCGTAGGCCTTCAGCGCGCGGGCGTCGGCGAAACGGGTGCGGTCATCGCCGAGCTCGGCCAGCACCCGGGCGCCGGTGAGATCGGCAAGGCCCGGGAAGCTGGTGATGACGGCCGCGTCCGGGTGCTGGTGGAAGGCCTGGCTGGTGGCTTCGGCGAGATCGTCAGCGGCACGGCATGCCGCATCCAGCTGCAGTAAGAGCGCCTGGACCTGGCGGCCGGGTGCTTCCTCGACCAGCGGGAGCTGGTGAAGGTGTTCTTCGGCGAACAGCGCCTGCAGACGGCTGGTCCAGATGGCGATGTTGCGCTGCCGGCCCGCGGCGCGCAGCAGGGCGTGCAAGCGACGGGTGGTGAGCTTGGCGGCCGCGGTGGGCGTGGGCGCTGCTTGAAGGACGGCACGAGCCTCACGGGGTCAGGCCGATGTTCTTGACATGGAAGGCCTTCAGCGCTGCGGGGAAGTACTCCCGCAGCAGGGATCGCAGCTGGTTGGCCAGTTGCTGACGGTTCCAGACAGCGTCTTGTTGTGCCCGGGCCAGCACGGCGATCGCCTGACTCAGGGCCGGATCCCGTCGCAGGTCAGCTGCCCTGACGAGGCGGTGATCGCTGCAATTCCCAAGCTGACAGCGCCGCCTTTTCTCCTTTGCCGTCAGCCCAGGAGTGCGGAGTTCGCTAAGGTAGCAATCTTCGGATGGCGCAAGTTTCCGGAGTCTTTGAAGGCGAACGCCCATGATGAACCTTGACCAGACGCCTGCGCGACTCCGTCTCGACGCCGCGTTGAACGGCATGGCCGTCACCTTCCGTGGCATGACCGCCCGTCCTGATGAGCACAACTGTGAGTGCCACTGGGGCAGCGCGGAAGAGCTCGCGCAGTTGAAGGTCCCTGACGTGGAGCTGAACCTTGATCTCCTGCGTCGCGCCTGGCAGCCCAGCGACTGGGATGACCATGCATCCGTGTTGCGCCGTGTTCTGCCCCAGTTGTCGAGGGCTCTCGTCGGCGGTCTCGTCGAACCACTCTTCGGTATGGAGGAGGTCGGACGTTCATTCGCTCGCGGCCAGTGGCAGCAGTGGCCTGACGAGCAGGTTGTAGCGGTATGGGAATTCCTGAACGCTTGGTGGGCGCACACTCTCATCGACCCGGATCCCGCCGTGCCCGCGCACGAGGTTCTCGCACTGTGCAACGAAGCCTCTGCCACACTCAGCCCCTGGCTGCACGTCTGGGCAGCGCAGACGTGCAGCGTGGCCGACAACCACCTGGCCAAAGCGGTGGCGCACTGGGAGTACGACCTACTGGGAGACCAGCTCCCCTGGGAATCCTGGGAGGCCGAGGAAGAGACGCGTATCGAGTTGACGGCCTGGCTGATCCGCAACGCCCCTGCCCGGCTCCGTACCCAGAACGCCCCCGCAGAGCTGCTCCATCGGATACGCCTGCTCGGCCTCGCCGGCCCCGCCCGTTGGGAAGACCCTCACTGGCCTGGCCACCGCTACTGAGTCAGTGCCCACCGCGAAATGGTCACCGCTCCTGGACGTCATGCAATGGCGTGTGCTTGGGCGGTCAGGAACTGCCGTCAGCTCGTCCCACCCACGCTGCTGATCGTGCAGCAAGGTCCCAGCTCACGGCACGAAACCGAGTTTCCGAGCGGGACACCACCTGCTTCTTGCTCATGGCACCCCACCTCGATGTATGCATTCAGCGTTTCAAGGCATCCTCAGCGATGTGCGCCGCATGCAGAGTCCGCCTGCTCGGCCGTGCCCAGGGTGGCGATGGCGCTGGCGACGATCTTCAGTAGATCCTCGCGGTCGCTCTCGGACAGGCCGTTGACGAAGCCATACAGAATCTGGGCGGTCACCACCCAGCGCGACCGCGGGCTCCACTCGTTGAGGCGCCCAGGCGTGCCGAAGATGGCGTTCGTCCACAACAGGCAGCTTGGGTGGATGTGACTATCGACAGGCACAGCGCGGACGAGCAGAGCGCTGGTCGATACTCGAATGACCGGCAAGTGGCTCGTGCGCGAGAATGCAGCCCATGTCTCAGGCGAAACTGCGCACCGACCGCATCGAGCTTGTTCCGCTGTCCGACGAACACCTCGAACACGAGATCGAGCTCGACGCTGACCCCGAGGTCATGCGGTACCTCGGCAACGGCCGTGCTCGTAGCCGTGAGGAGGTCGAGGTTCTCCATGGGCAGCGGCTCGCGGTCGCGGGTCGCGTTGCGGGACTGGGTTTCTGGGCCGGGTTCGTCGACGGGCAGTTCGTCGGCTGGTGGATCCTGGAGCCGCCGGAGCGCATCGATCAAGGGCCGGTCGAAGGGCAGGCCGAGCTTGGCTACCGGCTCCTGCGTCGCTACTGGCGCCAGGGATTGGCCAGCGAGGGAGCCCGCGAACTCATTCGACACGGGTTCGAAGATCTCCGACTGCTCCGCATCTTCGCCGAGACCATGGCGGTCAACACCGCCTCCCGTGCGACCATGACCGCACTCGGCATGGAGCATGTCCGTACGTTCCACATGGAGTGGGACGAGCCACTCCCCGGCAGCGATCTTGGTGAGGTCGAGTACGCGATCACCCGAGAGCGGTGGCTCGCTTGCCAGGCGGCCAAAGCCTGAGTGCTCGCCGAAGACCCCACCACAAGGATCGCGGCCGTTCGTTGTGTCCTGCTCGCTTACCGTGTCGCGCATGCCTCCGGAGCGAGCCTGGTGGAGGTGGGCGTCGACGACCTCGAGATCACCAGGCAGTAGCCCACCACGCTGCGGAGCCATGCGCGTGGCTCCGGAATCCCGAAAAATACGGGCTTGTGGTGGATTGCGGCGCTCGGGAAGGATGCTGGGAGGTGGACGGTGATCCCGTCCGATCGCAGGCTAGACAAAGGACGCGGATGACCCAGGCCGACGCGGTTGCATCTCTTGTGGAGCGAAGGTTAGGCCGCGCTCTCGATCCCGATCTCAACTTCTTCGAAGCCGGCCTCGACTCGCTCGCCCTGGTCGAGCTGCACGACGAGATCACCAGCACACTGGGCCTGAGCCTGCCGGTCACCGCGATGTTCACCCACCCGAACCTGCGTGCCCTCTCGCACCTGATCACACAGGGCCAGGCGCCCGCCAGGCAGGACGGCGCCCGTCGACGTCCGCTGGGCGGCAGCCGCCGCGACGTGCGTGCCAGGATCCGTGAGGACGGTCGGTGACCCCTCACGAACAGCCCATCGCCGTGATCGCGATGGGGCGCTTCCCGCAGGAGGTGGGGGCGGCCGAGGAGGCCGGACACGATCCTGGGGCACAGGTCGTCCGGCTGTACGGCGGAGTGGGCAAGGCCTGCGCGGCGCTGCTGGCCGGGGAGTGCGAGCTGGCCGTGACCGACGCCGGCGAGCTGCCACCGGGTACGCTGCGCGGCACCCTGGTCCTGCGGCTCCTCGACCGGGCGTTGCTCGACGGCGACCTGGTGCACCGGGTGATCTGGCCCGACGACCTCGAGGTGGAGGAGGGCTATCCGCCGGTGCACGCTCCGGGTGACGGCCGCCCGCGCGTGGTGGTGTGGTCCGGCCGCACCCACGAAGAGGCGGAGTCAGTACGGCGGAGCCTGGCCGGTTTCTTCGCCGGACTGCCGGAGAATCGCTACGCCGACGCGGCGGGCACCCTGCAGCAGGGACGCGTCCACCACACCGTGAGAGGTGCGGTGGTCTGCCGGAGCGCCGCGGAAGCCGCTCTCGCGCTGGGCCGCGAGCACGTCTACGAGCAGGGGCCGGTCCGCCTGTCCTTCCCCGATGAGGCAGCCGGTCTGTACGGCGTGGAGCGGGTGTTCACCGAGGCCGTGGACGTGTGCGAGGAGGCCTTCGAGGCGCGCGGCGTCGAGGTGCCACCCGCCTTCGCCACCGCCTACGGGCTGGCCGCCACCCTCGCCGCCTGGGGCATCCGCCCGGAAGCCCCGGACCCGGCCCTCCTCGCGAGTGACCCTCCGCTGGAGGAGGCGCTCGCCGGCCTCGCGCAGGAAACGGCCGGAGCCGAGGTCCGGGTGGGTGACGATCTCGCGGGGCTGCTGGCCGCCGTGGCCAGGTTCTGGACGGGCGGCGGCCGGGTGGACTGGGCCGCGCTCGATCCCGATCACCCGCTGCAACGCATCCCCATCCCGAGGCCGCAGCCGGAGCTGCCCGCCTCCGTTGAGGAGCCGCGTCCGCTGTCGGCGGTGCCGTACTCCTTCTGGGTTCTGGAGCAGCTCGCGCCGGACAGCGGCGTGTCGAACCTGGCGGTGGCGCTCAGGTTCGAGACACCGCTGCGCAGGCTGCCCCTGCAGTTCGCGGTGAACCGGCTGGTCAAGCGGCATCCGGCCTTGCGCCTGCGGTTCCCCGTGGTGGGCGGGGCGCCCGTCAGGCACCTGGTCGCGCCCCAGGAAGCCCAGCTGAAGGTCGAGACGCGGGCCACGACGGAGGAGACGCTGGTCGCCGACCTGCAGTCCTTTCTGGACGAGCCTTTCGACCTGGGCCGCGATCTCCTCATCAGGGTGGGACACTTCACCCTGCCCGACGGCGCCGGGACCGTGGTGTGCCTGGTCGGCCACCACATCATCATCGACGGCGCCTCCCTGCAGCTCCTGGTGGAGGAACTGGGCCGCTTCTACGACAGCCAGACCGGGCACGGCACGCTGCCGCCCGAGTTGGCGGGGCCCGCGCCGATGCTGGAGGCGGGGGAGCCGTCAGATGAGTCGATCGGCTACTGGCTGGACCGGCTCGACGGCGTCGACCCCGCGGCCATGGTGCTGCCGGGGAGCAGGCATTCGCCGCCCCATCCGACGTTCGCCGGCCACACCTGCTCGTGGCGGGTCGACGCCGAGACGGTGGCGGCGCTGGACGAGCTGCGGGCCGGTCTGCGCACCACCGGCAACATCGTGCTGGCCACCGCCTTCCTGCTGACGCTGCGGGGGCACGGTGCCGGCCCGGACCTGGTGATCGGCATGCCGGTCAGCACCAGGACGGGCGAGGAGCGCAAGCACGTCGGCTACGCCGTGAGCACGCTGCCGCTGCGCGTCCACGTCGAGCTGGACGACGACTTCGAGCAGGTCGCCAGGCGCGTGGAGGAGGCTTTCGCGGAGGGGATCGAGCACGCGGACGCCTCGGTGGAGGCGGTGCTGACCCGCCGCGGGCACGGCACGGACGACTGGCGGGTCCCGCTGTTCCGGCACATGTTCAACTACCGGCCCTGGAGCGACGAGAAGGTACACATCCAGGGCACGGTGCCCGGGTACGTCGAGAACCTCATCGACCGCAGCCGCCTGGACCTGCAGTGCAATGTCATCCAGGAGCCGGATCGGCTCACGATCCGCATGGGGCACAGCACCGAGGTGCACGACGAGGACGAGATCGCGGCCTTCGCGGCCAGGATGTGCGCGGTGGTGCGGCAGGCGGCGCGCGGCAGGGTGCTGGACGTGCTCTCGCCGGCGGACCGGGAGCTGCTCGACCGGGTCAACGACACGCGCCGCACCTGGCCCGGCACGCTGGTCGAGCGCATCGTGCCAGGCCCGGCCGTGGCAGTGCGCGAGGATGGGCGCGAGGTCAGCTATGACGAGCTGCTGGGGCGCGCGGCCGCGGTCCGCGACCTGCTGCACGAGCGAGGGGTACGGCACGGCGACGTCGTCGCCCTGGCCCTGGATCGTTCGGCGGACCTGGTGGCGGCGGTGCTGGGAGTGTGGCAGGCGGGAGCGGCGTTTCTACCGCTGGACGTGCGGCAGCCGGAGGCGCGCCTCGCCTACCAGGTGGCCGACTCGGGTGCGCGGCTGGTCGTCGCGGCGGGCACGCCGCAGTGGGCGGGTGAGACGCCGGTCGCGCCGATGCCCAGCACGCTGGGGGACCCCGTACCACCCAAGTGCGGAAATATCGCTTATGTCATCTACACTTCCGGCTCCACCGGGCGGCCCAAGGGTGTGCAGGTCACGCACGCGAACCTGACGAACCTGGTGCTCGACTTCACCGACCGGCTCGGTGCGCCCAAGAGCGTTCTGTGGTCCACCACCACCTCTTTCGACATCTCCTGGCTGGAGTTGCTGTTGCCGCTGGCCTCTGGAGGCACCGTGGTCGTGGCCTCTGACGAGGACCAGTTGCAGCCGGGCAGGTTCCTGGACCTGATCGCCGCGGCCGACGTCCAGGTCGTGCAGGCCACGCCCACCGCGTGGCGGCTGATCGCGCCGGAAGCCCGGCAGGAGCTGGCCGGGCGCACGGTGTTGTGCGGCGGCGAGCCGATGCCCGCCGCCCTGGCCAGGGACCTGCTGGAGCTGGGCTGCCGGGTGTTCAACGTCTACGGGCCGACGGAGACGACCATCTGGTCCACCGCCGCCGAGCTGCGCGAGCCGCCGCTCGATCCGGTCCCCGCGGGGGAGCCGCTGGCCAACACCCAGATCTTCGTCACCGACGCCGCGGGCCGCGAGCTGCCGCCGGGCGTGCCGGGCGAGCTGTGCGTCGCCGGTGCGGGGGTGAGCGCGGGCTACCTCAACCGGCCCGAGCTGACGGCGGAGCGCTTCGGGCACCACGACCGGTACGGCAGGTTCTACCGGACCGGGGACCGTGCGCGGATCCGCCACGACGGCACGCTCGAGCTCCTCGGCCGCGACGACAGGCAGGTCAAGCTGCGCGGCCACCGCATCGAGCTCGGCGAGGTCGAGGCGGCGCTGCACGAGCACGAGGCGGTACGGACGGCCGCGGTGATCCTCGACGGCGACCCGCAGACCGACGGACGGCTCGTCGCCTTTCTCGAGGTCACCGGCCAAGCCGCTGATGGAGAGCTGTGGCGCTTCGCCAGGACGCGGCTGCCCGACTACGCCGTCCCCACCCGCTACATCGTCACCGACAGGCTCCCCACCACCGCCAACGGGAAGATCGCCTATCGCGAGCTGGTGGTGCCTGACGAGGGTGGCGCCCCGGCGCAGGAGGTGGGCGACGGTCTGGTCCAGCAGGTGGTGGCGCTGTGGCGCGACCACCTGAAGCGGCCTGGGCTGGGGCCGCACGACAACTTCTTCCTCAACGGCGGCCACTCCGTGCTGGCCGTCCGGCTGATCCGTCCGCTGGAGGAGCTGGCGGGGCGTGCCGTCTCGGTACGGGCCGTGTTCGACCATCCGACGCCGGCCGAACTGGCCCTGCATCTGGGGGAAGCCCGATGACGCCGTGGTTCGTTCAGGTCAAGGAGGGGGAGCGGGCGCTGGTCACCTTCCCGCACGCGGGTGGCGGTCCGGCTTCGCTCGGCGAGCTCGCCGGACATTTGCCGCCCGAGGTGGGTTTGTGGTCGGTCAACCTGCCGGGGCGTCAGGCCAGGCTCGCCGAAGAGCCACGGACCGACCTCGACGGGCTGGTCGAGGACCTGGCGCGCGACCTTGCCGGGTGGCGCGAGCCGTACACGCTGTTCGGCTACTGCAGCGGGGCGTTGCTGGCCTTTCTCGTCTGCCGTCGCGTGGTCGAGCTGGGCGGGCGGCCGGAACGGCTGATCGTGGGCTCGTTCGCCGCGCCGGATGTGACCTTGCTGCTGCGCCGCCTGCCGTCGCTGCCGTCGTGGCTGTTCTGGGAGCAGCTGATCGCTCTCGGCGGTGTCCCGCCGGAACTGGCCGATCGGGAGGCGCTCTGGCCGGTGCTGGAGCCGGCGCTCCGCGCCGACTTCGGGCTGCTGGCCGGCTATCACCACCGGCCCGGACCACCGCTGCCGGTGCCCATCTCCGTCCTGTACGGCATCCGGGACGCCTCGCTGACCAGGGGCGGCTTGCTGGGCTGGCGGCGGCAGAGCGTGCACAGGCCCGCGTTGAAGGAGCTCGACTCCACCCACTGGCTGGCCGAGGAGACTCCGGACGCCCTGGCAGCCGCGATCGTTGAGGAGATGGGATGCGCCTCGGTTACAGCATGAGCTACTGGGGCGGCGCGGGCCTCGGCCCGGCCGACCACCTGGCGCTGGTACGAGAGGCGGAGGCTCTGGGCTATTCGTCCGTGTGGGCGGCCGAGACCTACGGGACCGACCCGGCGAGCCTGCTGGCCTGGATCGCGGGCCAGACCGAGCGCATCGCGCTGGGCACCGGCGTGCTCCAGATGTCGGGACGCAAGCCCGTGGTCGCCGCGATGACGGCGGCCACCATCGACCAGCTCTCGGGCGGCCGTGCCCGGCTGGGCGTGGGCCTCTCCGGTCCGCAGGTGGTCGAGGGCTGGCACGGCGAGCGCTTCGACCGGCCGCTGGCCCGCGCTCGCGACTACCTCCAGGTGGTGCGCAAGGCGCTGCAGAGCGAGCCGGTGCGGCACGACGGAGCCACGATGACGCTGCCCCTGCCCGGCAGCGAGGGCAAGGAGCTGACACTGGCCGTCTCGCCGGTGCAGGAACGGCTGCCGATCTATCTGGCGGCGATGGGACCCAGGACCGTCGCGCTGGCCGGCGAGCTCGCCGACGGCTGGCTGGCCATCCACTTCCCGCCCGATCACCTGGCCAAGATGGCCACGCACCTGAACCGTGGCGACATCGACATCGCGCCCATGGTGCTCACGCTCGTCGAGGAGGACCAGGAGCTGGCCTACGACATGATGCGGCCCATGCTCGCCCTCTACCTCGGCGGCATGGGCTCGCGCCGTACCAACTTCTACAACCGTCTGGCCGCCACGCTCGGCTTCGAGCAGGAGGCCGCCCGCATGCAGGAGGCCTTCCTGGAGGGGCGGCAGGGCGAGGCCATGGCGATGCTGCCCGACGCGCTCGTCGACGCGATGACCATGTGCGGCCCCGCGGGCAAGGTGCGCGAGCGGATGGCGGCCTACCAGGAGGCGGGCGCGACCACGCTGATCGTCGGCCTGGTCACGCCCACCCGGCGGCTGCGCAGCCGCCAGCTACGGCTCATTGCGAGTCTGGCTCCGGCATCCCCTTGAGCTTGGCCAGCGGCGACCAGGCCATCGCCGCGATCGGCACCAGCGCGCCGATGGCGACGACCACCCACAGCGTCGTACGCGTCCCCACGGCGCCGGCCAGCAGGCCGGCGCCCAGCGCGCCCAGCGGGGCGGGGATCAGGCCCAGCGAGTAGATCGACGCCACCACGCGGCCCTGCAGGTGCGGCGGGGTGATCGTCTGCACCAGCGTGGTGTTGGTGACGAAGAAGATCTGCGAGCTGACGCCGCTGACCAGCTGCGCGACGACGAGCATGGCCACCGAGGCCCAGACCGGTCCGATGGCCAGCGGGATGAGGAAGAGCGCGAGGTTGCCGTACACCATCGACCACACCAGCACCTTGCCGATCGCGTAGCGCCGCATCACCTTGACGGCGAACAGCGCCCCGATGATCGCGCCCACGCCGCCACCGGCCAGGATGCTGCCGAACCACGCCGCGGGCACGCCCAGGTCGCGGATCACGTACAGGGCGTAGATCGAGTTCATCGAGCCCAGGATGAACAGCGAGTACACGGCCGAGGAGACGGCCAGCGGCCGGATCAGCTCGTGCCGCATCACCCAGCCCATGCCCTGCCAGATCGCCTTGTGCACCTGCCCGGCGGTCGTGTCGTCCGGCTCCGGCCGGGCTTCCGGCCGCTTGATCAGCGACACCGCGATCGCCGAGGCCAGGTACGACACCGCGTCGATGACCAGCAGCGCGGGCGCGGCGAGCACCTTCAGCAGCGCCGCGGCCAGACCGGGGCCGAACGTCTGGGCGGCCGACTCGGTCAGCTGCAGCTTGGAGTTGCCCTCCAGGAAGTTCTCCCGCGGCACCAGGAACGGGAAGTAGCTGCGGTAGGCCGTCTGGAAGAGCGTGCTGAGCAGCCCGAGGGCGAAGATGACGCCGTAGATCCAGGCCAGCGTGAGCATGTCGGCGAACCACGCGACGGGGATCAGCATCAGCAGCACGAAGCGTGCCACGTCCGTCCAGATCAGGATGGGCCGCTTGCGCACCCGGTCGGCCAGCACGCCGAAGAGGAGGAAGAACACCATCGGGAGCCGCAGCAGGAAGCCGACGACGCCCATCTCCGCCTCGGAGGCGTTCAGGACGGTGACCGCGATGACGGGGAACGCGAAGAGGCTGATCGCCGAGCCGAACTGCGACAGGCTCTGGCCCGCCCACAGCCGCAGGAAGTCGGGGTACTTCCAGAGGCTCGTCTGCTCACTGGTCGGGGATGCCATGATCCATCCACCTTCTGATCTCGGTGGCCGCTCCGGCGACCAGGGGTTCGTACAGGATCGGGACGCGTTCCTCAGGGATCGGGACGTGCGCGAACCGCCCCTTGGCGACGGAGGACCAGCTGCCGTCCTCGCGCTTGGGCGCGAAGAGCGCGACGTCGCCGTCGTAGGGCTCATGCCGGTAGCCGCCGACCGCGTGCGCGTTGGCCCGGAACACGGCCAGGTAGCGGCGCGCCTGCTCGACCTCGGCGGTGTCGGGGGCCAGCCGGTCGGCGGCCGAGGCGGCGCCCATGACCGCCAGCAGCCGCTCCTCCGGTGGCCGGGCGGCGAGTTCGGCCATGTCCAGCCCGAGGGTCTCCTCAGGTCCGCCGGCCAGCGCGTGGAACAGCAGGACCGTGTCGTCCTCCAGCGACGCGCTGGCCACGGGCTCCTCGGCATTGGCGTAGAGGAGCACGACGAGCGGCACCTCCTCGCCGCGCTCGCGCAGGCGCCTGGCCACCTCCAGAGCGATGTTCCCGCCGATGCAGAATCCGCCCAGCACGTACGGCCCCGCCGGCCGCACCTCCAGCAGGTCGGCCACGTAGGCGTCGGCCATCTCGGCGAGCGTGGCGTGCGGCTCCTCGCCGGGCACGAGCCCGCGCGCGGCGATGGCGTACACCGGCTGGTCGGCGCCGAGGCGGCGGGCCAGCGGGTGGTAGCGGAAGACCTGGCCGCCGAGCGCGTGGATGAAGAAGATCGGCGTACGGTCACCGTCCGGGTTGAGCGGCACGACGTGGCTCGGTGGCGCGAGGTCCTCGGGCTGGCGGAGCACCCTGGCCAGCGCACTGATCGTCGGTGCGGCCAGGACGGTGGCGACCGGCAGGCTCCGCCCCAGCTCCTGGCGGATGCGGGCGGCCAGCCGCAGGGCGCTCAGCGAGTGGCCGCCGAGCTCGAAGAAGTCGTCCAGGATCCCGGCCGCGGGCACCTTCAACACCTCTTCGTAGATCGTGGCGAGGCGCGCTTCCACCTCATCACGAGGCGGCACGTACGGCCGGCCGCTCGCCGTCTCCGGCGGGGGCAACGCGGCCCGGTCGAGCTTGCCGCTGCGGGTGAGGGGGAAGGCGTCCAGGTGCACCCACCGGCGCGGGATCATGTGGTCGGGCAGGACGTCGCGGAGGTCGGGTACGTCGCCTCCCACGATGTAGCCGACCAGGCTGTGCTCGTACGCCATGACGGCCGCGTCGCGGACTCCCGGCTGCGCGCGCAGGGCGGCCTCCACCTCTCCGGGTTCGACGCGCATGCCGCGGATCTTGATTTGGTGGTCGGTGCGGCCGAGGTATTCGAGCTCGCCGGTGGGCAGCCAGCGGGCCTGGTCGCCGGTCTTGTAGAGGCGTTGACCGTTGGGTGCGGGGAGGAAGCGTTCAGCGGTGAGTGCCGGTTTGCCCAGGTAGCCGCGGGCGAGTTGGACGCCGCCGATGTAGAGCTCGCCGGGTGTGCCGATGGGGACCGGGCTGAGGTGCTGGTCGAGGACGTGGAGGGTGGTGTTGTCCACCGGCCTGCCGATGGGCACGATCGGTTCACCCGGCCGGCAGGGGTGCCAGGAGACGTCGACGGCCGCTTCGGTGGGGCCGTAGAGGTTGTGCAGTCCGGGTAGGTCGATGCCGGGTGGGAGGGCCTCGCCGGAGCAGATGATCCGCGGTGGGGGCTGGATGTCCTCTTCCTCCAGGAAGGCTTGGAGCATGGAGGGGACGAAGTGTGCGGTGGTGACTCGCTCGGTCTTGATGAGGTCGCGGAGGTAGGCGGTGTCGCGGTGGCCGTCGGGCCTGGCGATGATCATGGTGGCGCCGGTGATGAGCGGCCAGAAGAGTTCCCAGACCGAGACGTCGAAGGTGGTGGGGGTTTTGTGCAGGACGCGGTCTTGCGGGGTGAGCTGGAAGGTGTCCTGCATCCAGCGCAGCCGGTTGACGATCGCCCGGTGGGAGACGCCCACGCCCTTCGGCCGCCCGGTGGATCCCGAGGTGAAGATGACGTAGGCCAGGTTGTCCTCGTGCACCGGTGGCGGAGTGCGGCGACCCCCCGAACCCGCGGCGGTGAGGACGATCTCGGCTCCGGCGTCGGCGAGCATGCCGCGGCGCCGTTCCTCGGGATCGGCCGGATCGAGGGGCAGGTAGGCGCCGCCGGCCGCCAGCACGCCGAGGAGCACGACCGGGAGGTCCAGGCCGCGCTCCATGCAGACGCCGACCGGCTGGTCCACCCGCACGTCCAGCCCGGCCGCCACCTCGCGGGCCCGCTCGGCCAGCTCGCGGTAGGTCAGCCGCTCGCCCTCGAAGACCAGCGCCGTCGCGTCCGGCGTCCGCTCCGCCTGCTCGAAGACCAACTCGTGCAGCATCCCGCCCGGGTGGTCGGACGCGGTGGAGTTCCAGAGCGCGAGCAGAGCCGCATCCTGCGGCGAGATACCGATATCTCCGGATAATGCGCGGAGGTAGTGATCCCGGATCGCCGCGATCTGGTCGGCGGGGAACTGCGTGGTGTCGTAGGAGATGGTCAGCGTCAGCCCCTGGCCGGGCGTCCGGACGAAGGCCGCGCTGAAGGCGAAGTCGGTCTGCTCGAAGAAGTCCTGGCCCTCGATGGGTGTGGCGGCGCCGCCCCGTACGTGGAAGTCGCGGAAGTCCACGTGCGTGTCCAGCAGGCGCGCGCGACCGCTGGCGCGCTGGATCTCGAAGAGCGGGAAGTGCCGGTACGGCAGCGCCGCCACCTCCGCCTGGAAGACCCGCTGGACCAGTTCGGGAGCGTCGGCGCGCACACGCAGCGGGAGGGTGTTGAGGAACAGGCCGAGCACCTCGTCACCCGCCTCGCTCTCCGGGCGGCTGTGCGTGAGCATCCCCGTGAGGACGTCCGGGTCGCCGGTCAGCAGCGCCATGACGCGCACGTGCGCCGCGAGCAGCACAGAGCGCAGGGGCACCCGGGCGGCGGCCGCCTCCTCGGCCAGCGCTTTCGCCAGGTCGTCGGGGAGTGCCGTGGCGAGGACCTCGACCTTGCGCGGTCCGCCGGTGGGGTAGCCGGGCATCCGGGGCAACCGGCCCTCCGGCGCCTCGGCGATCGCCTCCCGCCAGAACTCCGCCGCCTCCGGACGGGCGAGCACGGCCTTCTCGGCCGCCACCAGGTCGCGGAAGCGCGCCCCCGGCGGTTCCACCGGCAGCCCCGGCGTCGCATAGCGCGCCAGCAGCTCGCTGACCAGCGTCGCGACGCTCCACCCGTCCAGGATCGCGTGATGGAAGTAGACGGTCAGCGCGAACCGGTCGGCCTCGGGCCGCACGTGGACGCGAAGCAGGGGAGCCCGCGTCCAGTCGAACGGCCCGTACTCCGGCTCGCCGTCGGAAACGGTCAGCGGGATCTCCGCGCGGTCGTGCACAAGCTGGACGGGCTCGCTGAACCCGGTCAGGTCGAAGGAGGTCCGCAGGACCTCGTGCCGCGCCGACAGCTCGTCCAACGCCCTGACCAGCGCAGCCTCGTCGAACGTGCCGCGCAGCGTGAGCGTGGTGTGGTCATGGAAGGTCACGCCGTCCAGCTCGCTGTGGTACAGCATCCCGGCCTGGAGGGCGCTGAGCGGGTAGGCGTCGATGATCATCGCGTGAGTCTCTCTCTGTCCGCCGGGCTGAGCAGGTCGAAGGCTCCCGCCGTGGGTTCCGGTACGGCCTGCCGCGGCCGCAGGGCGGTGGCCAGTTCGGCGACCGCCTGATGGGTGAACAGGTGCTGCAGTTCCACGCCGTAGCCCATGGCGCGCAGCCGGGCCACGACCTTGAGGCTGCTGATCGAGTCGCCGCCCACGGCGAAGAAGGCATCGTTCCTGCCGACCCGGTCGAGGCCGAGAACCTCCTGCCAGACCTGCGCGACGGCGCGTTCCGCTTCGCCGCGTGGCGGCTCCCACGGCAGGTCGGCCCGGCGGTCGGGGGCGGGAAGGGCGGCGCGGTCGAGCTTGCCGTTGGGAGTGACGGGCAGGCGGTCCAGCCGCACCCACGCTGTCGGGATCATGAAGTCTGGCAGCAGATCGGTCAATGTGGGGGTGTCGCCGACGACGTATCCGACCAGGCGGCCGTCCACCAGCTTGGCCGCCGCTCCTGTGACGCCCGGCTGTTCGCGCAGGACGGCTTCGATCTCGCCGAGCTCCACGCGCATGCCGCGGATCTTGACTTGGTGGTCGGTGCGGCCGAGGTATTCGAGCTCGCCGCTGGGCAGCCAGCGGGCCAGGTCGCCGGTCCGGTAGAGCCGCCCGCCTCCTGGCGCGGGCAGGAATCGCTCAGCGGTCAGGCCGGGCCGGTTGAGGTAGCCGCGGGCGAGCTGGACGCCGCCGATGTAGAGCTCGCCGGGCGTGCCGATGGGGACCGGGCCGAGGTGCTCGTCCAGGACGTGCAGGGTGGTGTTGTCCACCGGCCTGCCGATGGGCACGATCGGTTCACCCGGCCGGCAGGGGTGCCAGGAGACGTCGACGGCGGCTTCGGTGGGGCCGTAGAGGTTGTGCAGTCCGGGTAGGTCGATGCCGGGTGGGAGGGCCTCGCCGGAGCAGATGATCCGGGGTGGGGGCTGGATGTCCTCTTCCTCCAGGAAGGCTTGGAGCATGGAGGGGACGAAGTGTGCGGTGGTGACTCGCTCGGTCTTGACGAGGTCGCGGAGGTAGGCGGTGTCGCGGTGGCCGCCGGGCCTGGCGATGATCATGGTGGCGCCGGTGATGAGCGGCCAGAAGAGTTCCCAGACCGAGACGTCGAAGGTGGTGGGGGTTTTGTGCAGGACGCGGTCTTGCGGGGTGAGCTTGAAGGTGTCCTGCATCCAGCGCAGCCGGTTGACGATCGCCCGGTGGGAGACGCCGACGCCTTTGGGCCGCCCGGTGGAGCCGGAGGTGAAGATGACGTAGGCCAGGTTGTCCTCGTGCACCCGCACGAGGGGTGCCGGGGCCGCCTGCCCGTTCGCTGCCGTGAGCACCAGGTCGGCACCCGCGTCGGCCAGCATGCCGCGCGTCCGCTCCGCCGGGTGGTCAGGATCGAGCGGCAGGTAGGCGCCACCGGCCGCCAGCACCCCGAGGAGCACGACCGGGAGGTCCAGCCCGCGCTCCATGCAGACGCCGACCGGCTGGTCCACCCGCACGTCCAGCCCGGCCGCCACCTCGCGGGCCCGCTCGGCCAGCTCGCGGTAGGTCAGCCGCTCGCCCTCGAAGACCAGCGCCGTCGCGTCCGGCGTCCGCTCCGCCTGCTCGAAGACGAGTTCGTGCAGGGTCCCGCCCGGATGCTCCCGGGCGGTGGCGTTCCACCGCGAGATCTGCTCTCGCTCTTCGGCCGGCAGGATGTCCAGGCGCCCCACCGGCACGTCGGGCGCCGCCACCACCGCACGCAGGAGTGCGGCGAACCGCCGCGCCAGCCGCTCGATCGTCTCCGGCCGGAACAACTCGTCGTTGTAGACGAAGCGCCCCTCCACCAGCTCACCCCGCTCGGCGGCGTAGAGCTCCAGGTCGAACCGGGTGGTCGTGCTGTCCGGCTCGAAGCCCTCGCCGCCGTCGCGATAGCTCTGCAGCGCGAACAGCACCTGAACCAGCGGCGGGCGGCTGACATCGCGTTCGGGGTCCAGCTCGGCGACCAGCTTCTCGAAGGGCAGCTCCTGGTGGTCGTAGACCTCGAGCGCCCCATCCCGCGTACGGCGAAGCAACTCGGCGAACCCGGGATCGCCCGCCAGCCGCGCCCGCATCGGGAGCAGGTTGACGAACAGCCCCACCATCTCCTCGAACTCCGGCCTGGTCCGCCCGGCCACCGGCGATCCCACCGCGAAGTCGGTCACGCCGGACCAGCGGGCCAGCAGCACCTGGAAGGCGGCGAGCAGCCCCATGTAGAGCGTCGCCCCCTCGGCCCGGCACAACTCGCGGAACGCCGCCACGTCCAGCTCGACGTCGTGCCAGCCGCCCCGGAAGCCCTGCCGAGGCGGGCGTGGCCGATCCAGGGGCAGCTCAAGCACCTGCAACCCGTCCAGCTCACCGCGCCAGAACGCCAGGTCACCGGCCAGACGCGCGCCGCTCAGCCGCTCTCGCTGCCACAACGCGTAGTCGCCGAAACCCAGCCGTGGTCCGCTCTCCGGCGGCGCCAGGAGCTCGCGGAGGATGAGGTCGGCCGACCAGCCGTCGGCGACGATGTGATGGACGGCGACGAGCAGCGCGTGGTCGTCGGGCGCCATCCGTACCAGGGTGGCGCGCAGCAGCGGACCGGTCGCCAGCTCGAAGGGGAGCGCGGCGTCGGTGCTGAGCACCTGTCTGGCCGCCGCCTCCGTCGTCACGTCCACGACGCGCAGCGGGACACGTACCCGGTCCGCCACCCGCACCTCCGGCCGTCCATCGGGGCCGGCGGGGAAGGTCATGCGCAGGCTCTCGTGCCGGGCGACCACGGCGTCGAGCGCCTGCCGCAGCCGCTCGGTGTCGAGCGGGCCGCGGAGCCTGGCCGACACGGGCAGCACGTAGGCGCTCGTCCCGGGGGCGAACTGCTCCATGAACCACAGCCGCTCCTGGGCGAACGACAGCGGCGGATCGCTGCCCTCGGCACGTCGCGGGATCTCCTCCGCAGCGCCAGTGTCAGTGCCCAGGCCCGCCACCGCCTTGCGGAAGCGGGACTCCACGCGCGCACGCCGCTCATCCACGCTCGTCGGCCTCCTCGGCCAGGCGCTCCAGCGCCGCGGCCAGCAGGCGTGGCGTCGGGTGGGCGAAGGCCAGCTTGAGCGGCACCTCCAGCTCGGCGGCCGCGGCGATGCGGGCCGTGGTCCTGGTGGCCAGCAGCGAGTGGCCTCCGAGCTGGAAGAAGTCGTCCAGCACGCCCACTCGCTCCAGCCCCAGCACCTCGGACCAGACCATGCAGACGAGCTCCTCGGCCGCGCTGGCCGGCGGCTCGTACGTCGCGCTCAGCGGCTGGCCCGGTGCGGGAAGGGCATTCTGGTCGACCTTGCCGCCGGGCGTCAGCGGGATGCGATCGAGCGAGACGATCACGCTGGGCACCATGTGCGGGGGGAGCTCGGCGGCGAGATGGTCGCGTAACGCGTCTCCGGCGTCGTGGACGGCGTAGGCGATCAGGCGGTCGTCGCGGACCACCACGGTGGCCTGCCGTACTGACGGGTGGGCGAGCAGCACGGATTCCACCTCGCCCGGCTCCACGCGGTAACCGCGCACCTTCACCTGCCGGTCCAGGCGGCCGAGGATCTCCAGCCTGCCGTCCAGGCGGAAGCGGGCCCGATCGCCGCTGCGGTAGAGGCGTGAGCCGTCGGGGCCGGGGACGAAGCGCTCGCCCGTGAGGGCGGGGGCGCCCCGGTAGCCGCGCGCCAGGCCGTTGCCGCCGATGTGGAGCTCGCCCGCGACACCGGGCGGAACCGGGAGCCCGTCGGGGGCCAGCACCTGGAGCGTGGTGCCGGGCAGGGCGACGCCCACGGTCGGGCGGCGCAGCGCTTCGGCGGGGTCCATGTCGGCGGTGGCGGCGATGATCGTGGTCTCGGTCGGGCCATAGCTGTTGATCAGGCGAACGCCCGGGGGCCCGGACTCGTACCAGGTGGCCAGGGCGGGGCCCGGCAGCGGGTCGGCGCCCAGGATGAGCAGCCGGAGACCGGGCGGCCAGGCGACGTCCATGGCCAGCAGTTCCTGCCAGTACGACGTGGGCAGGTCCAGCACGGTGAGCGCGGAACCCTCCGGAGTCTTCAGGAAGTCGGGCAGCGGGTCGTCCGGGCACAGGACGAGCTCGGCGCCGGCGGCCAGCGCCGGGTAGATCTCCTCGGCGTGCGTGTCGAAGCTCGGCGAGGCGAACTGCAGGACGCGGTCGCCCGGCCCGAGCTCGTAGTGCTCCCGCATCCAGCTCACCCGCGAAGCGAGCGCTTCGCGCGGCACCTCCACGCCCTTGGGGCGCCCGGTCGAACCCGAGGTGTAGATCACATAGGCCAGCGAGCCCGGCACTGTGGCATGGGTTGATCTTTCCGACTCGTGTAGATCATCCTCGTCCAGCACCAGGGCCGCGCCCGCGTCCGCCGCCATCCACCGCAGCCGCTCCGGCGGGTAAGCCGGGTCGAGCGGCAGGTAGGCGCCGCCTGCCTTGCCGACGGCGAGCATCCCGGCGATCAGCTCCACCGAGCGCTTGGCGCGCAGGCCCACGACCGTGTCCGGGCCGACTCCGGCCTTGGACAGGCGCCCCGCCAGCGCGGCGGCCATGGCGTCCAGCTCGGCGTAGGTGACCCGGCGGGTGCCGTGACTCACCGCCGGCGCGCCGGGCGCCAGCCGTACGCGCTCCTCGAAGAGGTCGAGCACGTCGCGCGCGGCCGGCTGCGGGGTGTCGAGGACCGGCAGCCTGTCCTCGGGCAGGATCATCGCCGCGCGCAGCGCGGACAGCGACGCGCCCGGGTCGCCCGCGACCGTCTCCAGCACCCGCTCCCACCGCCGCAGCAACCGCGTCGCGGTCTCCTCCTCGAACAGGTCGCTGGCGAAGGACAGCATCGCCCAGAGGGAGCCGTCGAACTGGGTGATGTCCAGCATCAGGTCGAACTTCGCCTGTGTCGCCCCCGGGTCGAACATCTCCACTTCGATGTCCGGCAGCGGAAGGGCGGAGGCCTCCTTGTCCTGGATCACGAACATCGCCTGGAACAGCGGCGTCGTGCTCAGGTCGCGGCGGATGCCGAGGTCGTTGAGCAGGCGTTCGAAGGGGATGTCCTGGTGCGCGAAGGCGTCCAGGACCGTTGCCCTGGTCCGCGCGAGCAGCGTGCGGAAGGACGGGTCGCCGGACAGATCACCGCGCAGCACGAGCGTCTCGGGGAAGAAGCCGACGACGTCCTGGAGTTCCGGGCGATCACGACCGGCGATGACCGAGCCGACCGTGACGTCGTCCGTGCCGCAGTGCGCCGCCAGCAGGAGCTGGTAGGCGGCCAGCAGGACCATGAAGAGCGTGCCGCGCTCGTCCCTGGCCAGCTGCTCCAGGCGGGCCGTCAGCTCGGGGCCGATGCGGCGCGCGCAGTAGTCGCCACTGGGTCGGCGTACGGCCGGCCGCGGCCGATCCGTAGGCAGGTCGAGCGGCTCCACGCCGTCGAGCTGGGCCCGCCAGTAGTCCAGGGACTCCTGCGACGGCTCGCGGCCACGCTGCCAGGCCGCATAGTCGCGGTAGTCGACCGAGGGTGTGCCCAGCCCGGCCGCGTTCCCGGTGTAGCAGGCGGCCAGCTCGGAAAAGATGATCTTAAGTGACCAGCCGTCGGCCACCAGGTGATGCAGGACCAGGCAGAGCACATGATCGGTTGCCGACAGCGTGATCAGGTGCACCCGCACCAGCGGGCCCGTGGCCAGGTCGAACGGCGCATTGGTCAGCCCGGCCACGATCGCCGTGGCGCGTGCCTCGCGTTCGGACGCGGGCAGGTCCGTGAGGTCCACCAGCACCGGATCGAGCTTCAGCTCCGGCTCGACGACCTGGACCGGACTGCCCTCCACGGCGGGGAAGCGGGCCCGCAACATCGGGTGCCGCGCCGCCACGGTGCTCAGCGCCCTGGCGAGGTCCTGGGTGGACAGCTCACCCCGCAGCCGCTGCACCATGTACATGTTGTAGGAGGCATCGGCGGGGTCGAGCCGCTGCAGGAACCAGAGCCGCTCCTGTCCGTAGGAGAGCGGCGCCGGCGCGTCCGGATCGCTGCGCGCGGGAATGCCGGTGGGTCGCGCCTTCGGTTGCCGCAGGAGCTTGCGCTCCAGCGCCGCACGCTGTTCCGGGCTGAGCCGGGCCAGCCGCCCTCTCACCTCACTCATCCGTCCGCGCCCTCCGCCAGGAGATCGTCCAGTTCGACGTCGCCGAGCTGGAGCTCCAGTACGGCCAGCGCATGCTCGGCCACCGTGGTGAGCTCGAAGCAGACCTGCAGGTTCATCTCGATCCCGTACGCCTCCCGGTACCTGGTGATCAGCAGGACGGCCAGCAGCGAGTGCCCGCCGAGCGCGAAGAAGTCGTCCTCGATGCCCACCCGGTCACGGCCGAGCAGCTCGCCCCAGAGCGCGCACAGCTCCTCCTCCAGCGGCGTCTCCGGCGCGACATAGGTGGTGCCCAGATCGCTGCGGCCGGGCCCGGTGGGCGGCGGCAGCGCGGCGCGGTCGAGCTTCCCGCTCGGACCCAAGGGGAACTCGGTGACCTGCACGAACGCCTGCGGCACCAGCGTCGGCGGCAACTTGCGCGCCAGCCCGGTCCGCATCTCGTGCGACAACTGGCTCGCCTCGCCCGTCCAGTTCACGTACGCCACCAGCCCGCGGCCGCCCGGCGCGTCGTCGCGCAGGGCCACGACGGCCCTGCGCACCTGGGGGTGCTCGGCCAGCGCCGCCTCGATCTCGCCCAGCTCGACTCGCCAGCCGTGCACCTTCACCTGGTCGTCGATGCGGCCGAGGAACTCCAGCTCCCCGTCGGCGCGCAGTCTGGCCAGGTCGCCGGTGGCGTACAGGCGCGCGCCCGGCGGGCCGTACGGGTCGGGGACGAAGCGTTCGGCCGTCAGCCCCGGCCGTCCCGCGTAGCCGCGGGCCACCTGGACGCCGCCGATGTGCAGGTGACCGGGCACGCCGACGGGCATCGGCTCCAGGTGCTCGTCGAGGACGTGCAGGCGGCAGCCGGGCATCGGGCGGCCGATGGGGATCACCGTCTCGCCCGGCCGGCAGGCGTGCCAGGAGACGTCGACGGCCGCCTCGGTGGGGCCGTAGAGATTGTGCAGCTCCACGCCGGGCAGGCGGTCGAAGAAGCGGGCCACCATCCTGGGGGACAGCTCCTCGCCGCTGCACACCACGCGCCGCAGGGACGTGCACGACTCGATGTTCGCCTCCTCCAGGAAGAGGGCGAGCATCGACGGCACGAAGTGCATCGTGGTGACCCCGTGCCGCTTGATCAGGTCGCGCTGGTGGCTGGGGTCGCGGTGGCCGCCCGGCCGTACCGGGACGAGGCAGGCGCCCTGCAGCAGCGGCCAGAAGAACTCCCACACCGACACGTCGAAGCTGGTCGGGGTCTTCTGCATCACCACGTCGCCGGCCGTCAGGCCGAACGTCTCCTGCATCCAGGCGAGGCGGTTGACGATGCCGCGGTGGGTGTTGACGACGGACTTCGGCCGGCCGGTCGAGCCCGAGGTGTAGATCAGATACGCGGCGTCGTCCGGTCCGGTCACCGGCTCGAGATCGCCGGAGTCGAGGTCGTGGTCGTCCTCCAGCAGCACCACCTTGATCGACCCGCCGGGTAGGAGGTGGCGCTGGGTGAGCAGCACCCGTGCGCCGCAGTCGGAGAGCATGAACTCCAGCCGGTCCCGCGGGTATTCGGGATCCAGCGGCACGTACGCCCCGCCCGCCTTGAGGACGGCGAGAAGCGCGACGACCAGCTCGGGCGAGCGTTCCGCGGAGACCGCGACAGGCTGGCCACGTTCGACGCCGATGTGCCGCAACCACCGGGCGAGCCGGTTGGCACGGCCGTTGAGCTCGGCGTAGGTGAGCGTGACATCGCCGAAGAGCACCGCGGGAGCGTCGGGAGTCGCGGTGGCCTGGGCCTCGATCAACGTGTGCAGGGTGCCGGGCGCGGCCTGAGGCGCACCGACCCCGAGGGCCAGGACCCGCTCACGCTCTTCCTCCGCGAGCATCGGGAGCGCGGAAACCGTCCGGTCGGGGTCGGCGACGGCCGACTCGACCAGCGTCCGCAGGTTCGTCTCGAAGCGTTCGATCGTCTCCGGATCGAACAGGTCGGTGGCGTACTCCAGCCGGGTGTGCAGCTGCCCGTCGCGCATGTTGACGTCGAGCTGGATGTCCACCTTCGCGGTGCCGTTGGCGATCTGCCCTTCGTTGGTGCGGATGGCCAGGTTGAACATCACCTGATAGATGGGCGGCACGCTCAGGTCCCGGGCCGGCTGCAGGTCCTCCACGAGCCGCTCGAACGGCAGCTCCTGATGGTCCAGCGCCTCGGCCACCGTCGCCCGCACGCGGGCGGCGGCCTCGCGGAAGCTGGGCGCGCCCGACAGATCCACGCGCAGCGCCACCGCGTTGACGAACATGCCGATGACCGGCTCGGTCTCGGGCAGCAACCGTCCCGCGATCGGCGTGCCCACCACGATGTCGTCGATCCCGGACCAGCGCGACAGCACGGCCGCGTACGCGGTGAGCATCACCGTGAACAACGTCGTGTTGAGCTCCTTGGCCAGCCGCTCCACGCTCGCCGACAGCTCGGGGGAGTAGGCGCCGAGCCGTATCTCGCCCTGATAGCTACGGCGAGCCGGCCGCGGCCGATCGCCAGGGAGAGCGAGGTCGGCGGGCACCCCGGCCAGCCGTTCGCGCCAGTGCGCCAGCTCGGTCTCCAGGAACTCGCCGGACAACCTGCCGCGCTGCCACACGGCGAAGTCGGCGAACTGGATCGGCAGTTCGGGCAGCTGCGGCGCCCGGTCCTCGCCGAGCGCGTCGTAACACTCCCCCACCTCGTCCATGAAGATCATGGAGGAGACGCCGTCGAAGATCGTGTGATCGAAGACGATGACCTGCCGCAGATCGTTCTCGGCCAGCTTGACATGCCTGGCGCGGAACAGCGGCGCCCGCTCCATGTCGAACGGCAGGACCGCGTCCGCCTTGGCCAGGCGGGCCAGCTCCGCCTCCGCGTCGGCCCGCGGAAGGTGGGTCAGGTCCGTCTCCGTCAGCACCGTGGGCGGCGCGTCGGGGTGGACGATCTGCACCACCTGCCCGTCCCGGAACTCGAAAGTGGTGCGCAGCGCCTCATGGCGCCGCACCACCAGATCGATCGCCCGCTCCAGCCGGCGCGGGTCCACCGGCTGCCTGGCCGCCATCGGCATGTACATCCCGATGTTGTAGACGGCCAGGTCGGGCTCGAAGCGCGAAAGGAACCACATCCGCTCCTGACCGGAGGACGCGGGGAAGGCATCACTCACTGTCCATCGCCTCTCGCAGGCTCTTCGGCCGCATGTCGGTCCACACCTGCTCGATGTGTTCCAGGCATTCCTCCTTGGTGCCGGAGAAGCCGGCGTCGTACCAGCCGGAGGGGTTGTCCCGGCCGGCGGGCCAGATGGAGTACTGCTCCTCGTCGTTGAGAACGACCTTGGTCTCTGCGCCTGTGCTCATGCGGAACTCCGGGGGAGGCGGGGGATGGTCTGGGTGGCGGGCCCAGGGGTGGGTCCAGGGGTGGGCCCGGGAGTGGGCCCAGGAGTGGACGCCGCGGCGGCGTCGATCAGGGCTGCGACCCCGGCCACGGTCGGCTCCTCGAAGAGGCTGCGCATCGGCAGCCGCACCCCCAGCTCCTTCCGGATGAGGGCGATGAGCTGGACCGCGATGAGCGAGTTGCCGCCCAGCTCGAAGAAGTCGTCGTCGATGCCGATGTGGTCGCCGCCGAGCACCTCGCCCCACAGGCGGGCGATCGTGGCCTCGGCGTTGTTGCGCGGGGCGACGTAACCCTCGGCGGGCGCCTTGTCCTGCCGGTCGGCGACCGCTGCCGGATCGAGCTCGGTCTCGACGGTCTCCTGGGTCAGCGAGCCGACGCCGGCGACGAGCTCGGCCACCGTGCTGGCCGCCACCACGACCTGGGGGCCGAGTGGGGCGGCGAGCAGCCGGCGCAGGGAGAGGGCCCCGTCGGCCGGCCTGATGCCGACCTCGTCGTCGGCCGCCGCGGCCGGGGCGGCGCGCTGGGAGTCGGCACTGGTGACGACCCCGGACACCACGGCCTCGGTGTCGATCCTCCGGAGGACGTAGTCGGAGATCTGCACCAGCACCGTCCCGTCGGGCGCGATCAGCGTGACGTCCACGACCAGCACCTCGTCGGTGTCGGTGCTGGTGATGCGCAGGTGGCTCCAGAACGCCTCGGGCAGGCTCCCGAACACGGTGATGCGGCCGTAGCCGAGCGGCAGGTAGTGGCCCTCGACCGCGACCCAGCTGAAGGTGGTGGCGGCGTCGAGCAGGGCCGGGTGCAGCCCCCAGCGGTCGAGATCGACCATCAGCACGTCGTTGGCCTCGAACAGGCCGAGCGCCTCCTGCTGACCGACGTGCGTGGCGGTCAGGGTCCGGTGCCAGTGCCCGCCCAGCGTGAGCAGGCCCGACAGCGGGACGCCGCCCTGCTCGTCCGCCGAGGACACGCAGCGGTCCATGATCGCGCGCAGGTCCACGCGGTCGGCGGGGGGCGGGCTCACCTTGGCCGCCGTGCCTCTGGCATGCGTGCGGTGTGATCCGCCGATGATGCTCTGCACCTGGAACTCCGCGCCGTCCGCCTCCGGGGTTAAGATCACCCGTACCTCGGCGGTCGCCCCGTCGGCCACCGACAGCGGTTCGACGAACACGACGTCCCGCAGCTCGATGAGCCCGCCGCCGGGGAGCACCGCCTCGGCGGCCGTCCTGGCCAGCTCGACGTGGCCGGTGCCCGGTAGCACCGGTACGTCGGCGATGCGGTGTTCGTCCAGCACCCAGTGCGTGCTCGGCGAGAGCGTGCCGCTGCACCAGTCGAGGCCGCTGGCGCCCTCTGCGGCGTGCCGCGCGTCGAGGACCGGGTGGTCGATCGCCTTGATCCGGTCGCCGCGCTGCAACGCGACGAATCCGGCGGGCGCCGCGGTCTCCACCGCCATGCCGACTTCCAGCCACCTGCCCCAGTTGACGCTGACGACCTGGGCGGCGTTCCAGCCTCGTCCGGCGCGGGCGTGCGCGTCGAGGAAGTTGTTGGCCGCGCAGTAGTCGATCTGCCCGAACCCGCCGGCCACCGCGGTGATCGACGAGCAGAGCACCACGGCCTCCAGCTCCAGGTCGCCGAAGGCCTCCTGCAGCGCCAGCGTGCCGAGCACCTTGGGGCGGAGCACGGCTTCGGCCGCCTCCCTCTCCTTGATCTGGGCCATGCCGCCGCCGGGCAGGCCGGCCGCGTGCACGAGCACGTCCACCCGGCCGAAGGCGGCGAGCGTCTCGTCCCTGACCCGGCGCATGTCCGCCGGGTCCGTCACGTCGGCGGCCAGGGTCAGCACCCGCGCCCCGGCGGCCTCCATCCGGCGGATCGCCTCGACGGCGCGCGCCTCGCGGGCCGACCGCGGCGGGCCTCCGGGCAGCCCGCTCCTGGACAGCAGGACGAGGCCGACGCGGGCCCGCGCCGCCAGATCCTCGGCCAGCGAGACGCCGATGCCGCCCAGACCGCCGGTGATCACGTACACCTGGCCGTCGCGCGGCTCACCCGGCTCGCTCGCCACCTCCACCTGCTCGTATCCGAGCAGCCACCGCTTCCCGCCGCGCAGGGCGACCGGGGCCAGCAGCCCGGCCTCGCCGGGCTCCGCCGCGCGGCCCAGCTCGGCGGCGACGCCACGCACGGCGTCCCGATCCGGTGCGTCGATGTGGCGGACGCGCAGCCACGGCGTCTCCAGGGGGACGACCCGGGCGAAGGCGGCCAGCGTCGCGTGCTCCGGCCTGGTCAGGTCGCCGCCGACGACGTCCATCGTGCCCGCGGTCACCAGGTCGAGCTGCACACCACCCGGAGGCTGGGCCGCCGACAGCGCCTGCACGAGACCCAGGACGCCGAAGAAGCCGCGGTCCTGTGCCGCCCACGTCTGCTCGTCGCCGGTGAGGGCCCAGGCGTGCACGATCCGCTCGGGAATCTCGCCGACCGCTTCGAGCAGCGCGTCGTAGTCCTCCCGTACGGCCGGCCGTACCGTGAAATATCCGTCGGAAGCGCCGAACGCCGTGCCCGGCCGTACCTCCAGAACCTCGGCCCCGGAAGCGCGTAGTGCGTCGGCCAGCGTGGCCGAGTCCTCGTCCACGAAGGTCAGGCAGCGCGTGATCGGCGACGGCCCCGCCGTCCCCTGGGCCGGACGGGCGGGTGCCTGGTGCCAGACGGGCACGCCGTACCACTGCTCGGGCGGCAGGGGCCCGTCGGCCCGCTGCGGGCGGGCGACGCCGCCGACGAAGGCGCCCTGCGGGTCGGGGTCGATCCAGGCGCGCTGCCGCTCCCACGGGTACCCCGGCAGCGAGACGCGGAAGCCGGGGGCGCCGAAGTCGTTCAGCTCGATGCCGTGGACCCAGAGCTTGCCCACGGCCTGCGAGAAGACCGCGACGTCACCGGCCCGATCGCGCGGACCGGGCAGCGACGGCAGCGGGGCGATCGCACCGGCGGGCAGTTGCGTGTCCGCCAGGCCGGACAGTTGCCGTCCCGGCCCGCACTCGATCATGATCCATTCGCCGTCGGCCAGGAGCGTCGAGACGCAGTCGCCGAAACGGACCGGTTCGCGCACGTGCCTGGCCCAGTAGGACGGGTCGGTGGCCTCGGCGGCGGTGATCCAGGTGCCGGTCACGTTGGACAGGAACGGCAGGCTCGGCGCAGCCGGCTCGACGGCCGCGACCAGCTCGCGGAACTCGCCGAGCATCGGCTCCATCATCGCCGAGTGGAAGGCGTGCGAGGTGCGCAGCCGGGTGCAGCCGATGCCCTCCTCCTCCAGCATCTCGGCCAGTTCCCTGATCGACTCCGACGGGCCGGACACGACGCACGTGCCGGGGCCGTTGATCGTGGCCACGGAGACGTCGTCGGGCAGCATCGGCGCGATCTCGTCGGGCATGAGCTGCACGGCCAGCATGGAGCCCGGCGGCAGGGCCTGGATCAGCCGCCCGCGCGCCGCGACCAGCCGCAACGCGTCGGGCAGCGTGAAGACGCCGGCGATGGTGGCCGCCGCGTACTCGCCGATGCTGTGGCCGATCATCGCGGCGGGCTCGACGCCCAGCGAGAGCCAGAGCCTGGCCAGCGCGTACTCGACCGTGAACAGGGCGGGCTGGGTGAGCGAGGTCTGCCTCAGCGCCTCGTCCGCCTCCTCGCCGGTGGCGAAGATCTGCTCACGCACGTCCAGGACGGCCGCGCACTCGTCGACCGCCTCGCGGAAGACCGGCTCGTTCCGGTACAGCTCCGCGGCCATGCCGCCGTACTGGGAGCCCTGACCGGAGAAGAGGAAGGCCACCTGCGGAGGTCGCTTCGGCTTGGCGCCGGCGACGATCCGCTTGGGGTCGGACAGCGCGGCCACCGCGTCGCCCGGCGAGGTGGCGACGACGGTGGCGCGGTGCTTGAGCTCCCGGCGGCCCACGCGCAGCGTGAAGGCCACGTCGGCCAGGTCCGTCTCGGGGTGCTCGGCCAGGTGCGCGGCCAGCCGTTCCCGCGCCGCGGCCAGCGCCGACTCCGTCCTGGCCGACAGCTTCAGCAGGTGCGCGGGCCGCTCGCGGGGGAGCGGCGGGCGCGGCGGCGCCTCCTCCAGTACGGCATGCGCGTTCGTGCCGCCGATGCCGAACGAGCTGACCCCCGCGCGGCGCGGGAAGGCGTCGCGCTCCCACTTCGTCGGCGAGGAGACGACGTAGAACGGGCTCGCCGGGAAGTCGATCTTGGGGTTGGGGCTCTTGTAGTGCAGCGTCGGCGGGATCAGCTTGTTCTCCAGCGCCAGCACTGTCTTGATCAGGCTGGGGACGCCGGCCGACTGGCCGAGGTGGCCGATGTTGCTCTTGACCGAGCCGATGCCGCACCACTGGGTGTCGGTCGTATGCTGCGCGAACACGCTGGACAGCGCGGCCACCTCGATCGGGTCGCCGAGTGCCGTGCCGGTGCCGTGCGCCTCGACGTAGGTGACCGTACGAGGATCCACGCCGCCCACACCCAGCGCCTGCGCGACCACCGCGGCCTGCCCGTCCAGGCTCGGCGCGGAGAAGCCCACCTTGCCCGCGCCGTCGTTGTTGATCGCGTTGCCCAGGACCACCGCGCGGATGTTGTCGCGGTCCTCGATCGCCTCGGACAGCCGCTTCAGCACGAGGACGCCGCCGCCGCTGCCCCAGATCGTGCCGCCGGCGTCGGCGTCGAAGGAGCGAGTGTGTCCGTCGGGCGAGACGATACCGTCCTGGTCGTAGACGTACCCCTCCCCCTGCGGCAGGTCCAGCATGGCCGAGCCGGCCAGCGCCATGTCGCATTCGCCGTTGCGCAGCGCCTCACACGCGATGTGGAACGCCACCAGCGCGGTCGAGCACGCGGTGTGCACGGTGTAGCTGGGGCCGCGCAGGTCGAGCTTGTAGGAGGTGAGGGTCGCGCAGTAGTCGACGTGGTTGCCCACCATGACCGCCAGCCATCCGGCGTTCCTGTGGGCCTGGGCGTTGCTGCGAATGTTCCGCCACTGGTAGACGTCCGCCCCGGTCCCGGCGTAGACCCCGATCTCGCCCGGATAGCGGAACGGGTCGTAGCCCGCGTCCTCCAACGCCGTGTGCGACAGCTCGAGGAACAGCCGATGCTGCGGATCGCGGACCTCTGCTTCCCTGATCGACATGCCGAAGAACGCCGCGTCGAAGTCCTGATGGTCTTCCAACACCATGGCGGCCGGCACGAAGTTCGGGTCGGCCAGCATCCCTTCCGCCGCGCCCAGAGCCCGTTGCTCCTCCAGGGTGTACGTGGTCAGCGACTCGACGCCGTCGGCCAGGTTGCGCCAGAACTGCTGCGCGTCACCCGCTCCCGGGACCCGGCACGACAAGCCGATGATCGCGATCGGCTCAGCCGTGGGTTCGTCCGTCATGGGGTAGTCCCCTTCTCGTTGCGGTTCCTCAACCTGTCTCGTCGTACGGCCAGGCGGCGCGCCGCCCGGTCCAGCCCCGGACTGCCGCCCGCGCCATCGAGATGAGCGGCGAGCGTCCGGATCGTGGGATGCCTGAACAGCTCCACGATCGGGATCTCACGGCCGGTCGCCGCCTTCAGCCGCGCCTGCACGGCGGCCATGGCCAGCGAGTGGCCGCCGATCTCGAAGAAGTTGTCGTCGGGGCCGAGCCGCGGCACGCCCAGCACGGCATGCCACACCTGGGCGACCGTCTTCTGCGTGGGACCGTCGAGGCGGTCGCCGGTCTTCGGCTGCTCGACCGGCCGCCCACGCAGCGCGGCGCGGTCCACCTTGCCGTTGGGCGTCAGCGGCAGCGCGGGCAGCGCCACCACCTCGGTGGGTACGGCGTGCTCGGGCAGCACGCGGCGCAGTTCCTCCAGGATTCGATGCGCCGCCAGCCCAGGCCCGGCAGGCACCACGTAGCCGGTGAGCGTGCCGCCCTCGACCTTGGCCGCAGCGGCACGCACGTCCCGGCAGGCGGCGAGCGCCGCCTCCACCTCGCCCAGCTCGACCCGGAACCCGCGCACCTTCGCCTGGTCGTCGGCGCGCCCGGCCGGGGTGATCGTGCCGTCGGGGTTGCGCCGGCCGAGGTCCCCGGTGCGGAAGCGGTCGCCGGCGAAGCGCCGGCCGGTCAGCGCCGGATCCAGGTAACCGGTGGCCAGGTGGCGGCTGCGGACGACCACCTCGCCGAGCTCGCCCACACCGGCCCGCCCGCCGTCCGGCGCCACCACGATGATCTCGCTGCCCTCGACGGGCCGCCCGATCGGCACGATCTCCGGGTACGGCTCCGTGAGCTCGTGCCACGCGTGCACCTGTGGCGTCTCGGTCGTGCCGTAGAAGGCGACGAGCCGGGCACGGGGCACGAGCGTGCGCAGCCTGCCCGCCTCGGCGCCGGTGAACAGGTCGCCACCCACGCCGGCCAGCCGCACGTCGGGCAGCGTGGCGCCGGTGCCCGCCAGCATCGCCGCGAGCTGTGGCGTCAGGTGGAGGACGGTGATCGCGTGCTCGCGCAGCCAGGCGACGAGCCTGGCGGGATCGCGGGTCAGCTCCTGCCCGGGCACGAACAGCTCGGCGCCCGCCGCGGCCGGGACGAACATGTCGCGCAGCGCCGGATCGTGGGCGAGCCCGGACAGGAGCGCGAACCGATCGTGCGGCTCGATGGTGAAGGTGCGGACGTACCAGGAGATGAAATGAGCCAGCGGCCTCTCGGAGGTGACGACCGGCTTGGGATCGCCTGTGGTGCCCGAGGTCATCGAGAGATAGCCCGGCCCCGGCAGGTCAACGCTGCCCTCGCGCAGCTCGATCTCGTGGTCCCGGAGGACCGCCCGGGCTCCCGCGGCGGCGATCTGCCTCTCCTGTACGGCAGGAGGATAAGCCGAGTCGATCACCACCCACCGTGCCCCCGCCGCCAGCAGGCCGAGCAGGATCCCCGGCAGCTCGGGCACCCGCGAGGCGACGACGGCCACCACGGCCCCCGGCTCGACACCCGCGCTCCGAAGCGCCGCCTCGGTCCGCCGCCGCGTCACCGCATGCGTGTCGCCGACCAGCTCCAGCAGCCCGGGCCCGTCCCAGTCCGGGAGCTCCACGTCGGGGGAGTCGTGTCCCACCCGCCCCGTCAGCAGCTCGTCGAGCAGCTCGACGTAGCCGTCGACCAGCGCCGCCATGCGCTCGGCCGTATAGAGGTCGGGGTTGTAGACCAGCTCCAGCGCGTAACCGTCGCGCTGCTCGCTCACGTACATCGTCAGGTCGAACAGCGCCCCCGGCAGCCCGGGCCGCAACGGCTCGCTCGCGCAGCCGGTCAGCTCCAGCCGGGCCTGCGCGAAGTTGTACATGTTGAACATGACCTGCGTGATCGGGTTGCGGCTCAGGTCGCGCGGCAGCCGCAGCGACTCCAGCAGCTGCCCGAGGGGCACGTCGGGGTGCCTGATCGCGGCGCCCAGCTCGGCCGCGCACGCCGTCACCTGCTCCGCGAAGTCCCCCTGAGGGCGCAGCCGCAGCGGCAGGACCTGTACGCACATCCCCACCAACGACTCGAACGCCACGTGCGGCCGGTCAGCGTACGCCGCCCCCACCACCAGGTCGTCCCGCCCCGACAGCCTGGAAAGCTGCCTGCCGAAGGCCGCCAGCAGCACCGCGTACGGTGTGGTCCCCAGTCTCGCAGCCAGCTCGGCCACCCGCTTGGCGAGTGTCGCGTCCAGCGCACCCCGGCAGGAGGCGCCGTGGAAGGTCTGAGCGGGCGGCCTGGCCCCATCCCTCGGCAGATCCAGCACCAGCGGGGCATCGCGCAGGTGCTCTCGCCACCAGCTCAGTGCCTGGCCGTCGCCGTGCCCGCGCAGCCAGCGCACGTAGTCGGCGAACGCGTGCCCTGGCACCTCGACCTGCTCGCCGCGGTAGGCGACGGCCAGGTCCCGGTAGAGCACCTCCTGCGACCAGCCGTCGAACACCAGATGGTGCGCGGTCAGGCAGAGCACGTGCTCGTCCGGGCCGAGCCGGATGAGCCGCGCCCGGAACAGCGGCCCGGCGGCCAGGTCGAAACGCGCCCGCGCCTCCGCCTGCAACGCCTCGGCCAGTTCCTCGGGGGAGCGGTCGTCGATCGGCAGCGGCACCTCACCCGGCGGCGCGACCGTCACCTCGGGGATCCCGTCGCGCGCGCTCACCCGCCAGCGCAACGCCTCGTGGACCGCCACCACGGCCGTGAGCGCGCGATGGAGCGCGGCGGTGTCGAGCGGGCCGCGGATCCGCTCGGCCATCGCGATGTTGTGCGCGGTGGACGCCGGCGCCAGCTGCTCGACGAACCACATCCGGCGCTGGGCGGGGGAGAGCGCGGCAGGGCTGCCGGTGGGCGGCGCCGCAGCGGTCTCCCGGGGCGCGCGCTCCACCAGCTCACGCAGCTCGCCGAAGGTCCTGGCCGCGTACACGTCCTCGACCGACACCGCCCGGCCCAGCTCCGCGTGCACCGCGGCCACCAGCCGCATCGCCCGCAGCGAGTGCCCGCCGCGCTGGAAGAAGTCGTCTCCGTCGTCCGGTGCGGGCGCCTCCAGCACCCGCGCCCAGATCCCGGCCAGTCCCGTGCCGCTTCCCCGCTCCGGCTGGGACCGCGCCCGGAGCGTGGCGAGGTCGACCTTGCCCGAGGCGTTCAGCGGGAGGATGGCCAGCCGTACCAGCCTGCTCGGCAGCATGTACGGCGGCAGCCGTACCGCCAGATCCTCCCGCAGCTCGGCCAGGCCGGGTGCGTCCTCCGGCGTCACGTAGGCCACCAGTTCGCCCGCGAAGTCCACCACCGCCTGCAGCACCCCGGGATGCGCGCGCAGCGCCGACTCCACCTCGCCGATCTCCACCCGCTGTCCCTGGACCTTCACCTGGCGGTCGAGGCGGCCCATGAACGAGATCTGGCCGTCCTCCTCCCACATCACGTGGTCGCCGGTCCGGTACAACCGCGCGCCCGGCTCCGCCGCGAACGGGTCGGGCACGAAACGCTCGGCCGTCAGCCCGGGCCGGCCCAGGTAGCCGCGGCTCACCTGCGGCCCACCGATGAACAGCTCACCCGGCACACCGGGCGGGCACTCGTTCAGTTCCTCGTCGAGGATGTGCGCCCGACAGCCGCTCAGCGGCCGCCCGATCGGCAGCGGCCGCTCCCACACGCCCTCGAACTCGCCGCCCACCACGCAGACGGTCGACTCGGTCGGGCCGTACCAGTTGTGGAAGCGCGCGTGCGCCGACCACCGCGCCACCTGCTCGGGACCGGGCGGCTCGCCCGCCGTCACCACGTCCTTCAGGCACGGCAGGCGCGCAGGATCCACCAGCGGCAGCAACGCAGGCGGGATGAATCCCCACGTGACGTCGTGCTCCTCCAGGAAGCGCTGTAACCGGGCCGGATCCACCCGGTCCTCGTCCGGTACCAGCTGCACGCAGCCGCCGGCGGTCAGCGGGGCCAGCATGTCCAGCACCGAGACGTCGAAGCCGAGCGCGGAGAAGGCGACCGAGCGGCAGCTCGCGTCCAGGCCGAAGTGCGTGGCCGTCGAGGTGGCGAAGGCGACCGCGCTGCGGTGGCTGACCACCACGCCCTTGGGACGGCCGGTGGAGCCCGAGGTGTAGATCACGTAGGCCGCATTGTCCGGTACGGCGTCGCTCTCCCGCGGTGCCGCGGCGCCGGCCGAAGCCGGCACGAGGGTACGGCCGCAGCCGTCCAGGAGCTCGCGGCCGCGCCCGTCCACGACGACCACCGCGATCCCGGCGTCCTCCAGCACCTCCTCCAGGCGCTTGCGCGGATGACCCGGATCCAGCGGTACGTAGGCGCCGCCGGCGAGCATGATGCCCAGCACCGCCACCGGCATCAGCGGGGTGCGGCGGGCGCACAGGCCCACGCGCGTCTCCGGCCCGACGCCGAGCTCGCGGAGCCGGCCCGCCAGCGCCCACGCTCGCTCGACCAGCTGGGCGTAGGTCAGCACGTCGTTCCATTGCCGGACCGCCGGGGCATCCGGGGTCTTCGCGGCCTGGGCCGTGATCAGACTGCTGAGGAGCGTCATCCTGCGGCCTCCACACCCTGCCGTACCAGCCGGCCTTGCCGTACCGTCTCGAAACGCAGCAGGAAGCGCGGCGCGCGGACGGCGATCGCGGCGATCGCCCGGCCCAGCGGCAGGTGCGTCACCCGCCACTCCGCCAGCCGCGCCACCTCGGGCTCCGCCTCGGGCACCCAGGTCGCGCCTGGTCGCTGCCCGGCGAACCCGAACAGCGCCGGATCCACCCGCAGCCCGTCACCGGTCGCCTTCAGCACCGCTTCCTTCGCCGTCCACGTGCGCAGCGCACTGTGCAACCGCAGCTCCTCGGGCAGCGCGGCGAACTCATCGCGCTCCCGCTCGTCCAGCGCCCCCTCGAAGAAGGCCTGCTCGTTGGCCAGCGGGCGCAGGCGCTCGAGGTCGGCGCCCACCTCCCGGCCCGTCGCCAGCGCGACCAGCACGAGCCCGCCCGATTGGCTGAGGCTGTAGGTCAGCTCGGTCCCGGTGTACGGCTTGCCGCCGGGCCGGGTACGCAGCTCGTCGACGCCCGGCTCGACCCCGTACTCCCTGAGCAGCCGCCGCATCAGCACCGACCTGCCGACGAACCAGCGCCGATGGTCCTCCTGCCGGAACCTGCCCGCTCGTGCCGCCTCCTTGGGCGACAGCTCGTCGACGGCCGCGCACATCTCGGGCAGTTCCTCGAGGTCGGCCAGCCACACGTGCACCTCGTCCGCGGCCGGGCTCTGCTGGGGGCCCGCTGCGATCGTCCGCGCCACCTGATCGCCGTGCGTGGCGAGGAAGAGGTGCGCGGCGTCGAGCGTGTGCAGGCGGAAGGTCGAGGAGGTGTGCCGGGCCCAGCCGAGCATGGCGGGGTGGACGACCTCTCGGTCATGAGCGCCGGCGAAGGCGACGATGGGGACGTCGAGCGGCTCCTGCCTGGCGAAGCGGTAACGGCGCAGCCACTCCATGTCCGTGCGCAGGGCGGGGATGAGCAGAGCCTTGACCTCGGGCTGCGTCCGTAACTCCGCTGGCGCGCCCAGCCGGTGGATCAGCTCTTCGATCAGGTCCTCGTCACCCAGGCCCGTCCACCGCCCCAGCGTCTCCTGACGCTCCGGCGGGTGCGCGGCGCCGACGTAGAGGCATTCGGGCGCGCGCACGCCCAGCCGCCGTAGCTCGCGGACCACCTCGAAGGCGACCCGCCCGCCCATGCTGTGCCCATAGATCGAGTACGGCGTGCCGTGGTGGGCGGCGATGGACCGTGCGATCAGCTCCGGGGAGAGGGCCCCGGGTTCAGCCACCCGGCCTTCCCGGCCGGGGAGCATCGCCACCCGTACGTCGAAGACTCCGTCGAACGCCTGCCTCCACGCCCAGAAGGCGGAGACGTCTCCGCCGGCGTAGGGGAGGCAGAAGAGGAGCCGAGTGCCGGGCGGGCATCGCGTCAGCGAGGCGAACGGTGTCCCAGGAAGCACGTGTTCCTCTCGCATTGCCACGCGCAGTCCCCCCGGACAGGTCCACCGCGCCGTGCGAGGTCGTCGCGCGGGCAGCTGGAAAGTATGGGTCGCTCGTCAAGGTTCGTCCTGGCGAGGATCGGTCGATGGCCAAAGCCACGCCATTCCTATTATTGCGTCCGAAAGACAGTCAAGGGGGGAAATTTCAGCCAATGACGAAATGGAGGTTTCGGACATCGAGGGATCTCACTGCTTGTGGGCGCCTCGACAGGGTGCTGAACCTCTCAAACCGGACAGATGATCTCCATCTGCCCCAGCGTCTGAGGTGTCCGTCACGCTGCGTGAGAATCTTGATCATCCATAGATGCCCGTAATCAGGGTTTCGGTCTTCGGGCCGATAAGACGTCTGTCCGTATTGACTAATTGAGTCGAGTCCAATTATGCATATCGGTCAGACAGTCGATGATCTTGCTGGCGGCGCCCTCGCGGGGTGTTGACAGCCGCCGGGCCGGAGGTGGAGATCGTGGTGCTGCGGCACGAGGTGCTCTTCGACCGTGCCGGCCTTCCCCTCGGAGAGCTCGAACATCACTATCAGGTCATGCGGATCACAGCCATTCTCGCCCTGCTCTGCGCGGCCGCGTGCAGCTCTCCGGTCCCGCGAACGCCGTCCGTACGGCCCTCCCCGGCGCCGGGCGTGCAGGCTGAGGCCACGCGGCTCGTCGAGGCCGGATCGTCGGGCGCGGTGGTGCACGTCAGGAAAGGCGACCAGACGTGGCAAGCGGCGGCAGGGCAGGCGGACACCGGGGTGCCGATGCGCACGGATCATCGGTTCAGGATCGCGAGCATCACCAAGACGTTCACCGCGACGCTCGTTCTGCAGCAGGTCGAGGAGGGGCGGCTGGCGCTCACCGACCGGGTGGACAAACTGCTGCCCGGTGTCATCAAGACGAAGGCGACCGTGGCCGACCTGCTCAGGCACACCAGCGGCATCTCCGACTACCTGCGCGACGACCGTTTCGCCAAGGACTGGGGCAACGGCGCCCACCTCCGGCACTGGCCGCCCCGAGAACTGCTGAAATATGCCGACAAAGAGGCGCAGGGCTATTCCAACACCAACTTCATCCTGCTCGGCATGATTCTGGAGAAGGTGTCCCGCAAGCCGTACAGGGAGCTGCTGAGCGAGCGCATCACGGGCCCGCAGGGCTTGACGGCGACCGAGCTGCCCACCGACGACCTGCCCAAGGACATCGCGCACGGATACCGCGCGGACGGAGTGGACAACACCGAGCTGGACTCGTCGATGTTCTGGACCGCGGGCGGGCTGATCTCGACCGCGGCCGACGTGTCGAGCTTCTACCACTGGGTGTTCACCCAGGAGGTGGGCAGGCGACTGCAGGCCGGCGGCTTCGGAATCTTCGCCGAGACGCTCCGCTGCGGGCGGCGCGTGTTCAGCCATTCCGGGTGGATCTTCGGCTACAGCGGGATGGCGATGAGCAGTGCGGACGGCGAGACGCAGGTGGTCGTCCAGCTGGCTTCCGGCCAACCGGCCGACGCCATCGCCGCAGCCGAACGGCTCATGTGCACCGCATAGCACAGCAGACCGGTCACGCGGTGGTCGATGAACGATGACGCATGCCGGTGGCCGGCCCGAGCGCGATGGGCGCGGCAACCAGGGAGATCATCAGCTGTCAGCCGTACCGTCGTCAGGCATTCATCCGTCGGACGGAAGGAGCCTCTACATTGCCCACGCGCGAAGACCCACACGCGTGCACCTACTCAGAAAGTCTCCCCATGCAACTTCCAGGGTTCATCGTCAATCGGCTGCGATCGGCGCTCGTCCTCTTAGCAGCACTGACCGCCGTGGCAGCGATGCTCGTCGCCACCCGGATCGCTCCAGCGGACGCCTCTACGGCACCTTCGCCGGTACCTGGGGGGACAGCGGCCACCGGCACCGGCCCGGGTGCCGTCCGCCACACGAACCGCGGCGGGCCGGTGGTCTGGTCACACCGAGGCGCCTCGAAGAACGCGCCGGAGGAGACCACCGCGGCGTACAAGCGGGCCCTGGCCGATGGCGCCGACGTCCTGGAAGGCGACCTGGCGCAGACCAAGGACGGCGTGCTCGTGGTCATCCACGACAACACTCTCGCGCGGACGACGAACGTCGAGGAGCTCTTCCCCGACCGCGCCCCGTGGAACGTCATCGACTTCACCCTGGCCGAGATCAAGCAGCTCGACGCCGGCTCGTGGTGGGACCCGGCCTTCGCCGGGCAGCGGATCCTCACCCTGCGCGAGTGGTTCCAGCTCACCAACGGCCGGGCGGGCCTCGCGCCCGAGCTCAAGTCGCCGACCCTCTACCCCGGCATGGTGGAGAACCTGGTCAAGGAGCTTCGCGCCTGGGGCTACACCCACGATTTCAAGGCCAGGAACGGCGCTCCGCAGATCTGGGTCCAGTCCTTCGACGAGGCCGCATTGCGTCAGTTCCACGCGCTGCTGCCCAAGGTGCCCACGCTGCTGCTCCGCAGCGGCTACCCGTTCATGACGGCGACCGATGAGGTGCTCACCGAGCTCGCCACCTGGGTCACCGCGATCGCCGGCAACCCGGTGCAGACCACCGCTTCCCAGGTCGCCCGGGTCCAGTCCTTCGGGCTTGAAGTCGTCAGCGAGGTCGAGGACGGTCCGTCGATCCTGAGCATGATCGAGCGCCAGGGCTACGACTACCTGTTCACCAACCTGCCGAACGTCGCCAAGGCCGTGCTCGCCGGCAGGAAGCCGCTGCGCACGAACGGTGACGTCGTCATCGACAGCGTGGTGTACAACCCGGACGGCGACGACGTCGCGCCCAACGGAGGCGAGTACGTCGCACTCCGCAACACCACCGACAAGCCGATCGATCTCAACGGCTACACCCTGCGTGAGTTCGGCAACGCCCTCCTGCGGGTGGGCGACGGCGCCGTCATCGAGCCGGGCAGCCTCTACAAGGTCTACGTCGGCCCCGGCACGGACCGGCCGAACGCCCACTTCAACGGGCTGACCGCGGGGGTGCTCGCCAACACGGTCACCGACCACGTCTACCTGTACGACGCGGACCGGGTCATGGAGGACCTGTACTCCTACATCGCCTCCTGACCGAGCATCCGTTGCCTCCGCCGCCAGCCAGCCGTGGCCGCCGGGATCACGGCGGGGGCAACGCCGCGACGGCTCGTTGCGGGAGACGTTCGCGGATGCGCTGTTCGTGTTTCCGGGCCCCGGCTGGCGCCCCGCCCTCGGATTGTCGGTGCTCGTTGATAGCTATGGCCTGTCCCGTTGACCGACCGACGACGATGGAGCCCCCCATGGCCACGGCCACCTCCAGAGACGAGAGCGCCACCGGCAGGTGCTCAGTCGAGAGCGCCCTTCCCGCTCGGCCCGACGCGAGCCTGGCGCGCGAGCTCGTCCGCCTCGTGCCGCGGGCCGGAGACTGACATGGGCGTCCTCGACAACTTTCCCAGGTCCCAGGGCTACCTGCTCGACTACCGCATCGAAGGGCTGCCGCGTGAGCTGTTCGCCCTGTACGACGCGGGCGGGCGGCCCGGCGCCGACGACGCCGGGCGCAGGGCGTTCGGCATGTGGGCGCAACTGCGGCTCAGCCTGGGCGACGAGGGCGGCCACGAGTACCCCGAGGAGGTGCTCCGGCTGGTGCGTGAGGTGGCCGACGGCGACATCCCCTGGACGTTCGAGGACACGCGCGCCCTGTGGGAGATCGCCGACGCGCTGTCGAGTTGCGGTCACACCGGGCACGCCGAGCTGTACCGGATTCCGCTGGCCGCCATCGCGGCGCTCGGATACTCCGAGCGCCGTCAGATCCTTGGTGACGCGCCGCCGTGGCACCCGGCCCACCGCAGCCCGGGCCGGGCCGCGTTACGCAAGGACCTGGAGCGCGTCCTGACCGAGCCCCCGGAGCACGGGCCGGCCGGGGTCGTGCGCAGCATGGTCTGGGACGGCGACCCCATCGCCCGCGCCATGGCAGGGAAGTACGCCGCCCGGCTGGCTCACCCCGCCGTGCTGCCTCTGCTGAAACACTGGCGCAAGGCCAAGGCCAACAGGCCCAGCGAACCCTGGCTCGCCAAGGTCCGCACGCTGCTCACCGACGACGGCGTGGCGGTGCTTCGCGAGATCCTCTCCCGCGTGGCCACCCATCGCGAGAGCCGCGAGCCCGGCGGCAGGGTCTTCCTCGCCCGCCACACCGTCCTCCCGCTGCGCGGCATGCTGTGGACCTGCGAGGTGATCGACGCGCCCTGGGTGTCCACGCTGCTCGGCGACGTCGCCGTCAACTGCGGCATCGGGCGCAACGGCACCGGCGGCGCCGCCGTCTGCCGCAACGAGAGACTGGCCAACGCCGCACTGAACGTGCTGGCCAAGCGGGGCGGCCTCGACACCGTGGGCGTGCTCGCGCGCGTGCGAGCCAGGGTGCGCAGACCGGCCCTGCTGGCGAAGGCGTCCGATGCCCTCGACGCGGTGGCCGTACAAGAGGGGCTGAGCCACGAACAACTCGTCGACCGGACCGTCCCCGCCTTCGGGCTCGGCCCCGACGGCGTCCGGGAGGAGCGGGCCGGCGACTGCGTCGTCCGGCTCGACGTCGACGGGCCGGTGCTGCGGTTCGTCAACGCGTCGGGACGCGTCGTCAAGTCGGCGCCCCAGCCCATCCGCAAGGATCCAGTGCTCGCCGATCTCAAGGCCACGCTGAAAGACCTCAAACGCACGCAGGCCGCCGAGCGGCAGCGGCTGGAGCAGATGCTCATCGTCGAACGGGAGCTGCCCTGGCAGGAGGCCGAGCAGTACTTCTTCGACCATCCGGTCACCGGCCCCTACACCCGCGCCCTCATCTGGCGGCTCCCCGACGGGTTCGCCGGGCTGCCGGTCAGGAGCGGCGGCGGCTGGGCGCTGGCCGGCGCGAGCGGCGAATCCGTGCGTCCCGGCGCCGATACGCCCGTCCGGTTGTGGCACCCCATCCAGGAGAGCGCCGAGGGCGTGCGCGGCTGGCGCGATCACCTGCTGGAGCGGGGGATCAGGCAGCCGTTCAAGCAGACGTTCCGCGAGGTCTACCTGCTCACCCCGGCGGAGGAGCGCACCCGCACCCACTCCGACCGTTTCAAGGGTCACCTCGTGCGCTACGGGCAGGCCAAGGCGCTGCTGGAGCAGCGCGGTTGGAGCGGGCTGTCGATCGGTCACTGGGACTACGAGTGCGACGGTGACGTAGGGGCGGCCGTCAAGACGCTCGCCGGCTGGCAGGCGAGCTGGGGCATGCGGGTCGCCTCCGACCCCCACCGCGACGACTGGGGCACGGCCTCCTGCGCCGCCACCGACGCGATCCGGTTCCGCCGCGTGGATCTTCCCGGCGACGCGCCGCTCACCGAAGTGCCGCCGCTGGTGCTGTCGGAACTGCTGCGCGACGCCGACCTCGCCGTGGGGGTCGGGTCCCTGGGGCTCGACCAGCAGGCGGCGACCGGGCACGACGGCTACCGGCAGTCGTACGGGTTCGGCGAGCTGAGTGAGACCGCTCGCACGCGGCGTGACGCGCTGGCCCGCCTGCTGCCCCGGCTGAAGATCGCCGACCGGGTGGAGCTGACCGACCGGTTCCTGCGCGTGCGGGGGCAACTGCGCACCTACCGGATTCATCTGGGGTCGGGCAACATCCTGATGGAGCCGAACGACGCCTACCTGTGCATCGTCCCCGGCCGCGACCGCTCCGCCGCATCGGTGTTCCTGCCGTTCGAGGAGGACGGCGGGATGTTGTCGGTCATCCTGTCGAAGGCGTTCCTGCTGGCGGACGACACCAGGATCAGCGATCCCAGCATCACCCGCCAGCTCGTCGCCGGCTAGTGCCGTGACCGGAAACGATCACCGGGCTGGGTGAGGATCGCCGAGGTCGAGAGTGCCGTATCCGGCCTGACGGGCGTGCCTCTGCAGGTCGTCGACGGTGACGTGGGTGTCCGGTTCGAGCTGGCGGCAGACGCGTTCGAGGAATGCTGTCACGTCCGGCAGGGTGCGGCGGGTCGCCGTGGCGTAGGCCAAGGCCCGGTCGAGGACGGCCCTGGCCCGCGTAGGGGCGTCGTCGCACCACAGCTGGAGGACGTGGCTGCGCGGAGCCACGTACGAGCCGAGCATCATCAGGGAGAAGGTGCCCTTCTCCCGCGTCCCGCCCGCGCGGCCGGAGTAGCGCGCGGGCGGCAGGACCAGTCGGAAGCTGTGGTGGTCGACCCAGGCGAGTGCCTGAGGGGCGATCCCTCGTTCGCGCATCCACTCGGCGAAATGGTCGCGCGGCTGCTCGGAGTCGGCGCTCTCCATCACGTGCGTGGCCGTCGGCCAGGAGTTGAGGATCTCCTCCAGGTGATGGTCCCGCAGCTCGGCGACGCCGGAGTAGACGAGCGTCGTGAGCCGTCGGCCGTCGTGCGCCCTGACGGCGTAGCAGGGCAGGAACGCCCGGTCCACCTCCAGCACCTCGAGGTTGAGCAGCTCGTCCGGCAGGTCGTACTCGCCCCGGTCGGGACGCCGGGCCAGCTCCCCGACGGCGCCCGGACGGAAACCGCACGCCTCGGGGAGGAGGCGGAAGGCCCGCTGGGCGTATGCGGCGTCCCGGTCCAGGACGCGGACGCCGCGGGCGTAGTGGGCGGTACGCAGTGGCCCGCATCGCACGCCGTCGAAGTACAGGCGCAGCCGCTCCTGCTTCTCGGTGTAGCGGCGGTCGTCGCGGACCGACCGCAGGCCGCGCTCGGTGAGGGAGAGGGCGTCGGCGCTGCCCCGCAGGTGGCCGATGCCGCCCAGGAAGCGCAGCACCCGGTCGACCATGTGCTCGGAGACGCCCAGGAACACGGCGATGTCCTGGAGACGGGTGAACCCGCCCTCGGCGATGGCGAGGCCGACGTACCGATCGAGGAGGTCGAACGGGCCGCGTTCCTCGATGATCGCCGAAAGCTCCGCAGCGTGCACGGGGAAGGCGAGCGCGTGGATCCGTACAGGCCGGATGCCGGGCAGGTCGGCGGCGTGCTCCAGGGCCCGGGTCTGGGCGTACAGGATCGTGTCGGCCGACGTACTGCTCATGGGCTCTCCCCGAGGCGTCGCATGATCTCCCGGTAGCCGCGCAGGTCCCCGGCGGTTCGCACATGGTCGTACAGAGCTTGCGCCAGGTCGCGGAAGCCGGGGTCGGTGGCGTTGAGGAGCGTGGTGAGGTCACCGACGAGGATCAGCCGCTGCTTGGCCCGGGAGAAGGCCACGTTGGAGCGGCGTACCTCGCGGAGGAAGCCGATGTTGCGGTACGGGTTGCTGACCGTGAACCCGAAGAGGATGGTGTCGTGCTGGCCGCCCTGGAACGAGTCGACGGTGGCCACCCGGCGGGCGACGGCGCTCTCGTCGCCGATGCGCCGGGCGAGCAGGGAGGTGACCAGTCCGATCTGAGCCGCGTAAGGGAGAATGACCGCCCAGTCATCGGACTGCGCGTGGTAATGGGCTGCCAGGAGCGCCAGCAGCCCCGCCTCGCACACGTTGAGCCGGCTGTCCTTGGGCCAGGGCTCGTCCGCGCGGGGTCTGCGGTCGCGCCGCTCGCGCTCCGGGAGCTCGGAGGTGTCGACGAACGCCACGGGAGCGGCGAACAGGTCGTCGTGGTGGACCCGTCTCACGTCGGTCTCCAGGAGACCGCCGTAGAAGTGGCGGGAGATGAAGCGGGCCAGGCTCTCGGGCATCCGGCGCTGGAAGCGCAGCAGCTCCTTGTTCTCCTGGGGCGTCGCGGGGAACAGCAGCTCGAAGGCGCTGTCGGTGATGAGCCGCGCCAGCCCGGAATCGCCGGGGTGCTCCGCCGCGGCCCAGGCGACCAGCCGCTGATCCGGCAGCGGCGGAAGCTGGACGTGGTCGCCGACGAGGACCGCCCTGCGTGCCCGGACCAGCGGGACGAGCAGGTCGGCCGTGCTGATCTGGCCCGCCTCGTCGACGATGGCCACGTCGAAGTCGACGTCGTCGAGATGCTCGCTCGTCGCGGTGCCGATGCAGGTCGCGCCGATCACGTCGGCGTATCTGACGAGCTCGCCGTACAACTGCTCGGTCCGCCCTTCGAGGTGTGCTCGCCAGGACGTCAGGAGATCGAGCCGTCTACGCATCAGCCCGAGTGCCGAGCCCGCGGCGGGCAGGAACGCGGCCAGCCTCGCCGGGTCGGCACTGATCTCGGGCGTCTCGCCGTCGAGCAGCCCGCACAGGGACGTGGCGACCTTCGCGGCCCGCTCGGCGCCGGCTCGTTGCCCGGCCAGGTCCCGTTCGTGAGCCCGGCGGGCGGCCACGAGGTCGGGATGCGTGGAGCGGACCTGGTCGAGCTCGGCCGCCAGCCGTGCCTGGTCCTGCGCGAGCACGGCCAGCGTCCGGCGGATGCCCTCGGACTCGGCGGCCGTCGCGGACCGCTCCTCTCGGAGGCGGGTGAGCCGCCGCCGGAAGAACCGGCCGACCAGCGGGAGGTCGGCGGCCCGCCGGGCCCTGCCGAGCGCGCGGTCGAGCCGGTCGAGGGCATGGACGTGCCAGGCGAGCAGCTCCTCGTGGCGGCGCCCCTCGTCGTCCAGGGCAGCCGACCGCCGTCGGAGGTCGGCGGTCACGAGATCTGCCCGCTCGGCCAGCGCGGCGGCGCTCCGCCGGACGTCCGCACCGGCCTCCTCCAGACACCGCAGGTCCTCGGCGAGCTGCCGGTACAGGGCGTCCGCGGGACCATCCGAAGCCGCCGCGGCGTAGCGGGCGAGGACGGGCTCCGTCCGCTCGGCGATGCGCCGCTGGAGCTCGACCGCTCGCGCCTCCAGCATCAGGTGCTCGCAGCCCGGCGTGACGCCGTCCTCCCGGCCGATGCGCAGGACCAGCAGGTCCTCCGGCAGGCCCTGGAGCACGTTGTCGACCGCTCGGTTGGTGTAGGAGGAGATGAGGACCTTGCGCTGCTCCTCGGCGCAGCCCAGGACGACCTGGCGGATGGTGTGCGTCTTGCCGGTGCCGGGCGGTCCCTGGATGAGTGCGAGGTCGGGAACGGCCAGCGCCTTGTGGAAGGCGCTGAGCTGGCTGGCGTCCAGAGGCTCGCGGGGACGGCGCCCGAGGACGGGGGCGAAGGGCTGGAAGCGACGGTCGACCAGCGCGGTCAGCAGCAGCGGATTGCGGGCGCGGCCCTCTCGCAGGATCTCGATGGCCGTGCGCTTCTTGTCGTAGGCGATCAGGTTGGGCGATTCGGCGAAGGCGCCGCTCTCGGGGATCCGGCCGAAGTCCACGGGCCGTTCGAACCGTACCGTCGCCACGCCCTCGTCGATGCGCTGGATCCGGCCGCGCAGGTCGGGCTCGCCGTCGATGTGTACGCGGGTGCCGTCGGTCAGCCGGTTGGCGTCGATGAGCTGGAAGGCGTGCACCGAGCGTGCGGAGCGGCGGGTTGCGGCCACCGGGGTCACGCGGTGGTACGGGACGAGCCGGCTGGCGTCGCCGGCCGAGGCCTCGATCCGCCGTCCCTGGTCCACCAGTGTGGCGAGCCGGTCGAGATACGCGGTGTGGGAGGCTCGTACCATGGGCTCTTGATCGGGCGGCGCGGTGACGCCGGTGGCCCAGGCGGTCTGAATGGCCCGCCAGCCGGAGGAGTGACGCAGCTGGGCGAAGTGGTCGTAGACCCGCCATTGTCCGGCCCGCAACAGCAGGCCGCCCCGCACGATCTGGTCGTGGTCGCTGAAGTGCATCGGATGGATCCCGCTGACCAGGTAGCCCTGCGAGTTCTGGGTGGGGATCAGTATGAGAGCGTACCGGCCGTCGACATAGATCTTGAGGAAGTCGTCCCGGCCCTCCCGGCCGCGTTCCAGGCGAGCGGGGACCAGGTTGTGCGGCCCGGCCGCCCACAGGTCGTGGCAGATCCCGTCCAGCCCTGGTAGCAGCGGATGGCGCTCGCGCTGCCCGACCAGCTTGCCGGGAAAGTTCTTGGACCAGATCAGACCGACCTCGGCACCGAGGTCGACGACCCTTCTCTCCACGAGCTGCTCCTTCGCCTCAGACGCGCAGCCCCGCGCCGAGCTCCGCGATGTCGCCGCGCTCGGCCGGATCGGGTGAGAGCGCGCGGTCAAGAGCGCGGGCGAAACGCTCCGGGACGGCGGGGTTCAGGACCGTGGCCGATACGAGTGGTACCGGTGGGCGCCCGGTCACCGTCAGGTGGATCAGCTCGGCCAGCCGGCGGACGTCCTCGGCGGGCTCGGAGGGATGCAGGAACGCATGGCCGGCGTCGCGCAGAAAGAGCGCTCCGTTCCGGTCAGTCATGATCGAACCAGGGTCGAGGGCGCCATGGGCGAGGCCTCTGGCATGCAGGGAGGCCAGCCCTTCGCAGAGCCGTGCGGCTCCGGCGGCCAGGACCCGCACGGTCTCGGGCTCGCGGCCCCGGCTGCCGTAGAAGTGGGCCAGGGTGGTGAACGAAGGAACAGCGGTGACCAGCATCGCCGTCTCCGCGGTCATGGACGCCGCGACGGGCGGCGGCAGGCCGGGGAGTGCTTCGGTGAGCAGACCGGCCTCGGCGGCCAGGGCGACGCGGCGTTCCAGGGCCTCGGAACCGGGCCATCCGGTGGCGATCCTGCGGATCCAGACGTGACGTCCGTCCGGCGCCAAGGCGAACGCCCGGGACACGATCGCTGTGCCGTCCGCGGACCGCGCCTCCTCGGGATCGCTCGTGACCCGGTAGGTGACGTCCCCGATCTCCACGATCTCGCCGAGGCCCGTCGGCTCTTCGTCGATTGGCTTGTCGGGCTCCGGTCGGGCCCGTTCGACGACCACCCACCCCTCATGCTCGGCCTTGATGGCGCGCAGCTGCTCATCCGGCCACAGACCCGGCTCTTTGTCGATGGTTCGATGGCAGCTCGGGCACAGCAACATGAGGTTGCCGAGGCCGTCGACCTCCGCCGGCCTGGCCGCCTCCCGGCGAGGCCCGTCCGGGGAGTGCGGCGCGATGTGACCCATCTCGCCGATGTGGTGGGTGCCGCCCTCGATATCCAGGGGTCTGCGGCATATGGTGCATCGTCTGTCGGTCGCGTCGAAGAGCGCGCGCCGGATCTCGTTGGGGATGTGCTTGCGCTGAGCTTGCGCCACCCGAGGATGGTAGCGACTGCCGCTCCCGGACGACGGCTGTCCCGCGGAAGTCCGACGCCTCGCCGCACCGGTTGCCTCCATGGGCGAGCCGTCATGATCTGAGGCATGCGATCGTCTACGGTTCCTGATCAGTCTTCGCGTCAGGCCACCCCGGTGCGGCAGCGATGATCTTGCGTGCCTGTTCTCGAAGCTCGTCGTCAGTCGGCGGAGTCCCACGCAGGGCCTCCCAGTCGTCGATGAGAAGGGTCAGCTCCCAGATCTCCTTGGGGGTGGTCCAGCTGTCCCCGAGCTCAAGGATGAGGAAGTCGGCGCCCTTGCCCATGGGCAGCGTGCCCTCCGCCATCCCCCGCGCCACGTCCTGAGCGACCGCCCACGGCTCGCGCCGGAGATCGATGGGCGGGAAGCCGCTCTCCGCCAGCACCTGGCGGACCAGCGGCTCGACTTCCTTCATGGCTCCGATGGACAACGCGTGACCGGCAAGCTCCCAGACCGCCGGCGTGTCCAGACCTGCTTCGACGAGCTCACAGGCCAGCCAGCCGGCATCCGTCACGCTGCCCGGGAGCCGACCCCAGAGGAGATCACCTCTGAGGCCGGCCAGACGTTCTCTGAGCTCGGCCGGGAGATCCACCGGACCAGTATCCCGCGATCGATCATTCGAGAGCCACAGTGGCCGAGTCACAGCATTACGGGCCTGCCGTGGGTCGTGCGTAGATGTTTCCGTTGGAGCTGCCGATGTACACGAAGCCGTCTGTCACGACAGGCTCCGTCTGGACGGTGCCACCGGTCCGGAACCTCGATCGCACCGTGCCGGTGGCGGGGTCGAGGGCGTACAGCGTTCCCTCGCGGTCGGAGATGTAGACGGTTCCGTCCGCGGCCACGGGGCCGGTGTCGTGGCCGCCGGGCAGCGGGAGGCGCCGGCGCATCTTGCCCGTGGCGGTGTCGAGCGCGTACAGCGCACGGTCGCGGCCGACGGTGTAGAGGAGTCCGTCCGCCACCGCGGCGCTCCATCTGAACATGGGCTGGTCGCCCTTGGCCGGGAAATCCCACCGGGGCGCGCCGGTCGCGGCGTCCAGCGCGTGCGTGGTGCCCTCGTCGTCGCCCACGTACACGGTCCCGCCGGCCACCACCGGACGGAACGAGATGGCGCCGGTGACCCGTGACCTCCATCGGACCTCGCCCGAGACGGCGTTCAAGGCGGTCACGTCGCCGTTGCTGCTCGTGGCGTAGACGGTCGTGCCGGCCCGTAGCAGGAGGATGCGGTCGTCGTCCGCGCCGAGCCGGTAGCGCCGTTCCTCGGTTCCGGTGGCGGGGTCGAGGGCGTACATCACGCCGTGGTCACTGCCGGTGAGGACGACGTCGCCGGCCAGTACGGGCTCGGGGGTCAGCACGTCGCCCGCCGGCTCGAAGCTCCACAGCCGCTTACCGGAGGCGGCGTCGAGCGCGACGAGCTCGGCCTTCGAGGACCAGACGGGGTGCCTGCTCCAGAGGTAGAGGCGGCCCGCCGCGACCACGAGGCGACCCGACACGGTGATCTTGCGGCTCCATCTCGGGCGGCCGGTGCCCGTGTCCAGCGCGACCAGCCTGCCGGTGCCGCCGGCCGCGTACACGGTGCCGTGCGCCACCACGTGACCGTCCTGTACGGAGCCGCCCGTCCGGTAGCGCCACCGCACCGCGCCGGTGGCGGCGTCCAGCGCGGACACCGTGCCGTCGCCGCTGGTGGCGTAGACGACGCCGCCGGTCACCACCGGCTCGGTACGCACGGCCGCGTCGGTCGGGAAACTCCATCCGCGTTCGCGCACGGGGGCAGGGGCGCGAACGCCCGGCTTGTACCGGGCGAGCAGATGGTCGCGCAGCAGCGGGGAGAGGAGCCGCACCGCCTGCCGTGAGGACGAGGTCAGCCGGACGATGACGGGGCCCACGTTGATGATCGTCGCGCCGTAGAAGCCGTTCGTCTCGGCCACGGTGTACGAGAGGAAGCCCGGGGCCTCGGTGGTGGGATCGATGTCGCCGGTCTCTTCGACGGCGGCGGCCTCGGCGGTGTACAGCTTCAGCGCGTCCGCGTCCGACGACGACACCCATTCCACGGACAGCGAGACGACGGCGCCGTCGTCGGCCGGCGGTATCCAGTCGCATCGCGCCGCGCCGTCCGCTGCCGGGGCCGGGCGGTAGCCATCCGCGACGGCCGCCAGGTCGCGGCCGGTCAGCAGGCCGCAGGCGTCCGGCCAGGCGGTCCGCGGGCGGGCGGTCCCGTAGATCAGCTCGTACGCGGTGAGCCGCCCGTCCCCGGGCACCTCGCTGAACACGAAGGCCATGTCCCGGCTGCCCCCGGCAAGGGAGACCAGGTGGGCGGGCAGGTCGATCGGCAGCCCGCCGAGCCGGCCGGTGACGGGGTCCATGGAGATCAGGTGGGCGGGCAGCGGCCAGGTGGAGTCCTGCAGGGTACGGCCCTGGTCGTTCGCCACGGTGGAGGAGCCGGCGTACAGGGGCGGGTTCCAGCGGTCCGGAGCCGTGACCTTGACGGCTTGCGAGCCGGTGGACAGCAGGTGGCCGTCGGGCCCGTAGAAGAAGTCCTCCTCGCCTGCCCTGGCGCGCACGTACCCTTCGGCGTTGGCCGTGAGGCCGATCGGCGGGCCTACGCCCTTCGCTGAGGACGACGACGGCAGCGGGCGCGTCCATTCCTGCCGCAGGGTGCGTGGATCCATCGAGGCCAGCCGCAGCTCGTTCCCCTGGCAGTGGCTGAGCAGCCGCACCGATCGGGCCGTCGCGGCGCCGGTCAGCCGGCAGCTTCGCGGGTGGGTCACCCTGGCCGTGGTCATTCCGGTCCGCGCATCGAGGGCCTGGATGTCGAGGGGTTCGTCCGCCTGCTCGAACACCACGACGCCGTGCTCGGTCGCCATGATCCGCGGGCCGTGGTACGAGCCGGTGTCACCCAGATGGGGCTGACCGGGGGCGGTGATGACCGTGCGCCGCCACAGCGGCGCGCCCGTGGCCAGGTCGTGGCCGTACAGGGTCTGCTCGGCGCCGTCCGGTGCTCCTCTGGCGACGAGGAGTGTGTCGCCCGCGATCCAGACGCCGGTGATGGGCGCGGGCCGGGCCGGGTCGGCGGGGACGGTGCGCCGGAGCGCGCCCGTGCGCGGGTCGTGGATTCTCACGGTGCTCTGCCGCGTCGCCACGGCGACCGCACGGGCGGACACGGCGTGGCCCGGGGCCTTCAGGAACGTGATGCCGTTCTCGGCGTCCGCGGGCACCGACCACGACGCGCGCCACTCGACGGGTACGCGGACGTTGTGAGGACTCGCGGCCGAGCAGGTCGCCAGGATGACCACGAGCACGATCACGGCTGACCGGTGCCCGCGCGCGGTCAGCACCTCCCGGCCTTGGCGAGCTTCCGTTCGATCGCGCACGCGTCGCTCCTGGAGATCGGCTGCCAGCCGCGGAGCGGAGAGGTCGTGTAGTAGGCGTGGTAGGTGCTGGAGGTACCGGTCACCCGGAACGGGGTCCGGTCCGGCCCCTGGATCGTCAACTGCTCGGTCCGGTCCCCCGCGAGCACGGTGACCAGGAGGTCGAAGGCGTAGTAGGCGGCCGTGCCCGTGACCGTCATGGATAGCGTGACTCGTTCGTCCCGTTTGAGGTCAATCTGCTTCTTCCTGAAGTACGAGGTGTCCGGGTCTTCGGGAGTGGTGAAGCGAGGTGCGGGTTCGTCGAGGTCGGCGGAGAGCTCGATGGTGGCGGCCTCTCCGGCGGGGGTGTGGATGAACAGCGCGCCGTCCGAGACGGGCTTGCGGTCGAGGACACGCGGCTGGATGTCGACGATGCGCAGGTTGCTGCGGTTGCCGACGAGGACGACGGTGAGGTCGGCGGTCTCGAGCGGGGCCCGGTCGTGGCGCGCCATGACCGTGTCGCGTCGCGAGCCGGACGCGCTGCCCAGCAGGACCGCCCGGTCCGCGGGGTCGGTCACCGCTTGTCTCAGGGTGGTGTCCTGCGCGGCGTAGTCGACGGCCACGTGGCCGACCTTGATCGGGGGCTCGCCGCTGATGCTCTCGACGGTGTCGGGGCCGCGCGCGTTGAACCAGGCGGCGAACACGACCCCGACGGCCGCGACGATCACGGCGCTGACGATTCCCGCCAGCCACGTCCGCATGGCCTTCCATCCGCCGGCCTCCTCGGTACGGGGGGCGGATGCGGCACGCCTCTTCTGGCGCGCTCCGGCCATGGGACGCCCCTTTCGTCGGCGGTGCAACGGCAGCTGATGTATAGCCGACGGGACGGCCGCGTGGCCGCCGGGTTGACGATTTCAGTCTGGGAGTCCCTGAATTCCAGCGGGCGGACCAGGCGCTTCGGCTCAGGCGGTCGTAGGTGGGGGAGGCGCGGTGCTTTCGCGTACGACGAGTTCGGTGGCCAGCTCGACACGGCTCTGGGGCGGCGGCTCGCCCTGGGCCAGCGTCAGCAGCATCGAGGCGGCCGCGGCGGCCATCTCGGTGAAGGGCTGGCGGATGGTGGTCAGCGGGGGGATGGCCCATCGCACCGACGGCATGTCGTCGAAGCCGATCACGCTGAGATCGTCCGGAATGCGCAGGCCGAGCTGATGGGCCGCGTGGTAGACGCCGATGGCCTGGCCGTCGTTCGTGGCGAAGATCGCGGTTGGCCGGTGGGGCAGGCGCAGCATGCGGTGGGCTTCGGCCAGACCGCCCTCGATGAAGAAGTTTCCCCGGCCGATCAGCTCCGGGTCGACGGGCACCCCGGCCATGTCGAGAGCGGTGCGGTAGCCGTCGAGACGGGCCCGGCTGGACAGCGCGGAGTCGGGCCCGGTGATGATGGCGATGCGGCGGTGCCCGAGCTCCAGGAGGTGGCGGGTGGCCGTGAGGCCGCCGTTCCAGTTGCCGGCGCCGACCGACGGGATGTTTCTCGCGGAGGCGTCGGCCGGGTCCAGCAGGACCAGGGGGATCTCGCGACAGGCGAGCTGTTCGTGCTGGGCCTCGGTCAGGCCCGAGAACACCGCGATCACGCCGCTCGGGCGGCGCCGCAGCACATCCTCCAGCCAGGCGTCCCCGGCGGTGTGGTCACGGCGCAGGTCCGATATCCCCACCATGAGGCCGTGCTCACGGGCGACCTCCGCCACTCCTTTGATGATCTCGACGGGATAGTCGCCCTCCAGCGCGTGGAAGACCAGCTCCATCAGGGCCGTCGGCGTGGAGCGGCGGCGTTGGCGCCGGTAGCCGTGCCGGCGGATGAGCTCCTCGACGGCGGCGCGGGTTTCGGACGACACTTCGGAACGGCCGTTCACGACCTTGGAGACCGTCGCGGTGGAGACACCGGCCAGCTCGGCGAGCTGGGCGATGGTCAGAGGGGACGACTCCGCGGTCATGGCGGCAGTCTAGCCACGGGTGTTGACGGGGGCGGCCCGGAGCGCCGGGCCGCCCCCGTCACGTCCTCAGCGCCGCAGGGTCAGCAGGCCCGGCCGGTAGGGCAGGAGGCCGTAGTCGCCGCCGGAGCTGGGGCTGCGGCCCTGGTAGAGCAGCTGCAGGTTGCAGGGGTCAACGGTCATGGTCTGGTCGGCGCCGGCGCGGACCAGCTCGCCGTGGCTGATGTCGTTGGTCCAGGTGGCGCCGCTGTTGGCCTTGCCGGCGAAGGGGTTGCCCTCGGTGGCGGCCTGGGGAGTCCACGAACCGTTCAGGCTGGTGGCCGTGAACGAGCGGAAGTAGCGGCCCTGCGAGCCGATCGCCTCGACGAGCATGAGGTACTGGTTCTGGCCCTGGATCTTGTAGACCTGGACGGCTTCGAACAGGTTGTTCGTCGTGTCGCTCATGACCACCGTCGAGGTGCTGCCGAAACTGCCCGGGAAGTTCCCGATGGGCATGCTCGCGCGGTAGATCTTGCCGTTGTCGCCGGCGAAGAACAGGTACATGTTCGTGCCGTCACCGATGACCGTCTGGTCGATGGGGCCCGTGCCGGAGCCGGAGATGCTGCCGGAGAAGAGCGTCTGCTGCGCTGACCAGCCGTTGGGGTTGGTGGGGTCGCTGGAGGTCCGGTAGGAGAAGGCGGTGCCGCCCCACTGGTAGGCGAGCACCCAGACGTTCTTCGGGGCGAAGTAGAAGAGCGTCGGCGCGACAGCGGCGGAGGACATCGTGTTCTGGCTGGCCGAGGCCATGTCGGACCAGTTGGTGAAGGGGCTGAAGTTCATCGAGCCCCACCTCGTCCCCGTGTCGTGCGTCGTGGCGTAGACGAGATGCCGGCCGTTGTAGGGGGCGACCGTGAAGTCCTTGAGCGACACCCACCCGGACTTCGGGTTCGCCAGCGGGCCCGTCGAGCTCCAGCGGTACGTCGACGGAAGAGCACACTGACCGGGGTTGCCGCCGCCGCCGACCTGGACGAGCTGCCACTGCTGGTTGGCGCCGCCCCAGTCGTCGTACTGGACGATGTTGGCGCCGTCGGCGGTGGAGGCGCCCTGGACCTCCAGGGCCTTGTTGCTGTGGCGCGAGATGAACCGCACGTAGCCGTCGGAGCTGTCGGCCGGCCGCCACTGCTGGTTGGTGCCGTTGCCGTCGGCCCACTGCACGATCGCGCCGCCGTTGGCGGTGGAGAAGTTGTAGACGTCCAGCACCTTGCCGGAGTGGCGGGACTTGAGCCGGTAGTAGCCGCCGCCGGAGTCGACGAACTGCCACTGCTGCTGGTTCTGGTCGTTCCTGGTCCACTGGGTGATGCGGCCGCCGTCGGCCGTGGACAGGTTGTAGACGTCCAGCGCCTTGCCGCTGTTACGGTTCACCAGCACGTACCAGGCGTTGGTGTCGATGGTGGCCGCGTCGGCGGGCTGAACGGCGACGAACAGGCTCGCCAGTAAGGTGGCCAACGTCGCGAGGACGGCCAGAAATCTGGATCTCACGATGTTCTCCGATTCAGAGGAGTCAGGGGGTGGTGAGGTCGAAGCGGCGTACGGTCACCGCGCCGCCGAGGGACCGGGTGGCGTAGTTGAAGATCCCGAAGCGGTGGCCCATGAAGAACTGCCAGGCGTTGTTCAACGTGAAGGCCGGGCCGAGGCTCACGAAGGTGCTGCCGTCGGTGCTGTAAGAGAAGCGGGCCTGCCTGCCGGAGCCCGGCCGGATGTCGGCGTTGACCCGCAACCAGATCCGGCCGCTCGAGATGTTCGCGCCCGCCGCCTCGGTGCCGGTGCCGGTGGTCTGCCACGAACCGTTCATGGTCAGGCCGTTGGTCATCACGACCCGGCTGACGCCGTTGTCGCGTTTGACGCCGATCCAGGCCGACTGGTCGCGCAGCATCGCCAGCCCGGCGCGGTCGCCGTCGGCCATCTGCGAGTGGTCGAGCTCGATCGTCGCCGTCGAGGACGGGCCCTGGATGCGGTGGGTCAGCGTGTTACGGGCGTTGTAGAGGTCGCCGGTGACGGTCGCGGTCTGCAGGCGCAGGCCGTCGCCGGTGGAGAAGCGGCTGGTGTCGGGGTTGTGGTTCCACTCCCAGCGGGGGCCGAGTGTGTCCGAGGTGAAGGTGTCCGGGCCGATCATGGACGCGACGGTCCGGCTGGTCTGGATGTTCGGGCGCGGGTAGGTGACGCCCCAGCCGCCGTTGACGGTCTGCACGGCCGGCCAGTCGCCGGTCCAGGTGATCGGCGCGAGCGCCGGGACCCGGCCGCCGGGGTAGGCGTCGACGAACGACATGTAGTACCAGTCGCCGTTCTGGGTCTGGACGAGCCCGCCCTGGTGCGGCACCCCGCCGCCGGAGACGGGGCCGGGTAGGTCGAGCAGGACCTGACGCATCTCGTACGGGCCCCACGGGGAAGTGGAGCGGAGCACGTACTGGCCGTTGGCGGGGCGGGTCAGCCAGATGTAGTAGTAGCCGCCGCGCTTGTAGAAGCGGGAGCCCTCCAGGGTGCCGACGCTGCTCGGGGTCTGGAACACCTGCTGGGCGCGCACCTGGCTGAGCCCGTCGGCCGAGAGCTGGGCGACGCTGATGGAGCTGTTGCCGTAGGCGACGTACATGGTGTCGTCGGTGTCGACCAGCAGGCCGGCGTCGTAGTAGCAGTTGTTGATCTGCGAGCGCTTGGTCCACGTGCCGTCGACGGCGGAGGCGGTGTAGACGTAGGTCCGGTTGAACTCGACGCAGCCGATCCAGTAGTAGGTGCTGTTGCGGGGCCGGTAGTTGAAAGCGGAGGCCCAGATGCCCTTCACGTACGCCCGGCCGCCGTTGAGGTCGTAGGCGCCGGAGCCGAAATCGAGCCTCGGGACCGAATGCCCGGCGTACTCCCAGTCGACCAGGTTGTAGGAACGCAGGATCGGCGCGCCGGGCGAGTAGTGCATCGTCGAGGCGGAGTAGTAGTAGGCGTCGCCGACCCGGATGATGTCGCCGTCGGCGAAGTCCTGCCAGACGACCGGGTTGGTGTAGGTGCCGCCCGGATTCGGGTTGCCGCCGATAGGGACGAGCTGCCACTGCTGGTTGGCGCCGCCCCAGTCGTCGTACTGGACGATGTTGGCGCCGTCGGCGGTGGAGGCTCCCTGTGCTTCGAGGGCTTTGGCGCTATTGCGGTTGATCAGGCGTACGTAGCCGCCGTCGGAGTCGGCGAGTTTCCATTGCTGGTTGGTGCCGTCGTGGTCGCTCCACTGGACGATGGAGGCGCCGTTGGCGGTGGAGAAGTTGGAGACGTCCAGGACCTTGCCGGAGTGGCGGGACTTCAGCCGGTAGTAGCCGCCGCCGGAGTCGACGAACTGCCACTGCTGCTGATTGCCGTCGTTACGGGCCCATTGGGTGATGCGGCCGCCGTCGGCGGTGGACAGGTTGTAGACGTCCAGGGCCTTGCCACTGTTGCGGTTGACCAGCACGTACCACGTGGTGGTGTCGACCGTCGCGGCCGACGCGTCCTGGGCCGTGAGTAGCACGCCCAGCAGAAGCAGGGCCGACAGAGCGGCGAGCACGCGCCTCACAGGAACCTCCAGAGGTTGCACTGCTCGTGCATGGGAGAGTTGCACACGTTACGGATCGGCGACCGCGTAACTTTCGGCGCCTGGATTGTTAAATTGCTGTGCCCTGCCCGCGGCCGGTGTCGAACGGCGCACGCTCCCCCGGCCTCTTCGCCGGGCCGGGGGAGGCGCGCACCCGTGGGGTGCGGTCGGCAGGTGGAGCTGGTCCGGGTCCTCAGGCCCAGGCGCCAGGGGACCGGTCGGTGCAGCTCACGCGGTGCCCGGGTTGTAGGTCCACTTCTGGTTGCTGCCGCCCCAGCAGCTGTACAGCTGGAGCCCCGTGCCGTTGCCGGTGCCGCTGCCGACCGCGTCGAGGCACAGCCCGGACTGCACGCCCACGATCGTGCCGTCGGAGTTGACGCGCCATTTCTGGTTGTCGCCGCCCCAGCAGGAGTAGATCTGGATCTTGGCGCCGTTGCCCGTGCCCGCGGCGTCCAGGCACTTGTTGCCGTACACCTGCAGCTCCCCTGCCGAGGTCTGCGTCCACTGCTGGTTGCTCTGACCGTTGCAGTCCCACAGGTGCACCGCGGTGCCGTCGGCCGTGCCGGAGTTGGGCACGTCCACGCAGCGGCCGGAGGCCACACCCTTGATCTGCCCCACCTCGCCCTCGCCGGGCGGCGTCGTGGTGCCGCCGTTGAGCGCGTTGAGCACCGCGGTGTAGGCGGCCTTCTTGTTGCCGTTGCCGTCGAAGAGCAGCGGGGCGGCGCCGGCGCCGAGCCAGGAGTCGGTGTCGCGAACCCCCCAGACCGAGATGCCGGCGCACCGCGGCACCGCCAGGCAGTCGTTGACGACGTTGGCGTACGTGGTGGCCGAGCCGCCCTGGATGTCCAGCTCGGTGATCTGCACGTCGACCCCCAGCGCGGCGAAGCTCTGGATGGTCGTGCGGTAGTTGCTGTTGTAGGGGCTGTTGCCGTTGAAGTGCGACTGCAGGCCGACGCAGTCGATCGGCACGCCTCGGGACTTGAAGTCCCTGACCATGTTGTAGACGCCCTGCGTCTTGGCCCAGGTCCAGTTGTCGATGTTGTAGTCGTTGTAGCAGAGCTTGGCGGCCGGGTCGGCGGCGCGCGCGGTGCGGAAGGCCACCTCGATCCAGTCGTTGCCGGTGCGCTGGAGGTTGGAGTCGCGGCGGCCGCCGCCGCTGTCGGCGTAGGCCTCGTTGACCACGTCCCAGGCGTAGATCTTGCCCTTGTAGTGGCTCATGACGCCGTTGATGTGGTTGATCATCGCCTGGCGCAGCGAGCCGCCCGACAACTGCCGCATCCACCCCGGCTGCTGGTTGTGCCAGGCCAGGGTGTGCCCGCGCACCCGCTTGCCGTTCTGCACGGCCCAGTTGTAGACCCGGTCCCCGGCGGAGAAGTTGAACTGCCCCGGGTTGGGCTCGGTGGCGTCGATCTTCATCTCGTTCTCGGCCGTCACCATGTTGAACTCGCGGTTGGCGATCGTCGTGTAGGCGGAGTCGCCGAGCCTGCCCGAGGCGATGGCGGTGCCGAAGTAGCGGCCGCTCTGCGCGGCGGCCGCGCCCAGCGTGCTCGCCGCGGCATCGGCCGGAATCGCCGTCGCCAGTGCCGTGATCAGGCCGAGTGTGCCGACCGCGCCGGTGATCAGCGCCCGGCGGCGCGCGCCGAGCGGCCGCCTGGTGGTCGGTGGGGACATGGCGTTGACACGCATGCTTGGGCCTCCATCGGCGAATCGGGGGGGAAGGGATGGTGCGGGGCGCACCCCTGGTGGCGCGCTCCACCGGCGTCGGGAGCCGGCAGGGGAGCTCCTCGGGCACTCAGTGTGTGAATCTCGCCGAAAGTTGTCAAGAACACAGTGAAAACTTTCGGGGCCGCCTGTCCTGCCTGGGCCTGCTGCACTGGCGCGATATGTAAACCGGGCCTTGAAATGTTTCGACCGGCCTGGTGGTGCGGCTCATCTGAAAGTTTCATGGCGACGCTCTGGCTGGTCGATCGCGGTCAGATCGGATAGTCCGAGGTGAATGCGCTCGGTCGGCGCCCCCTCGGGCTCGCCGCAAGCTAAGGCGCTCTTGACAGTATCTTTCTGCCTCATATTTGCTCCGTGCTGCCACCACTTCCACCGGAGTCCGGGCGGTCAGCGGCTTGTTAGCGCTAACAGCGGAGAGGCGGAACAATGAAGCGAGGCGAACCGCGTACGAGAAGATACGCGGGCATCGGAGCCGCGCTGACGGCTCTGATCACGGCGGCGGCCACCGCTCTGTCCGTGTTCCTCACGGTTGCGCCGGGTGCGTCGGCGGCGGCCCTGACCGAAGTGACCAGCTTCGGCGCCAATCCCGGCGGTCTGCGGATGTACCTCTACGTTCCCGACCGGGTGGCGCCCCGGCCGGGGGTCCTCGTGGCCATGCATGGCTGCAACGGTTGGGCTCCCGGCTTCCACCAGGGCACCGAGTTCGCCTCGCTGGCCGACCGGTACGGCTTCATCGTCATCTACCCGCAGGCGAACAAGAGCGCCAACGGCATGTCGAACTGCTTCGACGTCTGGTCGAACGAGGCACTGCGCCACGGCGGCGGCAGCGACCCGGTGTCGATCGTCTCCATGACCGGCTACGTGCTGCAACGCTACGACGGCGACCCGCAGCGGGTGTTCGCCACCGGTTTCTCCTCCGGCGCGATGGAGACCCTCAACCTGCTCGCCACGTATCCGGACGTGTTCAGGGCGGGCGCGCCGTTCTCGGGGGTTCCCTACGGTTGCCTCGGCCCAGCGGGCTGCGGCGACAAGACGCCGCAGCAGTGGGGTGACCTGGTCAGGAACGCCTACCCCGGCTACACCGGGCCCCGGCCGCGCGTCATGGCCTGGCACGGCACCGCCGACTCCGTCCTGCCCTACACGATGTTGCAGGAAGAGGTCGACCAGTGGACCAACACGCACGGACTCAGCCAGACCCCCGCCTCCACTGACAGCCCGCAGTCCGGCTGGACCCGTCGGGTCTTCGGGTCCGGGCAGGTCGAGGCGTACACCATCAGCGGCGCCGGCCACGACCTGCCCCACCCCGGGATGGCCGCCCACGCCATCCGCTTCTTCGGCCTGGACGGCGGCTCGTCCACCACGACACCGACTCCACCGGCCGCCGGGCAGATCAAGGGAGCCGGCTCCGGGCGTTGCCTGGACGTGCCAGGCGCCGCCACCGCCGACGGCACCGCGGTGCAGCTGTGGGACTGCAACGGGCGTGCCAACCAGCAGTGGGACGCCACCTCGGCCGGCGAGCTCAGGATCTACGGCGGCAAGTGCCTCGACGCGGCCGGCACCGGCAACGGCGCCGGCATCCAGATCTACTCCTGCCACGGCGGCGCCAACCAGAAATGGCGCCTGAACGCCGACGGCACCATCACCGGTGTGCAGTCGGGGCTGTGCCTGGACGCGGTGGGCCAGGGCACCGCCAACGGCACCCGGCTCCAGCTCTACTCCTGCCACGGCGGCCCCAACCAGAAGTGGGCCCGGACGTGATGACCATGGCCGGCCGCGCCGGACGCGGCCCGACGATCACCGGAGCCTTACGCGCCGTACTGGTGACCGCCGCCGTGTCGCTGATGGCCGTCGGCCTGCTGCCGGGAGTCACGCCCGCCACGGCCGCGTCGCCGACCCGGATGACGGGCTTCGGTGCGGACCGGGTGGCGGCCGCCACAGCCGAGTCCAACGGCGGGGTACGGGTCATGCCGCTCGGCGACTCGATCACCGAGGGCACGCAGGTGCCGGGCGGGTACCGGATCGGCCTGTGGCAGCGCCTGATCGGCGGCCGCTACACAGCCGACTTCGTCGGTTCGCAGTTCAACGGGCCCGGCAGCCTGGGCGACCACGATCACGAGGGCCATCCGGGCTGGCGGATCGACCAGATCGACGCGAACGTCACCGGCTGGCTGCGTACGTACACACCGCGCACGCTGCTCCTCCACCTGGGTACCAACGACATCCTGCAGAACCACGACGTGGCCGGCGCCCCGCAACGGCTGTCCACGCTGATCGACCACATCACCGCGGCCGTGCCCGACGCGGACGTCTTCGTCGCGACCGTCATTCCGCTGTCCAACTCCGGCCAGGAGGCCGCCGCCCGCACGTTCAACGCGGCGATCCCCGGCATCGTCCAGAGCAAGGTGAACAGCGGCAAGCACGTTCACCTGGTCGACATGCACAGCAGGTTGACCGCCTCCGACCTGATCGACGGCATCCACCCGACCGCCGGCGGTTACGACAAGATGGCCGCCGCCTGGTACGCGGCGCTGCAGTCGGTTCCGGGCAGCATCGGCCAGCCGGGCTCCAGCGGGATGGCGATCAGAGGCGTGGGCTCGGGCCGGTGCCTGGACGTCTCCGGCGCGTCGCAGGCGAACGGCGCGCAGGCGCAGATCTGGGACTGCAACGGCCAGGCCAACCAGCAGTGGACGCTCACCGCCTCCGGTGAGCTGCGTGTGTACGGCGGCAAGTGCCTGGACGTGTCCAACCGGAGCACCGCCGACGGCGCCGGCGTCGTCATCTGGGACTGCAATGGCCAGAGCAACCAGCAGTGGCGCTTCAACGCCGACGGCACCATCACCGCGGTGGGCGCGAACAAGTGCCTGGACGTGCCCGGCAACAGCACCGCCAACGGCGTCAAGCTCCAGATCTGGTCGTGCGGCGGCACCGCCAACCAGCGCTGGACCCGCGCCGGCTCATGACATCACTCCGGCAGGTGGAGAAGCAGATGCGCAGAATCCTTGGCCTGACGATGGCCGCGTTACTGGCGGCCGGCTCCCTCGTCGCGATCGGCGGTGCCACGTCACCGGCCGTCGCCCTGGACAACGGCCTGGCCCGCACACCGCAGATGGGCTGGAACGACTGGAACAGCTTCGGCTGCAACGTCAACGACGGCCTGATCCGTCAGACGGCCGACACCATGGTCTCCAGTGGCATGGCGGCGGCGGGCTACACCTACGTCAACATCGACGACTGCTGGTCCACCAAGAGCCGCAACTCCAACGGCGACCTGGTCCCGGACCCGCAGAAATTTCCCAACGGCATCAAGGCCCTGGCCGACTATGTCCACTCCAAGGGGCTCAAGCTCGGCATCTACTCCTCCGCCGGCACCACGACCTGCGCGGGCTACCCGGCCAGCCTCGGCAACGAGCGCCGCGACGCCGCCCTGTGGGCGTCCTGGGGGATCGACTACCTGAAGTACGACAACTGCGGCGACCACCGGGGCATGAACGGGCAGCAGCGGTACACCGCCATGCGGGACGCGCTGGCCGCCACCGGCCGTCCGATCGTGTACAGCCTGTGCAACTGGGGCCAGGAGAGCGTGTGGACGTGGGGGATGCCGGTGGGCAACTCCTGGCGCAACACCGGCGACATCGCGGCCAACTGGAGCTCCATCATGGGCATCCTGGACCAGCAGGTCGGGCTGGAGTCGTACTCGGGGCCGGGTGGGTGGAACGACCCCGACATGCTGGAGGTCGGCGTCGGCGGGGTGACGGGGACCGAGGGGCGCGCGCACTTCAGCCTGTGGTCGCTGCTGAACGCGCCGCTCATCGCCGGCAACGACCTCCGCACGATGAGCGCCGACACGCGCACCATCCTCACCAACACCGAGGTCATCGCGGTCAATCAGGACTGGGGCGGCCGGCAGGGCCACAAGATCAGTGACAACGGCAACCTGGAGGTCTGGCGCAAGCCGATGAAGAACGGCTCGGTCGCGGTCGTCCTGCTCAACCGGGGCACCTCGACCTCGACCGTCTCCACCAGCGCCGCGGCCCTGGGGCTGGGGTCGGCGTCCTCATACTCGGTACGTGACCTGTGGGCTCACACGACGTCCTCCTCGTCAGGGACGATCAGCGCGTCGGTCCTCGGGCACGGGGCGGCCATGTACGTCGTGACCGGCGGCGGCATCGTCCAGCCCACCACGGTCGCGATCAAGGGAGTGGGCTCGGGCCGGTGCCTCGACGTCACCGGCGCCTCGCAGGCCAACGGCGCGCAGGCGCAGATCTGGGACTGCAACACCCAGGCCAACCAGCAGTGGACGCCCACCGCGAGCGGCGAACTGCGCGTCTACGGCGGCAAGTGCCTGGACGTGTACGACCGGGGAACCGCCGACGGCACCAACGTCATCATCTGGGACTGCAACGGCCAGAGCAATCAGCAGTGGCGCCTCGACTCCGACGGCACCATCACCGCCGTCGGGGCGAACAAGTGCCTCGACGTGCCGGAGAACGCCACCGCCAACGGCACCAAGCTGACCATCTGGTCGTGCCACGGCGGCGCCAACCAACGCTGGACCCGTACCTGACCTCTTCGGTAGCGATCGGCCACCGCAAGAGGCGGACGCGGAATCGCGGGGGTGCTGGTCCTGACCGGCCTCGTGGCGTTCAGGTGGGTGGGTGGAGGGTGGTGATGCCGGTGAGGACGAGGTCGATGCCGGTGAGGAATTGTTCGCGGTCGTCGTGCTCGCGCATCTGGTCGGCGATGGCCCGGATGAACGGGTAGTCGTCGGGGTCGAGGTCCTGCCATGCCCTGGACGCGGCGTCGAGGAACTCGGCGCGGTCCGCTTCGGAGCCGGGGACGCTGTCGTCGCCGGACGCCTGGGAGGTCTGGGTGGTGGCGCCGAGGATGTAGTGGACCAGCGTCGAGGTCGTGGTGAACCAGTCGCCTTGCGGCACGCCCAGCGCGCGGACCGGCCGGCCGATGCTTTCGAAGATCCGCAATGTCACCGGCCCCCAGGGGTTGCGGGTGAGCTGGACCGCGAGCTGGGCGGCGAGCCATGGGTGCTCGGTGACCGCGTCGAACAGGCCGAGCGCGGCGGCGCGGATCTCGTCCTGGGGCGCGCCCACGGGCTGGGCGGGTCGCGTGGCCAGGGCGGTGGCGACGACGGCGTCGGTCGCGGCCTCCAGCAGCTCGTCCATGTTGCCGATGTGCCAGTAGATCGCGCCGGGCCCGGTGGCCAGGCGGCCGGTCAGCGCCCGGACCGTCAGGGCACCCTGGCCCACCGCGTCCAGCAGCTCGACAGCGGTCTCGACGATGCGCTCCCGGGTGAGCACCTGCCTGCGTCGCTGTGATTGACGGGTCCGTACGGCCATGGGTGACATTCTGGCACGTTTGGAGCATCGATCCAGCATGGAGTACCGTTCCATTTATGGAGCGATGCTCCATAGCCCGTCCGGGGTCTCGCCGGACGGTCCTGATCGAAGGAGGCCCGACGTGTATGACGTGGTCATCGTGGGTGCCGGCCCGGTGGGCCTGTTCCTCGCCGGTGAGCTCGCGCTGGCGGACTGCTCGGTCCTGGTGCTGGAGCGGGACCAGGAGCAGACCTCGCCGTGGAAGGCGCTCCCGCTGGGGATGCGCGGCCTGAACGCCGGATCGGTCGAGACGTTCTACCGCCGCGGGATGCTGGAAGAGCTGGTGAAAGCCTCGGGCGCCGACGGGGAGCAGATCGGCGCGGACCCCGACGCGCACGAGCCGCCGGCTCCTCGTGCCGTGAGCCACTTCGCGGGCATGCGGCTCGACCCGGCCGGCATCGACACCGCCGCTCTCCCGTTCCGGCTGCCCGGCCCGGCGATGGAGGGCCTCATGACCAGTCTCGACGCGGTCGGGACGGTGCTGGCCGAGCGGGCTGCCCGGCTCGGCGTGCGGATCCTGCGGGGCGTTCCCGTCGAGGCCGTGACCCAGGACGGCGACACCGTCGTCGCCCGAGCCGGCGGGCGCGACCACCAGGCGCGCTGGCTCGTGGGATGCGACGGCGGACGCAGCACGGTGCGCGAACTGGCGGGCTTCGACTTCGTCGGCACCGAACCGCTGTTCACCGGCTACGCCGCCCGCGTCACCTTCGCCGATCCGCAGAAGCTCACCCTGGGCTTCAACCTGACGCCGACCGGCATGTACCTGCGGACGCCCTTCGAGGGGCACCTGGGCATGATGGACTTCGACGGCGGCGCCTTCGACCGCTCGCGGCCGCTGACGCGCGAGCACCTCCAGACGGTCCTGCGCCGGGTCTCCGGCACCGACGCGACGCTCACCGAGGTTCATCTCGCCTCCAGCTTCACCGACCGCGCGATGCAGACCACGACCTACCGGAACGGCCGCATCCTGCTCGCCGGCGACGCCGCCCACATCCACTCCCCGCTCGGCGGCCAGGGCCTCAATCTCGGCATCGGCGACGCCATGAACCTCGGCTGGAAACTCGCCGCCACCATCCACGGCACGGCCCCGGACGGCCTGCTCGACACCTACACCGCCGAACGCCATCCCGTCGGCGCGGCGATCCTCGACTGGTCACGCGCCCAGGTCGCGACCATGAACCCCGGCCCCAACGCCCCGGCCCTGCGACGGCTGGTCCACGACCTGCTCGGCACCCGCGACGGGACCACCCACGTGTTCCGCAGCACCTCAGGGCTGTCCCACCGCTACGACCTGGGCAGCGACCAGCCACTCGTCGGCCGGACCGCCCCGGACTTCCGTCTCGCCGACGGCACCCGCCTCGGTGACCTGCTACGTGAAGGACACGGCGTCGCACTCGACTTCACCACCGGCGAGCGCCTGCACGACGCGGCGACGAGCTGGAAAGGCCGGATCGGCTACGCGTCCGGGCCGGTGAGCGACGACCTCGGATTCGGCGCCCTGCTGATCCGGCCCGACGGCATCGCCGCCTGGACCGACGGCCACGACCCCGACCAGGAGGCGTTCCGGCACGCCGCGACCCGCTGGTTCGGCGACCCGACACCCTGACAGCACGCCTCGAAGCCGGCCGGTACGCGCCGGGCTTCGCGGCGTCCCGGACCCACACCGGTTCCGGGACACCTTCGACAGAAAGGGAACTTCCATGCCGAGTGAGAACCCGACCCGGCCCGAGCTGAACAAGGACGTGGTTCGCCGCTTCTACGAAGCCGTTCTCCGAGTGCCCGGCGGCCCGGACTTCGCCACGATCGAAGAGCTGACCGACGAGCAGGAGATCGAGCTCAACTGGGGCCACCCCGACAGCGGCGTCCACAGGGGAGCCGCCATCGGGCCGGCGCGGCGGCGGATGCACGAGCTGACCGGGTTGGACATCTCAGCCATCAGCGTTGACGAGCTCATCGCCGACGGTCCCACTCGCGTGGTGGTGGTGGCCACGAACAGTGGCACGGACGTCCACGGCAGCCCGTGGAGGATGACGGTTCTGGAGCTGGTCGACGTGGCGAACGGCAAGATCACCAAAAAGCGTTCGTTCTACCAGGACACCGCGCTTCTCCGGGACATCTCGCTCGAACGCGAGGCGGCACTCGCACAGCAGGCCGGAGAGGCCTGACGGCCCGGCACGCCCCTTCCGGGCGGGCATCATCGTCTGAGTGCGTGCGTGTGGACCGGGCTCGGGTCAGCCGGCGTGGGCGATGTCCCGTTCCCGTTCTCGGATGGACCTGGAGCTGCTCCGCAGCGAGCGCAGGGCGTCGCCGATCACGGGGAGCCGGAGGCTGCGCGCGAGGAGGGGCCGGAGGGCGATCTGCCGCTGGTTGCCCGGGGTGACGAAATACCGCTGATCGACGCCGTTGGCCTGGTAGTAGGTCATGTGCGGGCGAAGCTGTGCCTCCCAGGCGCGCAGAGCGCCGCGGATGTCGCCGGGGTGACGGTGCAGCATGCCGGCGAGCAGGTCGGCTCCGGCGAGCCCGGCGGAGATGCCCATGGCGGCGTACAGGCTGGGGCACCACGCGGAGTCGCCGACCAGCACGACCCGGCCGTGCGACCAGGCGTCCATGCGGGGTTGCTCCACCGAGTCGAACAGGAACTCGTCGGCGGCGTCGAGCGCGTCGAGCGCCTCGCCGAGCAGCCGGCCCGTGGGCTGAGATCCGTACGCGGCGCGGACCCGTTCGGCGGGCCGGCCGGTGAACTCGGCGTCGACGTCGTCGGTGCGGTAGGAGAAGAGCACGGTGGGCGGGTGATCGGCGAACGGGAAGACCCACATGGCCCGGCCGGGCTCGAGGAGACCCGCCCCCTCGTGCGGGGAGAGCCCGCCGACCGGACCCGGCAGCATCGTCGCCGCGATCATGTAGCCGAGCCGGTGCAGATGCCTGTCGTGCGGGCCGAAGACGAGACGCCGGACCGTGGACCGTAACCCGTCGGCGCCCACGACGAGGTCGTATCGCTCGGCCACGGATCCACCGTCGTGTTCGAGCGTCACCTCCACGCCGGAGGCGTCCTGCTCGATGGCGGTGGGGGTCGTCGCGTAGCGGATCTCCACGTCGCGCGGGAGCGCGGCGAAGGCGGCACGTTCCACGTCGCCGCGCAGCATCATGCGAGGTGAGGTCGGCAGGTCCCCGAACCCCAGGCCGGGCCTGCGGACGCCGGCACGATCCATCGTGTAGGTGATGCCGCCGGGCGGCGATCGGTCGGGGAGGGCGTCCAGAATGCCGAGTCGCCGCGCGGCGGCCTGGCCGGCGCCGAACAACACGACGAAGTAACCACCCGATCGGCGGCCCGGCGCTCTCTCCACGATCACCGGATCCCAGCCGATGCGCCGAAGGCCGATCGCCGTGGCGATGCCGCTGACGCCGAGGCCGACGACCAGCGCCCGTTTCCTGCTGCTCAACGAGGTCATGACTTCCTTCTCGAACGGCTAGGGGACGAGGACGATGCGGTCGTCGGTCTCGGCGGTCCACGCCTGCGTGACCTGGGCGAGGGGTACGGCGCGGGCCCGTACGTCGATCGCGCCCGCGGTCACCGCCGCGGCCAGTTCCGGCAGTTCGGCGAGGAAGTCGCGGGCGGGGACCGAGCCGATGCCGCTGCCGACGATCTGCAGGCGGGCGGAGCGCAGGGCCGCGGAGGGGATCGGCGCGCTCTGGCCCGCGACGGATCCGATCTGGATCCAGGTCAGCGGGGTGGTGCGGTCGGCGCGGGCGGTGAGCATCGCCATCATGGCGCCGGCGGCCTGGTCGCCCCACACGTAGTCGATGACCACGTCGACGTCGGCCGCATGGCCGATCTCCGCGTGGCCGATCTGGTCGAAGGTGATCGTCTCGTCGGCGCCGAGCGCGGTCAGCGCCTTCAGGCGGGTGGTGTCGCGGCCGGCGGCGATGACCTGGGCGGCGCCGAACAGCTTGGAGATCTGGACCGCCATCCGTCCGGCGTTGCCGGTGGCGCCCAGGACGAGGACGCGCCGGCCGGCGTGGAAGCCGACGCGCCTGCGCAGCGCGACCCAGGACGACATGGCCGGGTTCATCGCGGCGGCGATCCGCACGGGGTCGATTCCGCCGGGCAGGATCACGCTGCGGCGAGGGTCGATGAGGGTGTGATCGGCGAACGTCCCCAGAGGAGTGTCGTCCAGGACCACGTAGCGGAGGTTGCCCTCCTCGTCGCGTACGACGCCGTCGACGCCGGGGACCAAGGGGTACGCGCCGTCGCTGGAGTAGTGCGAGCCGTTCGCCTTGGCCCTGGTCAGATGGTGCAGGCCGGCCGCGAGGACCTCGACGGCCAGCTCGTCGCCGTGGCGTGGCGCGGGGTCGGGGTGGTCGCGATAGACCGGCGGGGCGTCGGCCGCCTGGATGACGGCAGCGTGCATGGTGACCTCCAGAAAGTTTGTTTTCCCAACTACTTGTATGATTGTTGGTAATACAAACCTTGTCAACCGGCTGCGGCGTGATCGATGCCGTGTCCGTCGATCACCTGGTGCGGAGCGGGTCGCGAGGCGTCCCCGAGCGGGCGCGGTGCCGGCCTTCGTCCGGTCCGGCATGGTTGGTATTGCCAACCATGCCGGACTAGCATGACGGCATGAGCGCCGCCGACGATGCCATGGACGCCCTCGTCCGGACCACGTTCGAGGTGGCGGGCGTGCTGACCCGCATCGGCGGCGAGCACGACTTGTCGCTCACCCAGCTACGGGTGCTCGGCATCCTGCGCGACCGCCGCGCCCGCATCACCGAGCTGGCCGACTACCTCGGCCTGGACAAGTCCACGATGTCCGGCCTCATTGACCGCGCGCAGCGCCGGGGGCTGCTGACACGCGGCAAGAACCCCTATGACGGCCGGGTCGTCGAGGTGTACCTGGCCCCGGCCGGGCTCGAACTCGCCCAACGCGTGGAGGACGACATCCGGCGTGCCCTGGCGCCCGCGACCGGCCGCCTGGACCCGGAGCAGCTCGATCGGCTCGTCAGCCTGCTCAACGTCGTCTCGGCCCGCTCGTCGCCTGCGCATGCCGCCGGGGGGCCGACGGCCGCGCCCCGACGGTCGAACAGGGCCACGGACGATTCCTGACGTCCGCGGCGTTCGCCCCATCGAGGTGGGTTCGCCTCAGGTCACCATGCCCCTGCGGTAGGCGTAGACCACCGCCTGCACGCGGTCACGCAGGTCGAGCTTGGTGAGGATGCGCGACACGTACGTCTTGACCGTCTCCTGGCTGATCACCAGGGTGGCGGCGATCTCGCTGTTGGACAGGCCGTCGGCGATCAGGCGCAGCACCTCCAGCTCGCGCGGCGTCAGCGCGGTGTCGTCCGGCTTGTCCCGGGCGGGGCGGATCCGGGACGCGTACCTGCCGACGAGCTGCCGCGTCACCTCGGGCGCCAGCAGCGCGGCGCCCGCCGCGACGGTGCGGATGCCGTGCAGCAGCTGCGCCGGCGGTGCGTCCTTGAGCAGGAACCCGCTCGCGCCGGCCCGCAGCGCCTCGTAGACGTACTCGTCCAGGTTGAACGTCGTCACCACGAGCACCTTGACCGGCTGCTCCACCCCGGCGCCGGCCAGCAGACGGGTCGCCTCGATGCCGTCGAGCACCGGCATCCGCACGTCCATCACCACGATGTCGGGGCTCAGCCGGCGGGCGAGATCCACCGCGGCACGGCCGTCGCCGCACTCGCCCACCACCTCCAGGTCCGGCTGCGCGTCGATGATCGTCGCGAACCCGGTGCGGATCAGCGCCTGGTCGTCGCAGACCAGGACCCGGACCGGCGCCGTCACGACGGGCTCTCCGCGGGGATGCGGGCCCGTACGACGAAGCCGCCACCCGCTCGCCGGTCGGCGCTGAACTCGCCGCCCAGGGCGTCCACCCGCTCGCGGAGCCCGGCCAGACCCCGCCCGCTCCCGCCGGGGGAGACGGCCCGGGAGCCGGGGCCGTCGGTGCTGACCTCCACGCTGATCTCCTTCTCGCCGTAGCGCACCCGGACCGCGGTGGGGCTGCCGTGGGCGTGTTTGAGGGCGTTCGTCAGGGCCTCCTGGACGACCCTATAGGTCACGAACTCGGCGCTGCCCGCCGATTCCGCCGGACTGCCCTCCTCGGCGAACTCCACCGGCTGCCCGGCCTGGCGGGTCTGCTCCACGAGCGCACGCAGCTCGCCGGCGGAGGGCACGCTGACGTCGGTGTCATGATCGGCTTTTAGCAGGTCGAGCATGTGCCGCAGATCGGTGATGGCCCGCCGGCCGGTGTCGGTGACGGCGCTCAGCGTCGCGTCGAGGCGATCGGGCGCGGCCATCAGGTAGCGGGCCGCCTCGGCCTGCACGACCATCGCCGTCACGTGGTGCGTCACGACGTCGTGGAGCTCGCGGGCGATCCGGGTGCGTTCGGCGGCGCGGGTGGCCTCGGCGAGGTGGCGGCGGCGTTCCCCCTCGGCGGCGCGGGTGGAGCGCAGCCAGGCCCCGATGCCCCACGCGAGGGCCAGGGCCAGGTAGAACACCACGTAACCTTCCACCTTCTCGGTCGCGCCGAGCCGGTTGAGCGCGAGCGCCAGCGGCACGTACGCCATGGACAGGATGATCACGGTGACGCGCCGGTGGCGCTCCAGATGGGCGCCCGCGCTGATCAGCGCGACGGGCATCGCGTTGCTCGCGAGCACGTGGTAGGCGCGCACCTGGTCGAGGGCGAAACCCAGCGACACCAGAGCCAGGCACACGGCCGGCCACCGCCGTCGCACGGCCAGCGGAAGGGACTCCAGGGCGATCACCGCGAACGCCAGCGCGTCGAAGGGCCGGACCGGCAGGTCGCCGACCTGCGTCCCCTTGCCGTGGAGCGCCGGCAGGAACGAGACGGCGGCCAGCACCAGCCCGAACGGTAAATCCCGGACCACGACGTCGCTCCGCCGCCACAGGTCCGTGACCCGCCGTAGATCGATCATCGGGCGAGCGTAGCGGTCGCGCCGCGCCGGATCGGGACCACGTTGCCGCGCCGGCGGGCCAGCCACATGAACACGACCGTCAGCAGCAGGCCGAACACCACCGCGTACGGGCTCGCCTCCGGCCCGAACTCGCCGCCCGTGAGCAGGGCCGGGCCCGACGTTACGCCGTGCAGCAGCCCCTGCGTCGCGCCGTTGCCCGAGACCTCGGTGCCGAAGATGCCGGCCGCCGCGAAGTTCCAGCCGAAGTGCACGCCGATCGGCACCCACAGGGTGCGGGTGGCCGCGTAGGCGGCGGCGAGCATGCCGCCCGCCTCGATCGCGATGGCGATCGCGCCCCACAGGCTGGCGTGCGGGTTGAACAGGTGCGACAGGCCGAACAGCAGGCCGGTCAGCGCCAGCGCCGGCCACGTCCCCGTGCGTTCCTCGACGATCCTGAACAGGATGCCGCGAAACAGCAGCTCCTCCGTCACCGCGGCGGCGGCCATGAACCCGAGCAGTCCGGCCGCGCCCGCCGGCGAGCCCGGGCCGTCGACCCGGTAGCCGCCCACGAGAGCGATGTTCACGATGACGGCCGCGAACAGCGCGACCCCGATCAGCGTCCCTCGCGCGATGGCACCGGCGGCGCCTCGCGCCGCCACCTCCGCCGGTGCGCGACGCTCTGACCACCGGACCGCCCGGCCGTACACGAGCACAGCGAGCACGGCCGTCGCCATGCCGAGGAGCAGGGTGAGGAGCGGGATTCCCTGCACCGCGCCCACGATCGCGCCGCCGAGGAAGGCGACCACCGCGACGGGGACGAGCTGTTTCAACAACCGCATGACGACTTCCTTACGTGGGGACTCCGCGACGGGGTGCCGCCGCTACGCCGGGAAACGCTAGGGATTCGGCGGCCTGGAATCGTCCCCGTGCGGTGGACACTCGCGGGTAGCTCGCACGGGGGACAGGGGCACATGCGATCCGTCGCACGTCACAGCGGGGCGATCGCGGCCGCCGCGCGACGTCACGACGAGTACGGCCGCGGCGACGCCCAGGGCCTCCCGGCAGACCTCGGGTTTGTCCCCCGTCCGAGCTACCGGTGAATGTCCACCGTGCGGGGACGATCACGGACCGCCATATCCGTAGCGTTACGACGCGGCCACGGCGGCCCCGTCGCGCTCCGCCGCATCGCCGTGCGCCTCATTCCGGCATCCACCCCCTCACTGGAGGACCTCATGCTCCGCAAGATCAAGAGATCCGTCGTGGCCATGCTGTGCTGCACCGTGCTCGGCGCGGGGGTCGCCGGCTGCGACGGCGACGCGATGGAGCACTGGGACCCCTTGGCCCCGGTCACGCGGACAGCCGGTGCCGCCCCGATCTCCGGGACCCAGAAGATCAAGGTCGCGGGCCGGTCGGTGAACGTGTCCTGTTTGGGCCACCCGAAGAAGGGCGGACCGGTCATCGTCCTGATGCACGGGGGAGGGGACGGGCTGGACAAGCTGGCCGCCGTCCAGAAGACGCTGAGCAGGAAGAACCGGGCCTGCTCCTACGACCGGCTCGGCGCGGGCGCGAGCGACAAACCGGACGGCCCGCAGGACTTCTCCAGCACCGGCAAGATCCTGACCGGGGTGCTCGACCGCGTCGCCGGTGACAACCCCGTCGTCCTGGCCGGCCACTCGCTGGGCGGGCTGATCGCCGCCAGGTACGCCCCCGGCCATCAGGACCGGGTCAAGGGGCTGGTCCTCATGGACGCCACCCCGCCCACGATGCTGGCCGACATCACGAAGTCGATCCCCGAGTCGGCCAAGGGCCCGGCGGCCGAGTTGCGCGCGCAGAACCTGGCGATGTTCCAGGGCCAGAACCCGGAGAAGCTCGTCGTCACCGACGGGAAGGTCGGCTCCGCGGGGGACATCCCGGTCGAGGTCATCAGGCACGGCAAGCCGTACCTGGAGGCCGTCCCCGAGTACGGGCCGCGCCTGGAGAAGGCGTGGGCCGCGGGCCAGCGCAAGTGGCTCGCGCTGTCCAGCGGCGGCAAGCTGAGCACGGCGGCCAACAGCGGGCACTACGTCTACGTCGACGAGCCCGACGTCGCCGTCCAGGCCATCGAGCGCGTCACCGCGCAGGCCGCACGTCAGGCGCATGGCGAGTGACCCGCCGGTGGTGACTGTCGGTTGCAGTTGAAGCTGTCGGTGTTCGCGTGTTGTTGTCGGTGCTCGTGTCGGTGTTCAGGTTGAGTTGTCGGATTCCGCCTTCGGCTCCGATCTTGTGGTTCTCCCGCAAGCGGCGCCCCGTTTGGGTTCCCGACTGGGAATTACGTGATGGCGACAGTGATGCCGCGGCCGCCGAGGAAGCTCATCGAACGTCTCAGCTGTTGAGTGAGGTCCAGAAGTCGTAGCGGTGGTCGCGGGCGAAGTCGGCGGGCTTGATGCCGTCATCGCCGGGGGCCAGGGACTGGACTTGAGGGCGTGCAGTGGTGAAGGGGTGCCAGGCGGGTGCATCCGAGCCGTTGGGGTCGCCGGTGCCGGCGAAGCGGGTCCAGTAGCCGATCATGTGGTCGGCCAGGTGGCGCTGCTGCTGGGTGAGGGGCTGGTTGTAGCCGACATCGAACAGGTAGGGCAGGTCGGCTGCGTGGTAGGCGCCCATGTCGTAGGGCTTGGGGAAGGCGGCGAACCAGGGGGCGTTGGCGTCGGCGAACTCGAAGGCGTAGGTCGGGACCTGGTGTGAGAGTGCTTTGCCGGTGTCGAGGGCTGGGCGGGCGTATTGGGCGTCGGTCAGGGCGGTGGCCAGGGCCTGGCTGGGCGAGGCGTAGGCAGAGAGGGGGTAGCGGGCCAGGACCTTGCCGGTGTTGGCGCCGAAGGCGGCGCGGACCTCCTCGTCGTAGCGGTCGGCGGGTATCGGGCCTTGGTACTTGGCCATCTCCAGGCCCCACACGTGCATGCGCTGCTCGTGGCGGTTGATGCCGTACAGCACCGGCACCTGGTGGAAGCGGCCGGTGGTGATGGCGCGGGCCGGGTCCAGCGGGAGGAACGCGCCGCCGACGGCCGGGCCGAAGCCGGGCTGGGCCGGATCGGAGGCGGCCTGCAGCAGCTTGTCGGCCGGGATCGCGCGTAGTTGCTGGGCGGTCGGCGACTCGCCGAAACCCAGCCGCTTGGCCAGGGCTCGGCCGTCGCGTTCGGCCTGCGTGCGAGGGCGGGGGTTGTTGGCCATGGCCAGGGAGGGTGACCACGGGGCGGTGCAGGGGGCGCTTTGCAGGATGGCGCGGTGGAACAGGCGGGCCGATCCGGGGGCTGCCAGGTGGGCGCAGACGGCGATGGCTCCGGAGGACTCGCCGAACAGCGTGACGTTGTGCGGGTCGCCGCCGAAGGCGGCTGCGTTGCGCTGGACCCAGCCCAAGGCGGCCTGCTGGTCGGCCAGCCCGTAGTTGCCGGACAGGCCGTCGGCGTCGTGCAGGGCCGGGTGGGCCAGGAAGCCGAAGGCGCCGAGCCGGTAGTTGACGGTCACCACGATCACGTTGCCCTGGTCGGCCAGGCGCCGGGCGTCGTACAGGTGGCCGGCGCCGTCCTTGAAGCTGCCGCCGTGGAGCCACACCATCACCGGCAGCTTGCGGCCCTGCGGGAGGCGGGGGGTGGTCACGTTCAGGTACAGGCAGTCCTCGCTGGTGCTGCCGCCGCCCAGGTGGTCACCGGTCTGTGCGCACATCGGGCCGGGGGTGGTGGCCTGGCGCGGCTGGGTCCAGGCCGCCGCCGGGCGGGGCGCCCGCCAGCGCAGCTCGCCCACCGGCGGAGCAGCGTACGGGATGCCCAGGAACGAGCGGTGGTCCTCGGCGACGATGCCGCGCACCGGCCCCCGGTCGGTGTGGACCAATGCCTCGCTGTCCGCGGCCGCCGCCGAGGGCGCCAGGATCGCCCCTGCCGCGCCCAGGGCCGTCAGTCCCCCTGCGAGCTTGTCCTTGCCGGTCATCTGCCCAGCTCCTTCACATCCGTGATCTTTCCGATGCCGAGAACCGTACAACCGACTTAGGCGATCGCGCAAGGCGAACGCCTAAGTCGAACGCCTAAGGCGTTCGTTTCATTCTTGTGGTAGGCTGCGACCTCATGGGTAACCGCGAAGATCTGATCGCCGGTGCCAAGCGCTGCCTGAACGACAAGGGCTACGCGCGCACCAGCATCCGCGACATCACCGCCGCCGCCGGCGGCGTCAGCATGGCGGCCGTCGGCTACCACTTCGGCTCCAAGGAGGCGCTGCTCAACGAGGCCCTCTCGCAGGCCTCGCAGGAATGGGGCGAGCAGTTGGCCCTGGCGCTGGCCGCCGTTCCGGCCGATCCCGAGGCCAGCCCGCTGCAACGCTTCGAGGCGGCCTGGGCCCAGATCATCAAGTCTTTCGAGCTCCACCGGCCGCTGTGGGCCGCCACCTTCGACGTCATCGGCCAGGTTCAGCACGCCGAGCAGGCTCGCGCCTACCTGGCCACCGGTCTGGAGCACGCCCGTCTCGGCCTGGCCCAGGTGCTCGCCGGCCTCGACCCCGCCGACCCGAACGCCTGGGCGGTGGGCGGTTTCTACCAGGCGCTGCTGACCGGGATCATGGCCCAGTACCTGATCGACCCCGAACGGGCCCCCACCAGCCACGACCTGGCCACCGCCCTGGCCTTGATCACCGGCCAGCCTGTGACGGAAGGAGACACTCCATGACCTTCCCGGTGTTTCAAAACGCAGGAGTTGGACGAAGGGCTCACATGCATTACCGCGCCCGACTGTGGATCGACCACGCCACACCAGTCACAGAGCTCGGAACCAGGCTCATCGGTGCTCATGCCGATCGACTACCCCGGAGGTTGAGGCCCCTCGCGGACAGAAAGACCTGAACAACTCGGCTCGAAACCGTCCAGACCAAAGTGTCGTGCCGCTGGCCAGAACCCGTCCCAGGCGCCAACTCCGTCTGGAAGGGACAGTGACGCTGCAGGCCGCCGGGGGCCGCGGGCGGTGAGGCGTTCCCAGTTGCGGTGGGCGATGTCGGCCTTCTGTTCGTCGGTGAAGGGCGCCTCCTCCAGGAACGAGCGGGCGGCGCCGTTGCTGGTGTCGACATAGGGGAAGCCGCCGGGGCGGAAGCCGTAGGTGAAGGGGTAGTCGGTGGAGTACAGCATCCGGTCGGTGCCCATGACCTCGGCCGTCCAGCGCAGGTAGCGGGGGCTGTTGGTGCCGCTGCCGGCGATCCAGAAGTTCTGCCTGAAGTAGTCCGCGAGCGGCCGCCGAAGGCCGCCGGCCTCGGCGAAGAATCCGGTGTGGTCGAGGTAGAACATGACGACCTCGCCCCAGTGTCCGGCGATCACCTGCAGGTCGGGGAACCGGTCGAAGACACCCGAGAAGATCATCCGCAGGTACTGCACGCCCAGGTCGTAGTACCAGCCGATCGCCGCTCCGGCCAGCGGCGTGCCGATCGGGCCGATGCCGGAGTAGTAGGCGTCGATCACCGGCTGGACCGGTAACTGCGGGTGGAAGTGCAGCGGCACACCGAGCCGTTCGGCGGTGGCGTACAGCTCGTCGTTGTCGGGATGGTCGGCCAGTCTGTCCCCGGTGCGGCCGTAGAGCATGGCGCCGGGGAAGCCCAGCTCGCCCACCGCGCGCTCCAGCTCGGCCGCGGCCGCGGCCGGCGACTGGGTGGGGATCGCGGCGAACGCCTGGAAACGGTCGGGCCGCGAGGCGACGATCTCCGCGAGCTGGTCGTTGGCCTCCCGGGCCACCGTGATCGCGTCGGCCTCCGGCAGGTCCTGCACACCCGGCGACGACAGGGACAGCACGGCGACGTCGATGCCCTGGTCGTCCATGTGGGCCAGCCGCTGCTTCCGATGGAACCGAAGCTACGTTAACACTGTCATCCATGGAGCGTTACCACCGATAAGGATCGCTATGGGGATGGCGTTGTCGCCGATGCATGCCTGTTGCGGAACGGTGGGACCGACTTGCCCGCACAGCCGCCCCTGCGAACCCGCGGAACATCCTTAAGGCTTGACTTAATTAAGCCGACGCTGACATAGTTCCTGGGTGCACGCTTTCGACGTCCTCGGCGACCCGGTGCGGCGCCGGATACTGGAGCTGCTCGCCGACGGGGAGCAGGCCGCCGGCGCTGTCAGCGAGGTCGTCCGGGCAGAGTTCGGCATCTCGCCACCTGCGGTGTCGCAGCACCTGCGAGTGCTGAGGGAGTCGGGTTTCGTCACCGTGCGTCCGGACGGTACGCGGCGCCTCTACGCGGTGGAGGCAGCGCCTCTGCAGGAGGTCGACATCTGGCTGGAGCGCTTCCGGCGGTTCTGGAGCCAGCGCCTGGACGCGTTGTCCGCCGAGCTCGTCCGCGGCAGACGCGAACGCCGCGACAACAGTGGAAACGCTGCCGGGGCACCGGAACGCCGTCAGGAGACAGAGTCCGTCAGCGAGGAGGACACGTGATCGACATCGTCAACCAGATCAACGCCACCCAGCGGGAGATGGGCAATCAGGCGGTCGCCACCGGTGAAGGGCGGTCGGTGCTGCTGCGCCGGGTCTACGACGCCCCGATCGAAGACGTCTGGAACGCCTGCACCGACCGGGAGCGGCTCGGCCGATGGCTGGGCCAGGTCGAGGGCGACCTGCGGGTCGGCGGTACGTTCCAGCTCAAGGACAACGCCGGTGGCGAGATCCTGCGCTGTGAGGAGCCCCGTCTGATCAAGGTGACCTGGGTCTTCGGCGAGGGCATGCCGACCGAGGTCGAGGTGCGCCTGTCGCCCGGCGACGACGGCCGCACCGTCTTCGAGCTGGAGCACGCCTCACCCGCCCAGATCGTCGACGAGCTCGTGCGCACCTACGGTCCCGGTGGCACGATCGGAGTCGGCTGCGGCTGGGACCTCGCGCTGCTCGGCCTCGACCTCTTCCTGAACGGCGTGACGTTCGACCCCGCCACCTGGCAGGACACCCCCGAGGGAAAGGAGTTCGCCGTCCGCAGCTGCCACGCCTGGGGAGCCGCGATCCAGGCCGCCTGGGGCACCGGTGACGACGACATCGCCGCGGCCGTCGCGTTCGCGGTGCAGCACTTCGCCCCCGAGACGGGCGGCGACGGCTGATGACCCACGACGTCACCTCCGCCGACGGCAGGGCGCCCGGGGCAGTCACCCGATCGACGAGAGCGCCGCTGACCTGCGGCATCGTCGCCGGACCGCTCTACATCGTCGTGGTCGTCCCGCAGATGCTCACCAGGGACGGGTTCGACATCAGCCGGCACCCGGCCAGCATGCCGGGCGACGGCGACCAGGGCTGGATCCAGATCGCCGGCTTCGTGGCCGGCGGTCTGCTGTTCGTGGCGTGTGCGATCGGGCTGCACCGGGTCCTCGGCCCGGCGGCGGGGCCGGGAGGTACGGGGGGACCACGGCTGATCGGTGTGCTCGGTGCCGGGATGCTGGGCGCGGCCGCCTTCTCCGCCGACCCGGCCGACGGCTTCCCGCCGGGCACTCCCCGTGATCGCGCTGACGCGATCGCGTCCGGCTCACCGCGAACCGCGAACCGCGGACCGCGGACCGCGAACCGCGGACCGCGGACCGACGCGGGCGAACACCGGGTGGCACCCGCTGCCGGGACGATCCACAGGATGGAGAAGAGGCTGAGGTGGCGGAGACGACGGTAGCCGAGGTGATGGCCGAGCTGGCCGCTATCGAGGACCCGAGGACACGGGAGGCGAACCGGAAACACGGTGACGATCACGGCGTGAACCTCGGCACGCTGCGCGCGCTCGCGAAGCGGCTGAAGACGCAGCAGGAACTCGCGCACCGGCTCTGGAAGACGGAGGACACCGCGGCGAGACTGCTGGCGATCCTGATCTGCCGCCCGAAGGCGTTCGAGCGCGACGAGTTGGACGTCATGGTGCGCGAGGCGCGCACCCCCAAGGTGCACGACTGGCTCGTGAACTACGTGGTGAAGAAGAACCCGCACGCCGAAGAGCTGCGCCTGGCCTGGTCGGCCGATCCGGATCCAGTGGTCGCGAGTGCCGGCTGGGCGCTGACCACCGAACGCGTGGCCAAGCAGCCCGAGGGCCTCGACCTCGCGGGACTGCTCGACGTCGTCGAGGCGGAGATGAGGGACGCCCCGGCTCGCCTGCAGTGGGCGATGAACCACTGCCTGGCTCAGATCGGGATCGAGCACGCCGAGCACCGCGCCCGCGCGATGGACATCGGTGAGCGCCTGGAGGTGCTCAAGGACTACCCGACTCCTCCGAACTGCACATCCCCGTTCGCGCCCGTCTGGATCACCGAGATGGTGCGCCGACAGCACGACACGTAGGAACGTCCCTGCTGATACCGGTCATCCCATGCCGCGGTGGATGCCGCCGATCTTCTTGGCGTCCATGTAGTCGTCGCTCATGCGATGAGTGGGAGTTTGTCGGTCATGCCCGCAATACTCGCCGCTGACGATCACGGATGAGGCGTCGGCGATGGCGTGGTCACCCCGTCGCCTGAACGCCGAGCCCTACTCGAACACAGCGTGGAGGTACCGGTATGAGCACAGCGGCGAGCGACAGCGTCCAGGATGAGGACCGGCTGACGATGCCGGCCGCCTGGCTGCGGAGTCTTCATCCGCGGCGGGGTGGAGCGCGGGTCGCCGTGAAGCCGCTGGACGCGGGCGCGCCCAAGGAGCTCGCCGCGGGGTTGGACGAGCGTCGGCAGGCGATCCGCGACTCGCTGGCGGCGTGTCCCGACCCGGAGCTCGCCTCCGCGGGGACGGCGTACCTGGACGGGGAGCCCACCGCCACGCCGCTGGGCGCCGCGGTGGTCACCGCGTCCCTGCCCTGGGACGCCCAGCGGCTGCTGCCCCTGTTCGCCGAATCCTGGCTGGTCGAACGTGGCCTGGTGTTCGCGGCTGTGGCCGCCACCGAACTGGCCTCGCTGGTTTTCCACGTCGACGGGAAGAACTGGACGGTCGGGCGGCTGGCCGCCGGTGAGACCACGCACCACGGGTACGGCTGGAAGCGGACGGAGCTCGCCGCGCGGGTCCGTGCCGTCCTCTCGGCCGCATCGGACGCGGAGTACGCCGAGGTCGTCGCGGCGCTCGCGGTGAGCCGTGAAGGCGGGCTCCACCATCGGGTGGCGGCTTCCTACCTGGCGCCGACCGAGATGGACTGGGTCGCGGCCGACTGCGCCGAGGTGAGCCACGTCAATCCGGGTCTCGCGCTCGACCTGGTCGCCGCGGTCAGCACGCCGGAGCACGCCGCGCTGATCGCGGGCCACGTGCACGGCTACCACGTGATGGGCTCCCTCGCTCTGCCCGCCACACTCGTCGACGGCATGGGCCTGGCCGCCGTGCCGCTGCTGGCCGGCTGGTTCGACCAGCTCTACGACGCGGAAAGCGAGCGGCGGCTGCTGGGCATGCTCGCCGAGCTGCCGGCCGACGCGGCGATGCTGGCGCTCCTCGACCGGATCGACCACAAGTACACCCAGCCGGCCCTCCTGCGCGCGGCGGCCCGCTTCCCGCGCCGGGCGATGCGGATGCTGGCCACCACCGGCGGCAAGGTCGCGGACCTGCTGCTGCGCGCCCACGTGCTGGCCCATCCCGACCTGGTGGCCGAGGTCCTCGCGAGCGTCGGAGCCGCCGCCGCCGAGCGGATCAACAAGATCGCGACCGCCGCGCCCGTCGCCACCGCTCCGCTCGAGGCCCTGCCCGAGGTGCTGGTGAGCCCGCCGTGGACCCGTCCGCGCACGGTCCGCAAGCCGATCGTGGTGAGCGGCCTGGTGTGCGCCGACGAGCCGACCGTGGTGTGGGGGCCGGGGGAGCGGGACCATTGGCGTTTCGCCCGATCGGGGGACGATTCATGGATTCGGGCCTGGCGCCAGAACTGGAAGGAGATCGCCCGCGAGCTCGCCGCCGGCCGGCGGGGGCACTGGTACGAGGAGATCTCCCTGTTCGTCTCCGGGCCCGAGAAGCTGGCCGGACCGCTGATCGGCAAGTGGCGCCCTTCTGACCATTGGGGAGTCTCCGAATGGATGCCGACGGTGGTCGCCAGGTTCGAGCTGGCGGCGCTGCCCCTCGCGCTGGACAGCGCCCGGCGCAACCCCGCCGCGATCGCTCCGTCGCTGCTCCCGTTCGCCGGCCCGGAGATCGCCGTGCTGATGGCCGAGTGGCTGGCCCGGCTGAAGTCGGTGCGCGCCACCGCGCTGGCGTGGCTGGCCCGCCACCCCGAGGCGGCCGCCAGGGCGCTGATCCCACCGGCTCTGGGCAAGCCCGGCGCAGGCCGGCGCCAGGCCGAGCAGGCGCTGGCGGCGCTGGCCGCAGGCGGCGGCAGCGACGCCGTGGCGAAGGCCGCCGCCGGTTACGGCCCCGTCGCCGAGGCCGCGATCGCCGACCTGCTCTCGGCCGACCCGCTCGACGCGCTGCCCGCGAAGCTGCCCGTGCTGCCCGAGTGGGCGGACGTCGCGATCCTGGCGCCCATCCGCCTGCGCGGCGACGCCGGCGCGCTGCCGGCCGAAGCGGCCCGCCACGTGATGACGATGCTGGCGATCTCCCGGCTCGGTGACCCGTACGCCGGTCTCGCCCTGGTCAAGGAGGCCTGCGACAGCCGCAGCCTCGCGGACTTCGGCTGGGCGCTGTTCCAGCGCTGGCAGGCGGCCGGCTACCCGTCCAAGGAGAGCTGGGCGATGGACGCGCTGGCACTGCTCGGCGACGACGAGACCGTCCGGCGGCTGACGCCGTTGATCAGGACCTGGCCCGGCGAGGGCGGGCACGCGCGCGCGGTCGCAGGGTTGGAGCTGCTGGCCCGTATCGGCTCCGAGGTCGCGTTGATGCACCTGCACGGCATCGCGGAGAAGGTCAAGTTCAGCGGGCTCAAGAACCGGGCCAGGCAGAAGATGGACCAGGTCGCCGCGGAGCTCGGCCTGACGCGGCAGGAGCTGGCCGACCGGCTGGTGCCGGACTTCGGGCTGTCCGCCGACGGCAGCATGACCCTCGACTACGGCCGCAGGCAGTTCGTCGTCGGCTTCGACGAGCAGCTCAAGCCGTACGTGGCCGACGCCGCGGGGAAGCGGCTCAAGAACCTGCCCAAGCCGGGGGCGAACGACGATCCGGAGCTGGCGCCCGCCGCCCACCAGCGGTTCGCCGGGCTGAAGAAGGACGTGCGCGCCGTGGCCGCGGACAGCATCCGCCGGCTGGAGCAGGCCATGGTGGACCGGCGCCGCTGGAGCGGCCCGGAGTTCGAGCGGCTGCTCGTCGGCCACCCGCTGCTCTGGCACATCGTCCGGCGGCTGGTGTGGGGCCTCTACGACGCCTCGGGCCGGCTCACGGGCGCCCTGCGCGTGGCCGAGGACCGCAGTTTCGCCGACGTCGAGGACGACGCGCTGACGTTGCCCGACGATGCCGTCGTGGGGGTGGCGCACCCGCTGGAGCTGGGGGAGCAGCTGGCCGCGTGGGCCGAGGTGTTCGCCGACTACGAGATCCTCCAGCCGTTCCCGCAACTGGGCCGGGAGACATGTCAGCCGGACGAGACGCTGCTGTCCGAGATCAGCGCCGCCAAGATCCCCACCGGCAAGGTGATCGGCCTGGAACGGCGTGGCTGGCGGCGGGGCGCGCCACAGGACGCCGGCATCCAGTGCTGGATCGAGCGGGACGTGCCCGGCGGCAGAACCCTCACGATCGGTCTCGATCCGGGCATCGCGATCGGCTACCTCGAATTCGCCGACGAGCAGACGTTGGCGGGGTTCGGCCCCGGCGCCCTCGACGGCCTCGACCCGATCACCGTCTCCGAGATCCTGCGTGACCTGCGGGAGATCACCCGATGAACGAGCGCGTCCAGCGGCCCCCGGCCGAGATCCGCTACGCCGGCGAGCTGGCCAGGCTGCGGGACAACGACACCGACGCCCGGCCGCCCGGCTGGGCGTTGAGCCTGCGAGCCGCCCGGCGCTTCGTCCTCGGCGATGAGAAGCTGGGCATCAGCCGCAAGTTCGTCGGTGATCCCTCACTGATCGACCGATCCCTGGTGACGCTCGCGACCAACCGCGGGCTGATGCTGGTGGGTGAGCCGGGCACGGCGAAGTCGCTGCTGTCCGAGCTGCTCGCCGCGGCGGTGAGCGGAACCTCGACGCTCACCATCCAGGGCGGAGCGGCCACCACCGAGGACCAGATCAAATATTCGTGGAACTATGCCCTGCTGGTCGCCGAGGGCCCGTCCACCCGGTCGCTGGTGGCCGCTCCGCTGCTGCGCGGTATGGCCGAGGGCAAGGTGGTGCGCTTCGAGGAGATCACCCGGTGCCCGCTGGAGGTGCAGGACTGCCTGCTGTCGCCGCTGTCGGACCGCGTGCTCGCCGTGCCGGAGCTGACCGGCCCGGAGGCGATGGTGTTCGCCCAGGAGGGGTTCACCGTCATCGCCACCGCCAACACCCGCGACCGCGGCGTCAACGAGATGAGCGCCGCGCTCAAGCGCCGGTTCAACTTCGAGACCGTCTTCCCGATCGCCGACTTCGACACCGAGCTGCTGCTGGTGGAGGCGGAGGCCACCGCTCTGCTGAAGCGGTCGGGCGTCGGCGCGCCGCCACGGCGCGACGTGCTGGAGGTCCTGGTCACCGCGTTCCGGGAGCTGCGTGAGGGGCAGACCGCGCGCGGTGACGCCACCGACCGGCTCTCCGGGGTGATGAGCACCGCCGAGGCCGTCTCGGTCGCGCATGCCGTCGGACTGCGCGGCTGGTTCCTGCGCGGAGAGCCCGGCACCCCCGCCGACCTGGTCTCCTGCCTGGCCGGCACGGCGGCCAAGGACAGCCCGGAGGATCTCGCGAAACTCCGCAGATATCTGGAGCAGAAACGGCACGGCGACCAGTGGAAGGCCCTGTACGAGGCCCGCCACCTGCTTCCGGGCTGACGATGGCGGTCACATTCCTCGGCGTGCGGCACCACAGCCCCGCCTGCGCCCGGCTGGTCGCCGACACCATCCACTCCGTACGGCCCGCGTACGTGCTGGTCGAAGGCCCGGCGGACATGAACCACCGGATGGACGAGCTCCTGCTGGGCCATGAGCTGCCGATCGCGGTCTACACCAGCTACCGGGACCGGGAACGCCGGCACGGCTCGTGGACGCCGCTGTGCGACTACTCACCGGAGTGGACGGCGCTGACCGCGGGCCGTGACGTCGGCGCCGAGCTGCGTTTCATCGACCTGCCCGCCTGGCATCCGGCGCTGGCCGGGGTCCGCAACCGTTACGCCGACGCCGAGGCCCGCTACAGCGAGGTGACCGGACGGCTGTGCCGTGCCTTCGCCGTGGACAACGCGGACGCTTTGTGGGACCACCTGTTCGAGATCGAGCCGGCCGACGGGCTGGCCGAACGGCTGGCCGCCTACTTCGACCTGGTGCGCGGCGACACGCAGGCCGGGCCCGACGACGTGGCCCGCGAGGAGTACATGGCGCAGTGGATCCGCGCCACCGTCGCCGACGCGGGCGAGCGGCCGGTGGTCGTGGTCACGGGCGGCTTCCACCGGCCCACGTTGATCCGGCTGGCCGAGCAGGGTGACCGCAGCCGGCCGGAGGTGCCGCGGCCGCCCGCGGACGCCGTCGTCGGCAGTTACCTGGTGCCGTACTCGTTCCGGCGGCTGGACGCCTTCGACGGCTACCAGTCGGGCATGCCGTCGCCGGGCTACTACCAGCACCTGTGGGAGTCCGGGCCCGCAGCCGCCGCGCGCGGTCTCACCGAGGCGGTGACGGCCCGGCTGCGCGCCCGGCGCCAGCCGGTGTCCACCGCGGACCTGATCGCCGCGCGGGCCACCGCGGACGGGCTCGCGTTGATGCGCGGTCATCCGCATCCGGCCCGGGTCGATGTGCTGGACGGCCTGGCCGGCGCGCTGGTCAGCGAGGCGATCGAGGCCCCGCTGCCCTGGGCGGCCCGTGGCCCGTTGCAGGCCGGCAACCATCCGGTGATCGTCGAGATGATCGCGGCCCTCAGCGGTGACCGGGTGGGCCGCCTGCATCGGTCGACTCCGTTGCCACCGCTGGTCCACGCGGTTCTCGCGGTGCTGGGTGGTCCGGGTGAGGAACGGCTCGACCTCGGCAGGGAGGCCGATCGCGAGCGCAGCCGGCTGCTGCACCGGCTGCGGGTGCTGCGGATCCCCGGCGTGGCGCGCATCTCGGGACCCAGCCCGGCAGGCGGCACGGAGCTGGTCGAACGATGGACGCTGACCGACTCCGACGACCGGCTGCCCGCACTGATCGAGGCCGGCGGGTACGGCGTGGACCCGCAGGAGGCCGCGGCTGCCGCCCTCGCCGAACGGATCACGGGCGCGGACCTGGACCAGCTGGCCGACGTTCTGTTCGACACGGCGCTGTGCGGCATCGGCGAACTGACCGGACAGGTGCTGGACGACCTGGCGCGGGCTGTCGGCGCGACGGCCGATCTGGGATCGCTGGGCCGCACCCTCACGGTCGCCCTGGCGATGTGGCGCCACGACGACCTGTTCCGCACCAGTGGCAGCGCCACCTTGGGCGCGGTCGTCCAGGCCGCCACCCGCCGGGCGCTGTGGCTGGCCGAAGGCGTGCGCGGCGGGCCCGCGCCGGCCGACCTCCAGCGCATCAACTCCATGATCGCCGTCCGTGACGCCCTCAGGCATGCCGGCCCGTCGCTCGGGCTGGACACGTCCGCGGCGCTGGGCGTCGCCGACCGGCTCGCCGCCGACCGGGAGGCGCCACCCGACCTGCGGGGAGCGTCGCTGGGTCTGGGCTGGTCACTGCGTGGCACGGCTGCCGCGGACCCCGCGCGGGCGGTGCGCGGCGCGTTCGTCCCGGCGTCGGCCGGGGACTGGCTGGCCGGGCTGTTCGCGCTCGCCCGCGAGGAGGTGCTGCACACCGCCGGCCTGCTGGAGCTGCTCGACGAGCTGGTCGGTGGGATGACCGATGACGACTTCCTGGTGGCCCTGCCAGCGCTGCGCCAGGCGTTCGGCTCCTTCCCGCCCCGCGAGCGGCACCTCATCGCCACCCGCCTGGTCGAGCGGCGCGCCGGCGGCGCGTCCGGATGGGACCTGATGCGGCTGGACGCGGCACCGGAGCTGGTGGCCGCCGGTATGGCACTGGACGAGCGGGTCGAGGCGGCGCTGCGCCGGGAAGGACTGATCACCTCATGAGCGACCCCACCCTGGAACGGTGGCGCCTGCTGCTCGGCGAGCCCGGCAGCGCGTGCCTCGGGGGGCGGCAACTCGACGCGGAGGCCGCCGCCCGTGACGCGGCCCTGGACTGGCTCTACGGCCGCGACGAGGACCTGCGCCGGCGTGGCGTACGGCGGGGCGGGACGGGCTCGTCGACGCTGACGACCTTCGACTGGCTCGACGACATCGCCCGGCTGTTCCCCAAGGAGACCGTCGAACGACTGCACCGTGACGCGGTCGAGCGTTACGAGATCCATGACGTGGTGACCGACCCGGCCGTGCTGGCCCGCATCGAACCCGATCCGGCGCTGCTCAAGGCGGTGCTGCGGACCAAGCACCTGATGAACCCGCAGGTGCTGCGGCTTGCCAGGCGGATCGTGGAGCAGGTCGTACGGCAGTTGATGGAGAAGCTCGCCACCGAGGTCCGGAGCGCGTTCTCCGGCACCAAGGTGCGCCGGCCCGGCGGGATGCGGCTGGCCCGCAACTTCGACATGGTCAGGACCCTGCGCGCCAACCTCGGCCGCTACCAGCCGGAGACCGGCAAGGTGGTGATCGAGACCCCGTTCTTCTTCTCCCGCACCCGCCGCCACCTGGAGCAGTGGCAGGTGATCCTGCTCGTCGACCAGTCCGGGTCGATGGTCGGCTCAGTGATCCACTCGGCGGTCACCGCGGCCTGCCTGTGGGGGCTGCCCGGTGTACGCACCCACCTGGTGGCCTTCGACACCGAAGTGGTGGACCTGACGGCCGACGTCGACGACCCGGTGGAGCTGCTGATGAAGGTCCAGCTCGGCGGCGGCACCGACATCGCCCGCGCGGCGGCGTACGGCGCGGGCCTGGTGGACCGGCCGCGCCGGGCGATCGTCGTGCTGATCTCCGACTTCTACGAGGGCGGTGATCCGCACCGGCTGGTGCGTGTCGTGCGCGACCTGGTGGCCCAGGGCAGCAAGGTGCTGGGCCTGGCCGCCCTCGACGAGCAGGCCAATCCCGCCTACGACCGGGAGCTGGCGCAGCGCCTGGCCGATGCCGGAGCCTACGTGGGCGCGATGACACCCGGCGAGCTGGCGACCTTCGTGGCGGAGCACGTGGGCCGATGAGGACGGATCTTCTCGGGCTCACGGCGGACTCCCTCGCCGCGCTCACCAACCGCGGCCTGGTCAAACGTGCCGGCAAGGAAGCCGCGCCGGAGCTTCGGACCGACGATGACGGCACCGTGCACGGCAGCTTCCCCGACGGCGTGGCCGCGGCCCTGCCTCCCGGCGGCCTCGACGTGGCCCGCTGCACCTGCGGCGCCACCGGCGTCTGCCGGCACGTCGTCGGGGTGATCCTCGCCTACCAACGGCTGCCCGCCGAGGCTGTCCCGGAGCCCCCGCCCTGGTCACCGGGGCAGGTGACCGACGACGAGCTCACCGCCAGGATCGGCGCCCGCCTGATGGCCGCCGCTCGCCGTACGGAGCGGACCGGATTCACCGCGCGGGTCCGCCGCGCGACCACCGCCGATCCGGTCCCGCAGGTCGAGCTGGCCGCCGCGACCGTGCGCTTCCTGGTCCCCGGCGACCTCGGGTTCGTCCACACCGACGCCGTCGCCGGCAGCCGCGATGACGTCGTCGCCCTGGCGGTGTGGGCGTTCCGGGACGCCGACGAGCTGTACCCCGACGTCCCCGAGGTGCGGATCGACGTCGGCGGCGAGGCCGGCGCCGGTGACACCTCCGGGCTGGAGCGGGCCCTGGGACTGGCCGGCACGGTCCTGCGTGAGGGTGCGGCGCATCTCGGTCAGGGCCTCGATGCCACCATCGCCGACGTGCGGCGCCGGCTGGACGCCGCCGGGTCGCGCTGGCCGCTGCTGGCCGTCGGCGACCTCGCCGAGCAACTGGCCTCCTATCACGGCCGGAGCGTCCACTACCGTCCCGAGCTGCTCGCCAGCCACGTCGCCGAGCTGCACGCCCGGCACCGGGCGGTGACGCGGCCGGACGCCACCCTGCGCAGCAGCGTGCTCGGCACCGCCGAGGCCGCCGAGACCCCGTTGCGCCGGGCCCGGCTGGAGAGCCTCGGCTGCCGGATCCGCAGTCTCGGCGACCAGCGGATCGCCGAGGTGTACCTGGCTCACGGCGACAGTGCCATGGTGCTGGTCCTGCGTCGTCAGTGGGACGGTGACGACGACGGGCCGGCGCTGGGCCGGCGGCGGATCGCCACCTCCACGCTGGCCGCTCTGGCCACCGGCAACCTGGTCACGGAGTCCGCCGTCCGCAGCGCCAGCCGTACGGTGCGGCTGGCCACCGGGCGGATCTCCAGGACGACGGTCAGCCCGTCACGGGGCGACTGGGGCGAGTTGCCGCCGTCGCTGGTGGTGACCGACCTCGCCGCGCTCAGCCGCGAACTCGACGCCCTCACGCTCCGGCCCATCCGCCCGAGGGTGGAAGCGGAGCTGGTCCGGGCCGTCGCCGTCGCGCGGGTGGAGGCCGTCACCTACGCCCCCGGAGACCAGCGTCTCGACGCCGTCATCGTCGACCGGGCGGGTAACACCGCCACCGTGAGGGCCGTTCACACCGGCGCCGCTCCCGGGCGTCTCGACTCGCTGGCCGCCGTGCTCGCCGGTGAGGAGGGCGAACTGCGTTTCGTCAGCGGCGTGGTCGGGCGGACCGCGGGCGGTGTCGTCATCGAACCGGTCGGTCTGGCGGTCACGGCCGGGAGCGGCGGCGGCCGGGTCGTCGTCCCCGACCTCCAGCCCGCCGGTGGGAGCGGCAGGCTCAGGGTCGCCGAGGACGCCCCGCACGAACCACTGACCGCGGCCCTGATCGACACCCGGGGACTGCTCGCCGAAGTGGCCCATCACGGCTTGTCCCACCTGCCGCCGACCTACGACGACCGGCTCGCCGCCGCGGCGCGGCGGCTGACCGTGCTCGGGCTGCACCGGATCGCCCAGGCCGTCACGGCCTTCGCGGCGACGCGCACCCACGGCTCCGACGAGGCGGCCGAGCAGGCCTGGATCGACGCCTACCTGCGCCTGGAGGTGGCCCTGGACCTGAACTGACCTGTGCCGGGCGCGTCCTCGTACGGGCCCGCGGGACGGCGCACATCCGCAGGGATGGGAGGCGCTCACCTCCATCATCACTGTCAGACGCGCACCACCGCGGTGTGGGTGTGGCCGCGGCTGCCGCCGACCTTCACCTTGACCGCGTGCTTGGCCTTGCGGACGCCGCGGCCGCCTTCCTTGACCGATCTCACCGGCCAGGGCAGCGTGATCCGCACCTCGTCGGCGGTCCTGGACGGGTCGGAGACCGCGAGCCGTACCCGCTTGTGGTCGCGGCGGATCAGCAGCGTGCAGGGGCCGTCGGCGGCGAGCGGCCCGTCCGCGGTCTCGACGGTCCCCGCGCGCCAGAAGACGGCGGCGAGCACGTCGTCGCGGGAGATGGCCTGCACCGCCCCGGAGTTGGCGAGGATCTCGACCCGCCCGCCGTAGGCCGCGGTCTGCGCGACGGAGGCGTCGGGCAGCACGGCGTAGGCGTAGCGCGCCTTGCGCGGATCGACGCCGTGGTCGATGACGATCGTCGTGTAGTGCCTGGTGACGGGCGTCCTGTCGCCTCCGGTGGTGGCGCCCTGGTCGATGTCCCGCCAGCGGCCGGTGCGCCTCTCGCGGATCACCTTCGCCTCGGCGCCGCCGAGCAGCGCGTAGCCGGCCGTACCCGACAGGTGGACCCAGCCGTCGCCCCGGGTCAGCGGCGGATGACTGTCGTGGGTGTTGCGGTTCTCCACGACGGTCTCGATGCGGCGGCCGTCGGAGGCGGTGATGCCGGTGCCGAGGGCGATCACCGCGTCGTCGAGGAGGAACCACGCCTTCTTGGCCCGCAGCGAGGAGCCGTCGGCGACCAGCTTCATGGCCGCGACGCCGTACTCGCCGTCGAGTGCCACGCCGCCCGCCCACGGGGTGGGCGGCAGGCGACGCTTGCCGTGCTCAAGAGCGGCGCGCCTGCGGGTGTCGACCGTCGTGCCCGGCAGCCGGTACGGGTCGATCGTGGGCCACAGGTCGTCGTTCCAGTGGGTGAGGTCGCCGGTGTAGAGGTAGGTCATGCCGTCGCCGGTGTACCAGCCGTGCAGGTTCTCCTGGTTCATGGCCTCGGCCGCGCCGATGCGCTCCGAGCTCATCGCGATCGCGTAGGCCCAGGTGGGACGGCGGTGCACGACCCGGTCCATGTCGGCGAAGACGTACGTGCCCGTCGTACGCGGGCCGACCGGCACCGACGGGTCCTCCAGCAGGGCCTTGGCCCGTGCGACGCTGGCCAGCGGCGCGAGCGTGTCGTAGGGGACGGCCTGGTTGCGGGTGAGCCAGCCCTTCACCAGCGGCCGCCAGCGCCGGGCATGGCGCTCGGGCGCCGCCTCCAGCAGGGTGAGGACGGCCTCGACCGCCTTCTGTCCCGAGTGGTAGTCGCGGTGGCCCTGCACCGAGATCTGCCGGCCGCGTACGCAGTCCATCATCAGCCCGTCGAAGATGAACGGCGCGAACGAGCGATCCACGAGGTCGTAGACGTTCCCGATTCCGGTGATCTCCCATGGTGACCTCGCGAGCATGGCGATCAGCTTGGCCACGCTCTCCAGGTAGTCCACGCCGTAGCTGCCGGTGTAGGGGTACACGTCGTGCTGGATGAACGACCCGTCACGGTAGAAGCCGTCGCCCGGACCCCCGGTCGGCCGCAGCAGGTCGGAGACCGCGTCCCCGGCCCGCCTGATGAGGCGTGCGTCGTGGGTGAGCAGTCCCCGCATCGCCACCGCCATGGCCTTGCCCGCCCGGTTGGCGCCGGTCTCGACGACGCCGGGGTGGCTGACGCGGCGCTCCGGGTCGGGGCACCAGCGGTGCAAGGGGCGCAGCCAGCGCTCCAGGCGGTCCTTGGGCAGGCCGTCGTACAGCAGGGCGCAGGTTTCGGTCAGCGAGCGGGGGACGCCGATCTCCCACCAGTACCAGTTGCTGCCCCGCCGGTCGAGCCCCTCGTGGTAGGCGTGCTCGTACAGGAAGTCCAGCGCGCTGACCGCGGTCTCGGCGACCTGCCTGTTCCCGTGCATGGCGGTGCCGGGCGTGGCCCAGCCCAGCGCCAGGGTGCGCATGCGGTTGTAGGCGCGGTTGAAGTTGCCCGTCCGGGGGTCGTCGAGCGGCAGGTCGGGCCACAGGCTGGGGCGCCCGGGGGCGGGCTTCAGCTTGCGCAGCACCGCGTTGGCCGAGCCCTCGATCGCCTGGGTCTTGTCGGCGTACGCGGAGTCGTACGATCCGCCGGCCAGCAGGCTCACCCACCGCTCACGCGCGGCGTCGAACGCGGCGGCGTTCGACGCGGGGGTGCCGAACACGGTGGTGCCGACCGCCTCGGCCGGTCTGTCCCACAGGGCGAGGCCGGCCACGGCCGCGGTGCCCAGCAGGGCGGACCGCCGGCTGAGGGGGTGGGGCATGGCGGCCTTTCCGACGATCGTGCAGATATCACTTGAAAGGATCATATGTCGGCAGGCGGGGGGAACATTTCACGCGCACGAACGTCGCCGGGGAACCGCGCGGGGTTGATCAGCGCGCGTAGCCCCCTCGCGGCTCGTCCGCGGGGTAGTCGGCTGAGCGGCTCACGTCGGCCCACTTCTCGGTCTCGGCGGCGCGGATCTCCGCGGCCTTCCGGGCGGCGGCGACGGCGTCGCTGCCGAGAAGGAGCCTTCGCGGCGGCGCTGCACCGTTACGTCGAGGGGATCATCGCGGTCAACCGCAGATGGCCGGTGGAGACGAGCCGCATGCTCCGCGACGAGACCATCCACGAGCACCGCCGCCGACGTGGTGGTCGACACGCTGCTGAGAGGCGTCGGCGCCCGGTAGGCCGTTGAAAGTTTCAGCGTTCTCGACGTGTTCGCCCAGCTCACCCGTTGCTCTGCTTGACCGGCCGGTGCTCCGCGGGGAGTTTCGTTCTGAGCCCTGCTGAGTTGGGAGTCCGATGAGTCACGCCTGTCGACGGCTGCTTGCCCTCCTGCTTCCCGGTTTCCTGGTCGCGCTGGGCGGCTTGATGCCGTTGACGCGACAATCCGCCGGCGCGGTCAGCGACCCGCCCGGCCCCGTGACGGGTAACGCCACCTACTTCGACGGACTCGGGGCGCCGTACGGCGGTTGCGGGGTGCCGCAGGCGAATCTCGACTCACAGGACTTCGTGGCGCTCAACGTCTACAACACACCCGGCGACTACGGCTTCTACCCCCGGCCGTTGACGGGGGCGAACCTCAGCAAGGCCGGGTCGTGGAACAACGGCCTGAACATCGGCCGCTACGTGCAGGCGGAGATCGGCGATCTCTGCACGGGCACCAACGACGGCGCGCAGAACCAGCCGTTCTGCCGCAACGGCTCCTGGGTCTCCGACGCCTACAAAGGGGCGAAGCTGACCATGCTGGTCGCCGACAGTTGCGGCGACTCCAACGCCTGGTGCCGCGACGATCCCTACCACCTGGACCTGTCCAAGGACTCGCTCAACCGGTTCGTGAAGAACGGCGCCGCGGTCGGGGACATGTATCCCGGCCATTGGAACAACCGGCACATCACCTGGTCGTTCGTCCCCGCGCCGAACTACAGCGGCGACATCGGCATCGGGTTCCTGCAGTCCGCCCAGGTGTGGTGGCCCGCCATCTCCGTCTCGCACCTGGCCAACGGCATTCACGGCGTCGAGTACTTCGCCGACGGGGCGTGGCGGACGGCCCAGATGAACGGCGACATGGGCCAGTCGTACGTCATCGGCGGGACCACGTCGGGGGCGAGCCGGTTCCAGATCCGGGTGCGAGACGTCACGGACACGCTGATCAACGGCGGACGCGTGTACAGCTTCACGCTTCCGTCGGCCTGCGACCCGCAGTGCGGCACGCCGTACACCAAGGTCGGCTACACCACCTCGGACGGCCCGACCCCCACGACCACGCCCATCCCCACCCCCACCCCCACGACCACGCCCACAGGCGGCACCGGCGGCTCCTGCGGCGTGGACTACCAGGTCGCCAACGTCTGGCAGGGCGGCTTCACGGCCAACGCCACTGTGCGGAACACAGGAACCACGGCCTGGAACAACTGGACGGTCACGTGGACCATGCCGTCCGGCGTGACCCTGACCAACGCCTGGAGCTCCACCATCACGGCGTCAGGGACCACCTGGACGATCAAGGCGCCGAGCTGGGCCGCGAGCCTCGCACCGGGCGCGTCGGCCACCTTCGGCCTCCAGGCCGACGGCCCGTCCACGCCCGGCCCGACCGGCATCACCTGCTCCTAGGCCGCATGTCGGCGCTCAGCGCGCGGTCAGGCGGCGCGTGACCGATAGGCCTCTTCCACGGTCTCCGGGGGGTACGTGATCGAGCGGCCGGTGGTCTCCGACAGGATCGCGGCGATCTCCGGCATGGACAATGACTCAGTCGTGTGCCCCCGAGCCGAGCGGTGGTGAGCCTGCCCAGTCCGGTAGTGGTTCGCATCTCGCTCTCCATTCCGGCGGCAGGTGGGCGTTCGAGGCGGCCGCGACGATGCCCCCGACGATGGCGCACGTGGTGTCGACGTCCCCGCCGGCCGTCGCGGTGGTCCACATGGCGGCTGTGAAGTCATGGCGTTCGCGGGCCGCCACCCAGAGGGTGAACGGGACCGTGTCGTGCGCGGAGACCTGCCGCCCGTTCCCGAGCATCCGGGCGGCGAGTGCGGGGTCGCTGATGGTGAGGAGTCGCCGGGCCTCGCCGATGCCGTCGTGGACCATGCTCGCGGGTACGTGCTCCCTGATCCGATCGAGGAAACGCCCGGCGGGGAGGTCGGGCTCCTGGACGGTCACGGCTGTGGCCACGGCGACGGCTACGGCGCCGGCCACCGCTTCGGGATGAGTGTGGGTGACCTGCGCCGACAGGGCCGCCTGCCGGGCGACGTGCGCCAGGTCGCCGGCGAACCAGGCGCCGAGCGGTGCCACGCGCATCGCGGCCCCGTTGCCCCAGGAGCCCTTGCCGTCGAACAGCTCGGCCGAGAGCCTCCGCCAGTCGCCTCCTTCACGGACCAGCCGGAGCATCCGGTTGGTGGCCGAGCCGTACCCGCGGTCGAAGTCATGGCGGGCGGCGAAGCTCGCGGCGAGTTCGTCCTGGTCGATGGCGCCGTGCTCGTCCAGGACGCGGAAGACGGAGCAGGCCATCTCGGTGTCGTCCGTCCACTGCCATGGGCCGGGTGGAAGGAGGCGGGCGGAAAGGGCGTGGCGATTGGCGGGGACGAAGAACTGGGAGCCGAAGGCGTCGCCGAGGGCCAGGCCATGGAGGGAGGCCGTGGCGCGCACGAGGGGAAGAGGTGACATCGCCTTCATTGTGCGGCACGTCAGGTGAGGCGGTGGAGACCGTACGGGAGCGAAAACTGCCTTGCCGTCGGGCCGTGGGCGGCTGCTAGGGTGTGGAACGGTTGGGATCGGAGTCGAGGAGAGCAGACATGGCAGGTGACGACGACATCTCCGGGTGATACCGGAGGTTGATCGGCCCCGGCAGGCGCGTATGCCCGCCGCCGGCGTGGCCTTGATCGTCGTTGCCCCTGTCCCTTCGCCGGGCTGCTCCGGCACGCCCGGACCACGTTATGCACGAGGTCTCCCGCATGTCCGACGCGTTCATCATCTGCTCCAACCTGTCCTTCTCCTGGCCTGACGACACGCCCGTCTTCAGCGGCCTCTCCTTCACCGTGGGCGCCGGCCGGACGGGCCTCGTCGCCCCGAACGGCGCGGGCAAGAGCACGCTGCTCAAGCTGATCGCCGGCGAGTACCGGCCGGGCGGCGGCAGCGTTTCCGTTGACGGCGTGCTCGGCTACCTGCCCCAGAGCCTGCCGCTGACGGGCGACCAGGCCGGCGACCTGACCGTGGCGGAAGTCCTCGGGATCGCCCCGGTGATCGCCGCGCTGGACGCCATCGAGTCAGGCGACGCGAGCGAGGAGCACTTCACCACGATCGGCAACGACTGGGACATCGAGGAGCGCACCCGGGCCCAGCTCGACCGGCTCGGGCTCGGCCACCTGGAGTTCGCGCGCACGCTGCGCACGCTGAGCGGCGGGCAGGTCGTGTCGCTGGGCCTGGCCGCGCAGCTCCTCAGGCGGCCCGACGTCCTGCTGCTCGACGAGCCCACGAACAACCTCGACATCGGCGCCCGACGCAGGCTGTATGACGTGCTCGGCGACTGGAACGGCTGCCTGCTCGTGGTCAGCCACGACCGGGCGCTGCTCGACCGCATGGACCGCATCGCCGAGCTCGACCGGGGCGAGGTCCGCTTCTACGGCGGCGACTTCACGGCGTACGAGGAGGCCGTACGCACCGAGCAGGAGGCCGCCGAGCGGAGCGTGCGCACCGCCGAGCAGGAGCTCAAGCGCGAGAAGCGGGAGATGCAGCAGGCCCGCGAGCGGGCCGAGCGGCGGGCGAGCAACGCGGCCCGCAACCTCAAGAGCGCCGGCCTGCCGCGCATCTTCGCCGGGAACATGAAAAGGGGCGCCCAGGAGTCGGCCGGGCGGGCGGGCCAGACGCACGCCGCGCGGGTCGGCGACGCCCGGGCCCGTCTCGACCAGGCGGAGCGCGACCTGCGCGACGACCAGAAGATCGTGCTGCGGCTGCCCGGCACCAACGTCCCCGCCGGCCGTACCGTCTTCCTCGGCGAGCACCTGCGGGCACGCGGCCTGTTCGCCGAGCCCGGCGTCGACCTGATGATCCGCGGACCCGAGCGCATCGCCCTGACCGGCCCCAACGGCGCCGGCAAGTCCACCCTGCTGCGCCTGATCAGCGGCGAGCTGGAGCCCGACGGCGGCACGACCAGGCGCGCCGACGGCCGGGTGGCCCATCTGTCGCAGCGGCTCGACCTGCTCGACGTCGGGCGCACCGTGGCGGAGAACCTGGCCGCGTCCGCCCCGGACATGCCGGAGGCGGAGCGGATGAACCTGCTGGCCCGCTTCCTGTTCCGGGGCGTCCGCGCGCACCTGCCGGTCGGGGTGCTGTCGGGCGGCGAACGGCTGCGCGCCACGCTGGCCTGCGTGCTGTTCGCGGAGCCGGCGCCTCAGCTCCTCCTGCTCGACGAGCCCACCAACAACCTCGACCTGCTCAGCGTGGGCCAGTTGGAGAGCGCGCTCGGCGCGTACGAGGGGGCGTTCGTGGTGGTCAGCCACGACGAGCGGTTCCTCGCGGAGATCGGGGTGGACCGCTGGCTGGAGCTGTCCGAGGGGCGGCTGCTGGAGACCGGAGGGCTCACCGGCACGTGACACAGCCGCCCCGGGCGGTCAGTCGGTCAGGGCGGTGCGGAGCTTGGTGAGCACAGCGCGGAGGATGCGCGAGACGTGCATCTGCGAGATGCCGAACTCCTTGGCGATCTCCGACTGGGTCATGTTGCCGTAGAAGCGCATCAGCAGGATGTTCTTCTCCCGGGCCGGCAGGGCGTCGATGAGCGGCTTGATCGAGTGCCGGTCGAGCAGGGTGTCGAGGGAGTCGTCCTGCGCGGGCAGGAAGTCGCTCAGCTCGGCGGCGTCGTCGTCGGCGCCGCCGACCGGGGCGTCCAGCGACAGCGCCGAGTAGGCGGTGGAGGCTTCCATGGCCAGCAGGACGTCCTCTTCGGAGATCCTCAGCTTGGCGGCCAGCTCGGACACGGTCGGCGAGTGACCGAGGACCTGGGTCAGCTCGGCCGTGGCCTTGTTGAGCTCGATGCGGCGTTCCTGGTAGACGCGCGGCACCCGGATGGCCCACGTGCGGTCACGGAAGTGCCGCTTGACCTCGCCCAGCACGGTGATCATGGCGTATCCCCTGAACTCGTGACCGAGCGTGGGGTCGTAGCCGTTGATGGCCTTCATCAGGCCGACGTAGGCGGCCTGGCGCAAGTCGTCCATGGGCTCGCCGCGGTAGCGGTAACGACGGGTGACCTCGGTCACCAGGCCCTCATGCATCTCCACCAGGCGCTCGCGAATGCGCGCGGCGTGCAGATCGGAAGTGTTCGGGTCGGCCAGGCCGGCCAGGAGTTCCTCGGCGGTGAGCTGCTCGAATGCGACGGTGAGGACGGACACTGCTGCTCCCAGAATGGGCGGGGCGGCCTCGTCCATGGAAAAAAGCCCATGCAGAGGCACGCCTTGGATCGCGTAGTCAAAGCCCTCTGCTGGACTTCGTGATCTACCATGCCCGCTCTGCGGACTTCTGTCACCCATTTTTCGGTCACGGAAGCGTAACGAAGATCTGGTCAGTCCGGCTCGGAGTGCAGACGGAGGAAGTCGTCCAGGCTGCGGCGGTAGAGGGCGAGGTCGCTCTCCAGCTTGTGCCGGGTCACCCGCTCGGGCTGGGACTCGCGTACCGACCTGCCCAGCTCGGTCCAGAACGCGTCGGGAGGCAGCTCGGCCGCGCCCGGCGGGAAGAACTTCAGCGCCTCCGCCACGGCGTCCGCGGCGAAGGTCCAGTCGGCCACGACGCCGTCGTAGCGCCGGTCGTCGGACGGATCGGCGGCGTGGAGAAGCGCGCCCTCCAGGGCCCTGTTCGCGTACGTCGTGGCGATGAGGACCCACTGCCCGGGGTCGATCAGCTCGGAGAGCCCGGTACCGAAGATCAGCTCCAGCTCCCGCGCCGCGGACTCGGCCTCGTAGGGGACGAGGATCTCCAGGCCGCCGAGGCTCACCACCAGCCCGTCGTCCTCGTGGGCGAGCGACGACCGCCTCGACGCGCCCGCCTCACCGTCGTGGGCGACCAGGTCGAGATAGACGTACGCCTCCACCAGCGAACGGGCCAGCTCGCGCTCAGGCATACTCGGCCGCCAGGTCCTGGTAGGTGTCACGGACGATCAGCAGCCGGTCGACCTGGAACCGGCCGCGCTCGGCCGCCCGCATCTCCTGCCCGCGCTCGGACCAGAACCCGTCGTCGGGCACCGCGTCCGCGCCGGGCGGCACGAACTTGACGACCTCCTCGACGGCCGCGGTCGCGACCCGCAACGCCCGGTGTGCCTCGGCCCGGTCGTCCACGGGCACGTTGCCCGCGCTCAGGTCGGCCACCCACAGCCACTCGCCCGCGTCGAGCAGCTCCGACGGCTCCGGCCCTCCGAACGTCGGATAACCCGTGGGCATCACCGGCCGCTCGGGCAGCCCGAACAGGTATTCCCGCGGGGTCCCGCACTCCTCGCACGCGCCCGCGTAGCGGTTGACCAGCTCACCCTCGACGCTGACCAGCCCGTTGCGCCAGGTCGTCTCCGCCGACCCGCACGAACACGGGTGCAGGTCGAGCCAGAGATGTGCCTCGTCCCTCGTCCGCGCCACCGCGAATGCCATAACCGTCCTCTCCTCGACAGCCCATCATGCCGGAACGCCGCCGTCCCCCTCACACCGCGAACACGCGCTTCCCGGACGGCGCCCGCTCCCGCTCGCGCTCCGGCTCCGGCACCGTCCGGGGGCGGCGGCCGCAGCGGCACGGCTCGCCCGCAGGGCACGAGCACTCCCCGGACCACCAGCCGGTCGCGTTGGCGAGCTGGCGCAGGCGGTCCAGGTGCGCGGGCACGTCCTCGGGGCGCACACCGGCGGCGAGGGCGGCGAGCTGGTCGGCCACCGGCCGCGGGACGAGCCGCCACACCTCCGGCCGGGTGTCGCCGAGCAGGTCGAACAGCACGCCGAGCCGGCCGAACCGCTGGGCCGTGGTGGCCGCCCGGACCTGCCGCACGGCCTCGTACAGCTCGGCCAGGTCGGCGTGGTCGGCGGGAGACCCGCCGAGCCGGTGAGCGACGGCGGCGGCGACGGCCGCGGCGGCGGCCCGCTCGTTCGCGCCGATCGTGCGGCGTTCGTCCACCTGGTACGTCAGCATGCCCGGCTCCGGGGTCCCGTGCCGGTCCGGCCGGATCTCGACGGGGATGGGCGGGCGGCCGGGCAGCACGATGTCCATCAGGCCCGGCCCGTACACCTGGGCCCGTCCCCCCATGAGCGCCGCGGTGCGCGCGATCGACGCGGCCGCGGCGCTCGCGGGCAGGGTCTCCCCGCCCCGGACGGCGGCGACGTCGGCCGGCAGCAGCTCGCCCGCCCGGGCGAGCGCCAGCAGTCTGGGCGTGGCCCCGGCCTGGTCGGGGGCGAGGCCCGCCCGGCGGATCTCGGCGCGCAGCGCGGACCGTTCGGCGGCGGCGCCGAGCGGGCCGGCCTCGGAGATCGCGCGGACCAGGCCGCGGAGCCTGGCGAGAGTCGCGGCGTCGGCCACGCCGAGCGCCGTGGGGGACACCACGGGTCCCGGCCCGAGCAGCCGCCCGGCCGGCCGCCCGGCGAGGGCCGCGGCCTGCGCCGCCACCTGCTCGGCCACCGCGGTCGTCACCCGGGCTCCGCCGTCAGCGGGCACCCGGAGCGTCAGCCGGTCCGGCGTGCTCGCCTCGACGGTCACCTCGGTGGCGTCCCGCGCGGCCTCGGCCAGCTCCAGCGTGAACCGGCCGTCGGCCGTGGTCACGATGAACTGCTTCACCTGGCCGGGCACGGGATCCACACCGGCGACGCCGGCGATCCGGGCCACCTTGGACAGGCCGGCGGGCGAGGTGTCCAGGCCCGTGGCGCTCCCGCCGTTGAGCAGCCGCGCGATCCGGCTCTGCGGCCCCGTGTCGGCCGGCTCGGTGACCGGCGCGCGTGGGCCCGTCCCCCACGGCGGCGGGGGCGGGGTGTGGCCGCGCCGCTCGACGTCGGCGGCGATGGTGTCGATCGCGTCCGCCAGGCGCGACCGGGTGGCGGAGTCGGTGGCGGCGCGCCAATCGTCCGACAGGCGGGCGTGCTCGTTGAGGCGCGGGATCAGGCAGAGGTCGCTGCCCTCGGCCTGCTGCTGGGCGAGCGACGGCCGCGCGACGCCCTGCGGCGCGCCCCACGCGGCGGCGTTCGCCGCCTGCGCGACGTGCGAAAGCTCGTGCACCAGGGTCGACGACACGACATCCGGGTGCACGCGCGGCCAGACCCGCATCACGTGCGGGTCGTCCGGCGTGCCCGCGCGCAGCTCGGTGGCGGCGTTCAGTCCCTCGCCCGGGTCCCCGACCAGCACGCGGACGTGCTGGTCGGGCGCGCCGGGGAACTGGACGGCCATCGTGTCGTCCCCGGTCCAGGAGACGTGCGCGGCGGCCCCGCCCAGATCGTCCGCGGTGACGACCTTGGCGCGCATCTCGGCCACGGTCAGGTCGGGTTCCCCGGCCGGACGGGCGTCCCTGGAGTAGATGGTGTTCTCGATCTCGGGCGAGGTCACGCTGGGGGGCGACACGCCCTGGGAGACGCTTCCGCCCACCGGCTCGTTCGGGAACGTCCGCTCGAAGGGCCACGGCACCTTCTCGGTGTCCACCGCCAGGATGCCGCGTGCCGACAGCGCGGACCAGACCTGCTGGCTGAAGGTGCCGGGCCTCTCGGAGTTCAGGAAGACGTCGCGCAGGTCGAGGTTGATGCCGGCGGCGGCGTCCAGCAACAGCGGGGACAGCGTGGCGAACGCCTCGGCGAAATGGCCGTCCGGGGTCAGGCTGTGCAGCCTCCCGTCGGGGTACGCGTGATAACGGTGGACGCCGTCCGCGTCCCTGACCGCCACGAGGGCCACCTCACCGCGTTCGCGGGCGGCCAGCCGCGCGTCCCGCAGGGCATTGATCAAACCGGCGCGACCGGGCTCGGGGACGAACCTGAACGTCGCCTCCCTCTTCTCCGCGGTGGCCGGGGGCGCGAGCTGCGCGTTCTCCTCCATCCGCGCCTGAATCTGCGCGATCTCGGCCCCGAAGAGCACCACGTCGATCTCGCCGTTGGCGGCGCCCACGATGCGGACGGGCTCGCCGACGGGATGCTCGTGGCCGTCCCTCAGCCGGGCCACGTTCTGGAACGCCACGTCGTAGTCGACCCTGAGGCGGACGAGATACGCCTTGTCCTTCTGGAACATGCTGCGCTCTCGGCGCGCCCCGTGGTGGTCGCTCACACTCTCGGAGCTCTGCCGACGGGCATTGGCGCCGCCGCTGAGCCCCGTTTGCTTCTCCGACGCGTTGACGCTCGCGCCGCCGGGGAGCACGCGGCTGCGGGACATGCTGGCGTTCTGGGCGTTGGCCGCCCGGTCGACCTCTCCCTTCTCCGCGTCGAACGGCCCGGCGACGATGGTGAGGTCCGACGTGCGGGCCGTGACGTTCACCTCGGTGCCCTGGTTCCTGAACTTCGGCCTGGCCGCCCGCACGACCACCTCGCCCTCGGGCGTGGCCATCCGCTCGAACGCGGTCAACATCGCCGACGGAAGCAGCCGCGTGACCAGCTCGGAGCGGATCTCCGCGACGGTCGTGCGGCCCAGCATCTTGGTGAGCTGCGAGGTGATGACCTCGTACAGGCTGGGCCCGTCCGGATCGTCCCGTATCGCCGCCGGGAAGTGGCCCGGGTCCAGCACGACCGGCCGCGGGTCGGGCACGGTCACCAGCGGTCCGGTGTCGTCGGACGCGGGCCGGATCATGCCGGTCGGGATGCGCCGCACCAGGGCGGCGGCGTAGACGACCGGCGGCGCGGTCCGCACCAGGCGCCGCACTCTGTCCGCCAGCCTGGTCAACGGGCCGGACACCTTGCCCTTGCGCAGCGACCTGCGCTCGACCTCGATGACGAGCAGCATGTCGTTCTCGACCAGGTCGACCTCGTTGAACAGGCCGATCCGCTGCAGCCGCGTGGTCTGCCGGTTGATCGAGCCGGTGTACGAGCGGCCCCGGTCCGAGGACACGCCCGCGCCGAAGCCGCCGCCCTGCTCGCCGGCGCCGTAGTCCAGGCCGCCCGCGTAGGAGCCGTTGTACGACTCGGAGTGCGAGCGGTCGCCGTAACGGTAGCGCTGGATGATGATCCCGAGCTGCGTCAGGTGCGCGAGGAACCTCGCCAGGCGGGGATGCCGGGGGTTGGCCGGCACCAGCCGTGCCCTGACCGTGACCTCCTCGGCATGCGCGGGGTTGGGGCCGGTCTGGACGTGGTAGCTCTTCTCGAAGCCGCGGCGCGACCACATGTCGACGACGCGGATCCGGGCCGCGTCGTCGGAGAAGTCGACGGCCAGCATCTCGTCCAGCGTGGGGCTGTTGGCCAGGGCCCCGGGGACCGCGGCGGTCACCGCGCCGGTCACCGCGTTCAGCATCGGCACGCTGTTGCCGTGCTCGTCGGTCAGGGTGAGCGAGTCCACCGTGCTCAGGCCCACCGAGTCGTCGAACGACGGGGCCGGCACGACCTCCCTGGAGCGTTCGATCAGGTCCGTCGCCTGGCTGAGGGTGCGGTCGAGGTCCTTCGCTGTGTCGCCGGGGGACCGCCCGGGCACCGGCCGGCCGTTCGCATCCGTCGCGGCCGGGTCGGGCGTGACCCCCATCGCCTCCCTGACCCTGCCGAGCAGGGCCTTCGGGGTGTGCCGTGCCGCGTAGCCGACGTCCGCGCCGGCCGCGCGCTCCTTGGCCACGTCCGCGATGTAGCGCTGGACCAGGGGTACGGCGAGGCTGGGGTGGAGGTTCAGGTTGCGGTTGATGAAGCGTTCGACGGCGTCGCTCACGAGAGCCGGCGGCAGCGCCAGCTCGCCTTCGGCGTACATGAGCAGCGCCTCTTCCTCGGCCAGCGAGAACAGCGCGGTGCCCTCCGCCGTCGCCGTCCGGGTGCGGCCGGCAGACGCCGTGCTCACGGCCGGCTGAGCGTCCGCCGTGCTCTGCGAGCCGGTGAAGGTGAGGTTCGTGGCTGCGCGGATGATGTAGTGGCGGCCGTACTTGATCGTGAGCTCTTCGTTGCCCCAGATGTCGAGGATCGAGGTGGAGTCGGAGGTGCCCCCCGTTCGTGAGGGCAGCGAGAGCTTGGCTCCGTCGTTCGTCTGCCCGCCGTCGTCGAGGTCTGAGCCCTGCACCGAGCTGCCGACGGACACGTTCGACGACCCGCCCCAGGACACGCCCGCGCTGCCGAGCCCGAACAGGATGTCGCCGCTCACGTGGTCGACGATGCCGATCACTTCCGCCGCGCCGAGCTCGCCCTTCACCGACAACGAGGACTGGATCGGAACGCCGTCGACCCTCGGGGTGAGGCCGACGGTCAGCGCCCGGGTGAACAGCTTGAAGTGGGAGACGAGGTTGCGCACGTTCAGCATCGCGGCGATCGTGGCGAAGGCTCCCGAGCCGGGCCTTACGCCCCTCTTCAGTACCTTCCCGGCGGCCTCCTGACGGCCTGGCACGTCCATGTGCAGGAGGTTCAGCTTGCTCTGCACCTTCTGGGAGAGCTTGCCGAGAGGCGCCGGTGGGGTGTCGTCCACGGCGGGGAGGAGGTCACCGGCGATGATCAGCGTCGCCCTGCCGGACTCGGAGGCCAGCGTTCGCGTGTCGCCGTTGTGCAGGAGCTCGCCGGTGAGGACATGGCCGAGGGAGGTGATCGCGACCGGGCCGCTGCTCTCCTGCAGCGTCACCACGTTCGCCGTGCTGCCGTCGCTGGAGCCGGCCGTCTGGGTGCGGCCGCCGCCCGCGTTGACGGCGGCCTCGTGCGACAGGCCGTCGTGACCCTGGTCGGGCCCGTCGCTCTCGCTGACGGACGCGTTGCCGGCGTACGTCCTGGATCTGCTCATGGCCCGCGCCGAGGTGTCGGAGCCGATGTCGAGGTTGACCACCGTATCCGCGTCGCTGTGGGACATGGGGCCCACGTCGTTGAAGTCCTGCTTCAGCGACAGCCGGAGCTGGTAGTTCTCCGGGGCGCCGTTCAGGCCGTGCAACGACAGGTCGATCAGGATGCCGTCCTGGGCGAGGGAGTCGTAGGCGGCGAGGAGCCGGTCCTCCCTCAGCTGCTCCTCGACCTCCTGGGCGTTGAGGATCTGGCTGGCGCGTTCGAGGTCGTTGGACGCGTACTGCGTCACACCGTCGACCGTCTTCGGGATGAGGCCGCTCTCCGCGAGCCCGGCCAGCACCTTCTGCCGGAACGCGCTCAGACCCTCGATCTCTTCGACGACGGCCGGGCCCGCGCCGCGCATCTGCCCGGGGCCGTCACCGAACCAGACCGGCAGCGCGGCCTTGCGGCCCGGCGGCGGGCCCGGGCGCGGGTCGCCGCGCAGCACCTGGCGGCCCTTCGCGTCGAGCACGGGCCGGCCCTTGTCGTCGTACACCAGCGCGGCCTTGTCGACGGGGAGCCCGAAGCGGTAGGCGGCCGACTCCCGCATGCTGACCACCGCCTCGCTCCGCACCGGGCGCAGCTCGACCGGGGGCTTGCCGAACACCTCCACCGTGTACGTGGTCTCCACCACGAGCTTGTAGCTCTGCTTGGGTCTGGTCTTGCGGTGCACGCTCGGGTGGATCGCCTGCTTGTTCGCGGTGGCGGAGTAGGACCGCGACCCTGACCTGGAGCCTTTGACATTGGGCCCGATGGTGGGGTGGTACGGGCCGAGGTGGCCGACCTCCTCCAGCGATCCATGCTTGAGGGCGGCTGAGACGCTGCCCTCCAGCGACCTGCCGGCCGACGTGCCGCCGGGCATCGCGACGAAGTCGGTGATGACCTTCTCTTCCCACTCCTCGGCGCTCGCGCCGCCGATCGGCTCGGACTCCACCAGGATGATCCTGCTGTCGGCGGTCACCTTCGCGTGCGGCCGGCCGTTCACGGTGAAGACGCGTGAGTAGCCGTTGTTGACGGCCTCGCCGAGCTGGTGGGGCACCTCGTCGGTGATGAACGTGCGCAACTCGTCGTGCGGGACGGCTCCGACCTTGGTGTACTCGCCGCCGAGGGCAGCGGCGACCATGTCGAGGGAGTCCTCTGTGCGGGTCATGCTGGTGAGGACGTGCGGGGGCATCTTCGGGTCGCGCTTGGCGTCGTCGATCCGGGCCAGCCTGCGCGGCGGCTGGTCGGCGAAGGACTGCGAGACCCACACTCGCTGCATCGCGGCGTCGCCCGGCTCTCCCGAGTCGACCGTGACGCTCTCGCCCCAGCCCTCCGACCCCGCGAAGCGTACCTGGACGCTGTAGCTCGCTGCGGCGTCGAACAGCAGCGGCTCGCTCCTGTCGTCGGCGACGAAGCCGCCCTGGGCGTACGCCCCGGCCCCGCGCGTCTCCGCGTGACTTCTCCCCCTGCTTGCCCCGACGCTGACGTCCACCATCTCGAGCACGTTCCTGGCCAGCTCTCCCTCGGCCAGCATCGGCTTCACGGCGGCGCTGCTGAGACCCGCGCCCTGTCCGGTACTGCCGGACTCGGTGGCGGTGACCGTGCGGCCCGACTGGTAGAACAGGCCCACCATCATCTCGGACGCCTTGACGGACGAGTCCAGCACCTCGACGAGGTCGGAGAGGGTGAGCTTGATCCGCACCTCCGCCGCCGACCGGCCGCGGCCCACCCGCAGCACGACGCCGTCAGGGGAGACGAGCTTGTGGAAGTCGGCCCTCAGGGCCTGCTCCAGCTCGATCGTCGTGAACCTGGGGCCGTCCCCGTTGGCCGCCAGCATCTTGTTCACGGTGGCGGTGAGCCTGGTCATGTGGGGGAGCCGGCCCGTCGGCATGGACATGGACAGGCTGAGCTCCTGCGGCAGCGCCGCCTTCAGCGCCTTCAGGTAGCTCTGGTGACGCCGCTGGGCCCGGCCCTCCAGCCGCCGGGCGCGCTTGCCGGACTTCTTCGGGGCGTTGCCGGCCTTGTTCATGACATTCAGGAGTCGCTCGTACGCCTCCCGCGCCAGCTTCGCCTCCGTGAGCGCGGCCTCGTACGCCGCGGCCATCCTGAGGTTCCGCTCCTGCGCGGCGCGGAACGTCCGGTTCTCCTGCCGGGCCTTGCGCGCCCGCTCGAAACGACCGCTGTCATGCTGGTTCATCGCCTTGCGTGCCGCGCGCGTGGCCTTGTTGGCCTTCTTCCGCGCCTCCTCGGCGGTGACGCGTTTGCGCTGGATCTGTTGCCGGAGCGTGTCCTCCGCCGTCATCAGCGCGTTGACGAGGTCCACCACCTGGTAGGGGTGCAGGTTGGTGCCGGGTAAGGCCGGGGCCTGCTGTGTCCGGGTGGCCTGCGTGGGCGCCCAGGGCGGCAGCGGCGGGGTGTGGCCGCGCTTCTCCAACTGGCGGGACACGCCGTCGAAGTCCACGGCGAGGCGGCGCTGCTCGGGCAGGTTCGGGGCCCGCCGCCACTTGTCGGCGAGGAACTCCAGTTCGTTGAGCTGTGCCGCCGCGCACATGTCGTGTGTCTTCTCCGCGCGGCCCCGTCCCTGCCGCAGGACTCCCTGCCGCCTGCCCTCGCCGGCGGCCTGCACATACTGGAGTGTGTCGGTGATCTCGTGCAGCCAGACCCTGGGGACCTGGTCGTCCGCGACGCGCGGGCCGAAGTGGACCACGTGCGGTTCGTCGGCGGAGCCCGCTTTGATCTCGGTCTGACCCATCAGCTCCGAACTCAGGTCGCCGATGACGGGGCGGAAGTAGACGGTGCGGGAGACGCCGTTCGACTTCGTGTGGACGGCGAGCAACCGGCCGCCGTCCGACCAGGTGAAGCCCTCCACCTCCACGTCCTGGTGGCGGAAGTGGCCCTTGCTCAGCTCGGCGAACCTGTGGTGCACCTCGTCCAGGTCCAGGTCCTCGGCGGTTTCACGGCCGTCGGTCACGTACCTGGTGCCGGCGACCGGCCGCGACGTGACGGTGCCCGGCCTGCTCGTCGGCGCCGCGGAGGCCGGGTCACCCCGGGAGGGGGCAGGGGCGGGGGCGCCATCGGCCTGGAGGACCTGCAGCATCGCGGACGCCTCGGCCTGCAGGTCCGCGACGTCGATGCCCTGCTGGGCGCGGGTGTCAAGGTCGGCGCGGAGGCGGCTCATGGCGGCGGAGGAGATCGAGCGCACGCCGGAGCCGGAGGTGACGAGCAGATCGCCGGTCGGGCCGATCACCGCGTCGGGGTAGTCCGTGGCGATCGCGCCGATCAGAGCCGTACGGGCCCGTTCGGAGGCGGAGGCGGTGACCGGGGCGGGGTGCGCGGCGGAGGTGGTCGTGCTCTGCGACCCCTGGTCCGCCGTGCCCGCCTGCTGGGTGGTGTGGGCGGCCGTCGTCTGGTCGCTGGTCACCGTCGAAACGCTCTGGTCGGCCGCTCCCGTCTGGTGGGGATGTCCGGTCTGGTCAGGTGCTGCCGTCTGGTCAGGTGCTGCCGTCTGGTCGGGCGCTGCCGTCTGGTCGGGTGCTGCCGTCTGGTGGGGATGTCCGGTCTGGTCGGGCGCTCCCGTGTGGTCGGCGGTGCCCGTGTGGTCGGCGGCTCCCGTCGGGGCGGCTGCGTTCGTCTGGTCGGCGTTCTGGTGGGAGGCGTTCTGGTGGTGGGCGGGCCCGCGGTCGCGCTGCGCGGCCTGGTTGTCCGGCTGTGCGGCCTGGCCGTCCGGCTGCGCGGCCTGGTTGTCCGGCTGCGCGCTCGGGTCGGTCGGCTGATGGGCGGTGTGCCCCTGCGCGGGCGACCCCGCGGCGGCGCGCCCGGCGGGGCGGTGCGCTCCGTCGGCCGGCTCCGGCGCGGCGCCGTCCTGCCGGCCCTGGTCCGGTCGGGGCCGGTCCGGCTGGGCCCGGTCGTCGCGGTCCTGGGAACCGGAGCCGCGCCTGGACGCCGACGCGTCCACGTCCGGGGCGGCCACACGCCCGGCGCCGCCGTCCTGGCCCGCGTGGGCCGGAGCGGTGCCGGCCGTCCTCGCCGTCGCGGGGGCGTGGGGAGCGGCATGCGTGCTCGGCGCGGCGCCGGCCCTCACGGCGCCGGGCGCCGCCCAGTCGGGTACGCGCACCGTCCCGGCGGTGCTCGGATGGCCACCGCCCGGGCCGCCACCCACCGGACTCCCGTTCGGCGTGCCCCCCGGCGGGTCGCCGGCCGCGTGGGCGGCGTCGGCGCGCGTCGCGGCGTCGTAGGCGGAGGACAGCGTGGTCAAAGGATGGGCCAGCGCCGTGTAGACCGACGGGTTGAACGGGCTGATCGACCCGGTGCGCCCGGCGCCGCCCATGAAGCCGCCCACCACGGCGTCGGCCGTGAACGGGTTCTCCCACTGGTTGTAGATCACGCCGTTGGCGATGTAGCTGCCGACCGGGGAGGCGATCACGTTGGTCGCGCCGGTGCTGATCGCCCGGCCCGCGAACCCCGGCACGTGCCGGGTGACCCGGGACACGGGCCCGGCGACCCTCGTGCCCACGATCGCGCCGCCGCCCGCGCCGATGACGGCGGCCCCGGACTTCTTCCAGTCGATCTCGTCGATGGTGCCTTTCTTGAGCTGCTGGTACTGGGCGACGAAGTCGATGAAGAACTCCTCGCCGATCTCCTCGATGAGCTCGTGGCCGAGCGAGGTGCTCAGCAGCCTGACGAGCAGGCCCCGCCCGGTGGCGCCGCTGAGCACGGCCACCCGGGCCAGCTGCGTCGCGCCCGCCCGCCTGGCGCCGGCCGCCGCGAGCCTGACGATGATGCGGCTCATGGCCGCGCGGGCGGCGGCCGCGTACGGGCCGAAGAACGTGGTGGAGACCCCGGCGGAGAAGAAGGCGGCGATGAGGCCGATGGCGATGGCGATGACGGTGACCCAGAACGCCACGTTGACGGAGAGCTTGGAGTACTGGGTCTCGACCGCGAAGTTGTGGGACTGCGCGGAGTAGGCCCGCGCGTTCCTGGCCACCCCCGCCATCCCGCCCTGCTCGCCGAACAGGACCTTGGCCCTGGAGACGAACTTGGCGGTGGCCGGCGCGCTCCAGCCGGTCACAATGGTGCGCGCGGCCATGCCCGCCCGCGGCGTGCTGCCGGTGACCCCGGAGACCAGGTTGTCGTACGCCTCCGACAGCTTCGACAGGCCGCTCTCGCTGGCCATCGGCCATTTCTGGCCGGCGGACAGCATCGGGATCAGCCAGTGGACGACCCAGTCGGGGAGCGCCTCGGTTTCCCACGCGGGACGGACGTCCCGATCGATGCGCACGAAGGCACGGCCGCCGGCCTCCGCGTCGCTGGAGTTGCCGGAGCCGCTGCCTTCGTCGGATCCGCCTTTTTGCGTCACGTCGCGGGCCTCAGATGTCCCGCGCCAGCCCGTTTGCTATGTCCTGATACGTAGCGGCATTTGTGCAGAAGGTATTGTCGACGTTCTTGCGTAGCCTGTCACCGGCGTCGGTGATCCCCTTCTTCAGGTCCCCGCATTGGATGAGCATCTGGTTCGGGCCGTCGCCTTCGAAGTGGGCGATCCTGAACTGGTCGCCCTCGAGCCCGCAGCCCCACGGTGCCGCGGCCAGCGCCTCGCTGATCGCGGCGACCAGCTGCGGCACCTCCCGCTCCCAGTCCTCGGCCATGGTGGACCACTCGGTGATGCCGCGGTCCACGACCGGCTTGACGACGTCCATGCCGTCCCAGGGCTTCAGCGTCGGCCTCCCATCCGCTCGGCGAAGAGGGTCATGGCGGTCTCGAGGTCACCCTCGAGGTGCGCCTTGAACTCCTCCGGGGGGATCACCGGCTCGAAGATCTCGGTGACGCGCTCCTGGGCCCTGGTCGCCGCCCGCCGGGTGGTCTCCGCGATGGTGTCGGCCAGGTGCCGCGCGTCGGGCCGCCGGTAGATGCGCGGGTCGAGGTCGAGCCGGACGAGCTCGCCGCGGGCGCCGACCGTCACCGACACGAGGCCGTCACGTGAGGTCTCGGTGACCTGGATCGCTCTGGCCTTGGCGTGCAGCTCCACCCCCGCGTCCTGGATCTCCTGGAACATGGTGCGCAGCTCGTCGGCGTAGGCCCTCATCCCCGCCACGTCGGGCTGGTCGTGCGACTCCATGACACCCCCAAGACCCATGCCTTCGCGTGAATCTCTCACGACACTGTCGCATTTCCCCATAGTTTCCGTCACATGAACATCAAGAGACAAGAGTGTTGCGTCATATGTGTTCATTTCCGGTATCCAGCGGCGTGGCCTCTTCGCGAAAGTCGATGACCTCCGCGCGGGGCACCCAGAGGCGGTAGACACCCCGCTCGACCCGCTCCAGCCCCAGCGCCCGCGCGGTGAGCACCGACCCGCCCAGGTATTCGAGCAGCACCAGCCCGTCCCGCTCGTCGTGCACGTGGAAACGCTCTCCGCGCCACCGGCACACGGTCGTCACGAACTCCAGGCCGTCACACTCCGTCACGGGCACAGTACGCACGTGACAGCCCGGCTCGACCTCCTCGAAGCCGTCCGCGGGCTCGGGGCTGCGCAGCCGTACCCACAGCTCCAGGGCGTGCGGCTCCGGGCTGGCCACGTAGTCCACCCCCTGCCAGCGGGCCCGGTAGAAGTGCCACGTCATGCCGCCCGCCTGCCCACCAGCAGCCATCGGCGCAGGTCGCCGTGGTACATCGCGCGCCGGTGCTCGGTCCCCTCGAAGGTGAGCTCCCAGATCTCCGAGCCGTGCGGCAGGCCCACGCCGTACACCTTGTACTCGCGGATGACGTGATCGACGCTGGGCACCAGACCCATCCCCACGAACGGCGGCTCCTCGACCACCCAGCCGGCCACCGCCGCCTTGCGCTCCTCGTCGGTCCCGCCGTAGGGGGTGCGGTAGAGGCCGAGACCGACGGGCCGCCAGCGCAGGATGTTCAGGGAGCCGTCCGAGGTCAGCATGCCGGGCTGGCCCAGTGCCTCGGCGAGCACGGCCGGGGTGGCGATGTGGGAGACGTCCAGCGCGTGATGGCAGTAGCCGGACACGCGGGGCTCGCCTGCGGTCAGCAGTCCGTGGACGTCGCCGGGGGACAGCAGCTTCTGGACCACCGGCACCCCTGCCTCGGGGTCGAGGAGCAGGTCCTGCGCCAGCGTCGGCACCGCGAGCCGGGCCACGGTGCCGGACTCCAGCAGGAAGGCGGTCGCCAGGCCGGGGTTGATCGCCAGGCCCCATCGCGGGTCCGGCCAGCCGGCCGCCAGGTCGGGCATCGAGGCGATCCGGCAGTGCGTGGCCACACCCCCGGTGGCCAGGCGCATGGCCTCGACGGAGGTGTAGGCCAGCAGCCAGGTGCGCTCGGGGCCCGTGGCCGTCGCCCAGGCGGGGGCCTCGGTCCCGGCCGCCGCGGCGGCGGTGATCGGCAGTGCCAGGTCGGCGTCGCGGAGCAGGCTGAGGCACAGGGCCTCCTGTCCGTCCTCGCGGGCCGTCAGAAGCCGCTCCTCGAACGGCGTGGCAGGGTGGAGATCACTTGGCGTCATCCGCCCAGTCTGCCCGTGGAGCCGCTGCGGTGGCCCTTCACGTCATGCGCAGGGTCAGTTGGCGCAGTCCTGCTTGTGGAGCGCCAGCGCCATCTCGTACACCTTGCCCTTCTGGAGGAGGAACGAGTAGTAGGCCCCGGGGACGCCGGGGACGTCCACGTACGGGTAGCCGCTCGCGGCCGTCTTCACCTTGGGATAGACCTTCTTGATCTGCTTGTACGTGGAGCCCAGGCCGATGCCCGCCGGCGTCTTGGCGCCCTTCGGAGCGAAGATCATCGCGACGCCGTGCTTCTTGGAGATGTAGAGCCCGACGCCGTCGCCACCGGTCGGATGCGCCTTGAGCTGCCAGCCGGTGCAGGTCTCGGAGTCGAGCCCCTTCTTGTGGGAGATCTTGCCGGTGGCCTGGGCGGCCTTGGCGCTCATCCCCAGCTTCACGCCCCCGTAGCCTGCGGGGCCGAACGTGGTCCCGGAGGTGGCGGCGTGGGCGGCGGGCGCGACGGCGCCCAGCGTCAGGCCGGCCGTCACCAGCGTCGCCAGTGCGGTACGGGTCATCGTGTTTCGGATCATGCACGGTCTGACGGCCGAAGGGGAGAAGAAGTTGTCACCTCGCCCTAGATCGTCGCCGTCTCCGGTAAACAGAGGGTGAGCGCTCCGGGGACGGCCTTGGCCTTGAGCCGGGTGGTGGCCTCGCGTTCTCCGCCGTCCAGCTCGTACGTCAGCGGCGCGCCGAACCGGGCGGACACCTTCCTGGCGCGCGTGATCCGGACGAACGGGGACTCGTCGGAGCGGCCCCCGGCCATCTTGCCGAGCACCCGGGCCCACTGGATCGGCCCCTTGGCGGTGGAGACGCCCACCTCCAGCCAGCCGTCGTCCGGCCGGGCGTCGTCGAACGCGTCGATGCCGCCGGCGATCCTGCTCACGTTGCCCAGCAGCAGGCAGCTCGCGTCGCCCTCGAACCAGGTCGTCCCGTCCACCTTGATCTTCATCGGCACCAGCGGCCCGCCGACGTGCCGGACGGCCGCCTTGACGTAGCTCAGCTTGCCGAGCCGTCTCTTGGCCTGCCCGTCGGCGTCGGAGATCATCTCGGCCTCGAACCCGGCGCCCGCCATGACCGCGAAGTGCTCCCCGTTCAGCAGCCCCAGGTCCAGCTTCTCCCGCCGGCCGTGGAAGCCGATCCGCACCGACTCCTCCAGGTCGACGGGGATGCCGAGATTGGTGGCGAACAGGTTCGCGGTCCCCGCCGGGAGGATCGCCATGGGCACGCCGGTGCCGGCCATCACGTCGGCGCAGCGCTGCACCATGCCGTCGCCGCCCCAGACGAACACCAGGTCGGCGCCCTGCTTGAGCGCCTGGCGGACCTTCTTCGGCGCCTTCCTGCTCTTGGGCACCTCGTACCAGAGGAGATCGCCCACGTTCTGTTCGGTGATGAGCACGCGGAGCCGGTCCAGGCCCGCGCCCAGGATCTTCTTGCGGTGCGCGACGACCGCCACGGTGGGGGACATGCCACCCCGACTACCCTCGCCGCTGTCGTTCAGGCAGGAATCATCTCCGGCCGCCGGGGTAGCCGACCGCGAACGTATCTCGCAGAAAGGGCCCGCAACCATGACGCTTCAACAGCGGAAGGCCCGCGCCGACGGCGACAGCCGCCTGGGGCTGCGCCTGACGCTCGCCAGCCTCGCGGTGGCGCTGGTCATGGTCCCGTTCGGCCTGCTGCTCGTCGTGGCCAAGATGCCGCTCAACGGGCTGGACGCGGGGGTCGCCGCGGATCTGCACGAGTACGCGCTGGCTCATCCGGGCGTGACCCGGCTGCTCATCGTGTGGACGGACCTGTTCGGGCCGTGGCCGTGGCGGATCGCGGTCATCGCGTTCGCCGCCTGGCTGCTGCGCAAGGGGGCGCCGCGGCTGGCCGTCTGGGCGGTCACCACCGTGACCGTGGGCGGGCTGCTCGGCCTCGCGCTGAAGATCGTCGTCGCCCGGGCCAGGCCGCGCCTTCCCGACCCCGTCGCGCTCGCGCCGGGCGACTCCTTCCCCTCGGGCCACGCGGTCAACGTGACGCTCGGCGCCGGAGTGGTCGTCCTTCTCCTGCTGCCGCACCTGCCCCGCTGGGGGCGGTGGGTGGCCTGGTGCGTCGCCTGGTTCCTCGTGCTGTCGGTCGGTTACACGAGGATCGCGCTCGGCGTGCACTGGGTGAGCGACGTGGTGGCGGGGATCGTGCTGGGCGTCGCGGTGGTCGCGGCCACCGCGGCGGGATTCGAGACGTGGCGGCGTGAGGAGGGCCGCAGGCCCGTCTCGCCGCTGGCCGAGGGAGTGGAACCCGAACAGGTGAAGGTGACCCATGACCACAGGAACTGAGCACGTGAAGCACTACGCGCTGACGCTCTTACTGCCGCTGCTCCTGCTGGCGGGCGTGACCTACGGCGTGGGCAAGCTGATCCTCGCCGTGCCGACCGGCGAGGCGGGTGTCAGCCGGGCCCTGGCCGCCGACCGCACCTCGCTGGGGAACACGCTCACCGACTTCGGCAGCAGCCTGTCGGACACCCCGTACATCGTGGCGCTCACCGCGATCGCCGTGATCCTCTTCCGGCTCGCGTACGGGCGATGGCGCGAGTCGGTCTTCCTCGTCGCGGCTGTCTGGAGCCAGTCGCTCGTCTTCCTGGCCGTGACCGAGGTCGTCGGGCGGCACCGGCCGCCGGTGGAGCACCTCGACCCGGCCCCGCCGACCTCCAGCTTCCCGTCGGGACACGTCAGCGCCGCCGTCGCGTTCTACTGCGGGGTCGCGCTCGTCCTGGCCACGCACGTCCGCAACCGGGCGCTCCAGGTGGTGATCTGGGTGGTCGGCATCGCCGCCCCGCTCGCCGTCGCCTTCTCCCGCCTGTACCGCGGCATGCACTTCCTCACCGACATCACCTGGGGGCTGCTGCTCGGCGTCGTCTGCGTCGTGGTGGCCGCCCGCGCGATCCTGTACCGGCGCTCGCGGACACGGGCGCGGGCCTCTGCGCCGCAGGCCGTGCGGGGCGCTCAGTCGTCCATGACGCCGTAGGTCGACGCCCGGAACGCGAAGGAGGCCCAGGAGCGGTAGGGCCGCCACGCCTCGGCCAGCCTCCGGTACGCGGCGGGCGGCGCGTCCTCCGGCAGGCCGTACGCCTCGCGCAGGATGGCGAACAGGCGCGGCTCGTCGCCCGGGAACGCGTCGGGCGCGCCCGCGCCGCGGATGAGGATCAGGCCCGCTGAGAACGGTCCCACGCCGGGCAGGGCGCGCAGCTCGGCCAGGGCCTCCTCCGGGGCGAGCGAGCGCAGGTGCTCGGTGGTGAGGACGCCGTCGAGGGCCGCGCGGGCCAGCCCGCGCAGCCATTCCTCCTTCTGCGCGGGAAGGCCGAGGCCGTCGGCGTCCACCAGCGTCATGGGCGGCGGGAACGCCGTGTACGTCCGATCGTCCGCGGTGACCCGCGCGCCGTACCGCTCGGCGATGCGCTGCTTGATCCGGGAGGCGATCAGCATCGACGAGCGCTGCACGATCACCGCCCAGCACGCCGCCTCCCACGGGCTCCAGAAGCACACCGGCCGCAGCCCGGGACGGCGCCGCTGCAGGTCGCCGAGCACCGGGTCGGCCTCGCCGACCTTGGCGAAGCCGGCGCCGTCCACGTCGAGGGACAGGATGCGGGCCACCTCACCCCGGATGCCCGGCCCCGCGGCCCGCGTCGTGGCCACGGCGACCCCGCCCGGCGCGGCGGTCACGCTCACGCCGATCGGCAGCCAGTCGGCCTCCGCGCAGTAGGCGAAGCGCAGCGCCCGCCCGTCGGAGGGCAGCGCGCTGGTGGCCGGCCAGTCCTCGACGAAACGCAACGAGGCCCCGAAGTCGAACGGCCCCTCGGCGGTGAGCGTGAATCGGTGCGTCGTCATGCGCGCATGCTATGAGGCGTCAGGCCAGGGGATGAGCGTTTCGCCGTCGCGACGGCTCGGACGGGGTCAGGAAGCGTAGAGGCCGGCCAAGCGGCGGACGTCGGCGCGGATCGTCCGCCGCAGCAACCACCTCAGCGCCGGCTCCAGCAACCTCTCGGAGGTCGCGCGTGGGGTGACGCGCACGTGGAAGGTGAAGCGGCAGCGGTTCTCGCCGAGCGGCTCGACGAGCCTGCCGCCCTCGGCGTCGATCCCCGAGGTGGTGCGCCAGGCGAACGAGCGGCCCGGCTCCACCTCGATGACCTCGCCGCCGTTGCGGTAGGTCCGGCCCGCGAACCGCATCACCTCGGCGGTGGTCGTGCCCACCCGGACGATGCCTTCGGGGCGCGGCGCCATCGTCTCCACGCCCTTGCGCCAGCGTGGGTCCTGGCCGTAGTCGGCGACGACCGCCCACACACGCGCGGCCGGGCAGGCGATCTCACCGTCCTCCTGAAGCTCGATCACCCGGCGATGATAGGGGGTTGGCCGAGATGCCGGTGAACGGGCGGTTTCACCCACGCGGGAGGGTCACGCGCCAGGCGTGGGGGGCCACGGTCCAGGTGCGGGCGGTGTACGGGCCGATCAGCTCGCCGTCCGCGTTGACGCGCACCGGGGGGCCGGACAGGCGGACGCGTGAGCCGCGGACCGTCACGACGTCCGTCCCGCTGGTGTGCCGCCCCAGTTTCAGCAACACGGCGTAGCACAGGCGGCGGAGCGGGCCCGTGGCGAAGGAGACCATCACGTCGGCGACCCGGTCGGCGGGGCCGGCGTCGGGGGTGATGGGCGTGCCGCCGCCGATGGTGCGGCCGTTGCCGATGCCGACCATGAGCACCCGGCGGCGCCCGTCCGCGATCACCTCGCCGTCCACCTCCACCCGCAGCGGCACGCCACGGGTCCGCACACCGGCGATCACGCTGCCGGCCGCGTACGCGAAGCGCCGTAGGTACGGCTTGAGCGGCTGGGCCGTGCGCGCGGCCTCGACCCCGACCCCGGCGTGCACGGCGTTGACCACGACGCCCCCCTCGTCGTCGCGCAGCAGGTCGAGCGCGCGTGGCTCCCCGGTGGCCGCCACCCGGGCCGCCCGCACCGGGTCGAGCGGCAGGCCCAGGGCGCGGGCCAGGTCGTTGCCGGTGCCCATGGGGACCAGCCCGACCGTCCGGGAGTCCAGCTCGCCCCGCTCGGCCAGCGCCGCCACCAGGCAGTGCAGCGAGCCGTCCCCGCCGAGCACCACCGGGTCGCGCCCGCGATGCTCCCCCAGCAGGCCGGGCAGCTCGGACGGGTCCTTGATCCGGGCCTCCACGGTGTCGGCGTGCCGGGTCAGCTCGGACAGGACCTCGGACAGCACGTCCTCATCCGTGCCTCCGGCCGAGGAGTTGACGATGGCCAGCAGTCGGCGCACGAGTGCTCCCTTCTCACCCGCCGCCGTCTACCCCGTTCCGCGCCCGAGAGTCCCCTCGAGGGCGAAGCGGCCGTCAGGTGCGCCGGGCCGGCCTCGGCGCCGCGCGCCTGCTCGGGGGCCGCTCGACCAGGGTGGCGCCCGTCTCGGCCTCCAGCGCGGGGGCGTACCCGGCGGCGCGCAGCGCGTCGAGTGTCTCGCGTTCCGGGCACGCGCTGATGAGCACGGTCGGCGCGATCAGGCGCAGACCGAGCTTCCGCAACGCCTTGGCGCGGACGAGCTCGGCGAGAAGAGCCTCGTCGTCGGAGCGGACGCAGCACCCGGATCTGACCACCCGCATCCGCCCGTGGGTCCGGCCGACATCCTTGACCAGGTACTCGAGCGGCTGGGGAAGGTCGTCCTGCGACACGGCGCGGAGTCGTTCGAGGAGCTCGCCGGCCTCGTGGCCCGCGTCGAGCGCGTGCCGCACCGAAGCGGTTCCGATACGCCACACGACCGCGTGTCCCTCCGATTCACGGACGCCGACCACGTCCAGCAGCGACGACAGCGCGGAGGTGGGCGTGCCCGCCACCACGGCCGTCAGGTCGCTCTGGAAGCGGGCCCTGGCCTGCGGCGGCGGCAGCATCCCGGTCAGAACGGGCTCCAGGGCCGTGGCCGGCTTCCTCCACGCCTGGCCGGTGCGCAGCAGGTCGAGCACGGCACGGCCGAGCCCGGTCAGCGCGCCCTGTCCGGTGACGCCGAGGAGCTCGGCCTCGCGGAGCGTGGCCTCGATCCGGTGAGGGGCGCTGACGCCGTCGCCCATCCTCAGGGGGCGGTGCCAGGTCGCGGCGGCCAGCACGTACGGCACCGCGTCGGCGGCGCGCCGTCCCGGGGCGGCGGCCAGCGCCTCCAGCGTCGCGTAACGCAGGCCGACGGCGTCGAGGTCGTCGGGCTCGGCCAGGGCGACGGGCGTCACCTCCGGGTCGGGCCACCACAGCGGGATGTCGCGGCAGGTGGCCCAGGCGATCACGATCGGCGCCAGCCGGCGGCCGGGAGGCCATGACAGCCACCGGTCGTACGCGCTGGTGGGCAGCACCACGTGGACGGGGTCAGGCGCTCTGCCGCGGCGGCGAGCGGGCGGCTCGACGGGCTCGGCCTGCACGCCCAGCAGCCCGGCCTGGACGCACAGGTCCAGCATCAGGCGGGTCACGTCCTCCGGCTGCCCGATGCTCTTGGCCAGCCGCCTGGTGTCGCGGACCGCGATGCCGCCGTTCTTGCGCACGGACAGCGGCTGCTCCGCGCACCTGGCGAGCAGCCGTTCGAGCCGCCAGGACAGCGCGCCGAGCGCGGCCTGCGCGGCGCCCTCGGCCCCGTCGGCCGCAGGCAGCTCGCCAGGGGCGGGAGGTTCCGGCGTGAACGTGGCCAGGGCCTCTCCGCGGACCACGATCGCCACCTCGGCCGGCAGCTCGGCCACGCCCGGCACACCGGACGGGAGCAGGAGCCCGCGGGCCGCCAGCCAGTCGGCGCCGTCGTGCCCGGATCCTCCCGGGTGGAAGACGTACTTGTCGCCGAAGGTGTAGCCGTGCGGTCCCGCGGGATGGAAGCAGCCGGCCTCGATCAGGGGGCCTTCGTGCGCCAGCCGGTCCAGAAGGGTCCTGGCGGAGCCGGGCGCCGCTTCCAGCAGGGCGTGCAGCCGGGCCGGGTCGGTCAGGCAGGCGACCACCTCCCGCTCGGCGGCCTGCCGGTTCGGCGCCTTGGCCAGCCCGAGCGCGGCGGCCGTCCGGTGAACCTCCTGCGCGCTGAAGTGGCGGGCGATGAGCTGCCCTGCCGGGCGGCCCAGACCCATGATCTCCGCCAGGTGCCGGTGCACGAAGGCCGGCGCGAGGACCAGGTCGCCGTGCGGCGGCAGCAGCAGGGCCTGGTCCGCCAGCCGCTCCAGGGCCGCCCGCGCCTGCTCGCGCAGGTCCGGGTCCTGGCCGGCCAGGAGGCCGACCACCTCGGTCCGCGGCACCGCGCGCTCAGCGGGATCGGGCGTCTGCCAGCGGTCGCCGGACAGGGGGCCGTGCGCCTGGGCGGCCAGCCACGCCACCGCTCCGAGCGCCTGGAGCTCCGGGAGGGTGCAGAACGTGGCGAGCTGCGCCGTCACCTGTTCGATCGTGAGGTGGTGGGCCAGCTGCTGTGGCGAAAGGTCGCGTCCACGCCGCAGTCCGGCCCGAGCCGCCAGGAGTTCGAGCTGGCCTTCCGTTCGGGTGGCCAGCCATTCGATCAGGGCGTTGTCTCGCGACATGGCCAAGAGCCTAACGCCGGAATGCGCCGCTCCCTGTGAACTTAGGCAAGTGCTAGGGGTATCGATGGTAGGATAAGCAGCATGAGTGAGGCTACTCGGAAGTACTCCATCACCATGCCTCGCGACATCGCGGAGGCGGCTCGCACGCGCAGCGGTCCGTCGGGTCTGTCGGCATACGTGGCGGCCGCCGTCGCCCGCCAGATCGAACGGGACGACCTCAACGAGCTCATATCCGTGGCTGAGGCCGAGCACGGTCCTGTCACGGAGGAAGAGATCCAGGAGAGACGCCAGCGGCTGCAGTACGCCCGCGAGCGGCAGGGCGGTTCGGGCACGAACGCCGCATGACGCGCGCCACGGCCGTGCCGGGAGGCACGCTCGTGCTCGACGGCGAAGGACTGGCGAAGGCCGTGCTGCGCGATCGCGATGTGACCGCGTGGCTGGCCCTGGCGAGGGCCGACGATCTCCGTGTGATCACGAGCGCGGCCACCCTGGTCGAGGTGGTCCACCCCCGGATCAGGCGAACGGCGCTCGAATGGACGCTGTCTCGCATCGTGGTCGAGCCTGTCACCGAGGCCATCGCCCGCCGGGCCGCGGCCCTGCTGTCGGAGCAAGGCCTGGACGGTCACAAGCACGCCATCGTCGCGATGCTCTGCGCCACCGCCCTCGCCGCTCCGGGACCGGTCACGGCCCTCACCTCGGACCCCGAAGACCTCGCGAACCTGTGTGGAGGGCACGTCACCCTCGTCAAAGTGTGATCAGTCCTCCGGACGGCGTCAGGCCGGGCCGATGTTCCAGGTGCGCAGCGTGCGGTCCTCGGTGACGCCCGTCACCACCGGGAGGCCGGTGGCCCGGGCCATGGTGGCCGTGAGGATCGGGCCGCCGGGGCCCGGCCCGAGGGCGCCGATGACCTCTCCGTCGGTGAGGTTCCAGACGCGGACGAGGACGTCGCCGCCGGACGGGGTGTGCACGGCGACCGCGATGGGGACGTCGCCGCTGCGGCCCGTGGCGAGCGCGGCCACGCCCCGGTCGTCGGGGCTCTGCTCGCTGAACCTCCACTTCTTGCGGCGCTTGCCGGTGGCCAGGTCGTACACGCGGAGGGTGGCGTCCAGGTGGGCGGAGACCAGGACGGCCTTGCCGTCGATCTCGTCGCAGGCCAGCCGCTGGACGCCGCCGATCTCGCCGGTGACGAACGTGCCTGTCACCTTGCCGTCCGACAGCCGCCGCACCCGGATCCGGTTGTTGCCGTCGCCGGTGACCAGCACGGGCTTCCCGCCGAGCGTGCCGAAGGCCAGGCAGTCGACGCCCTGGAAGTGGTCGGTGATCGTGGGCCCGATCTGCTTGCCGGTGGTGATGTCCCACAGCCGTACGACGCCGTAGAGGTCGGTCTGGCCGTCGTACTTCTGCGACACCGCGACAGGGCGGCCGGCGACGGTGACCCCGATGACGGGGTCGGTGGCGCGATGGTCGGCCAGGCTCTCGCCCGTCAGGCTCCACAGGCGCATCCGGCCGTCGTCGTGGCCGGAGGCGACGACGGGACTGCCGTCCCGCTCGCCGCACGCCACCGCGGTCACCGAGGCGCCGCCGTCGCCGAGGCGGGTGGCCGCCGCCTGGGCGGTGTCCCAGGCGAGCACGGTGCCCTTGTCGGTGCCGCAGGCCACCAGGGCGCCGGTGGCGGTGAGCACGGTGGCCGTGCCCCACTCCTCGGTGAGGGCGACGGGGCGCGTGAGGGCCGTACCGAACGGCTGCGACGTGGGCGTCGCGCTGGGGGAGGAGGAGGCACTGGGCGTGGGTGTCCCGGTCGGGGACGGCCGGACGGCCTGGTTGCGGCGCCCGAGCACGGCGAGCGCGGAGACGGCCGCGGCGGCGGTGACCGCGGCCCCGCCGATCAGGGCCCGCCGGCTGAACGTCCTTGGCCGGCTCGGCTCGGTCGCCGCCTCCCGGATGTCCGAGGCCACCCCGATGCCTGGGGGCGGGGGGACGGGGACGGGGTCCGCCGTTCCCGGCCCGGTACCGATCAGCCGTTGCAGCAGCTCGGGAGCCGTCGGCCGGGCCGCCGGGTCCTTGGACAGGCACTCCTGGATCGGTCCCGCGAGGCGGGGCGGAACGCCGGTCAGGTCGGGGTCCCTGCTGAGGATGCCGTTCAGGAGAGCCGGCACCGTCTCACCCGGAAAGGGTGGATGCCCGGTCGCGGCGAACACCATCGTGCCCGCCCAGCTGAACAGGTCCGACGGCGCCCCGACCCGCTCGCCCCTGAACTGCTCGGGCGACATGTACGCGGGAGTGCCGACCGGGCCGGAGGCGAGGGTGGTGGCGTCCAGCGCCTTGGCGATGCCGAAGTCGATGACGATCGGCCCCTCGGGCCCCATCAGCACGTTGCCCGGCTTGAAGTCGCGGTGCGCGATCCCGGCGTCGTGGATCGCGGCCAGCGCGGTGAGCGTCGAGATCGCCAGCCGGTCGAGCGCCCCTCCGCTCCGCGGGCCCTCGGCGCGGACGACAGCCTGGAGGGTGTCGCCGGGGACGTACTCGCTCACGATGTACGGCCGGTCGCCCAGCATCCCCATGTCGAGCACGGTGGCGGTGCAGAACGCGGCCACCCGGCGCGCCGCCTCCACCTCCCGCAGGAAGCCCTTGGCGGCGGCGTCGTCCTGGCTCAGATGGCTGTGCACGACCTTGACCGCGACGTCGCCGCCGCCGTCGCCCACGCCCCGGTAGACGACGCCCTGGCCGCCGGAGCCGAGCACGCCGACGAGCCGGTACGCGCCGATCCGCTCGGGGTCGCCTGGCCGGAGCGGGCGTGAACCCGGCATCCCGCTCCCTTCCCGGACGTGCTGTGATCTGTGGGGCGATCCACACCCTAGGGCCGCACGGCCTTCCCCCGGAAGCGGGGTCAGCCGGCGTGCTGGAGATCCCGCCTGAGCCGGACGCGCTGTCCCCCGGCCTGCCGAATAGGGAGATGTGGGAGGATCCGGGCGTGGGAAGCGTGCGGGCGGTCAAGGGCGCGCTGCTCGTCGCGGGGACGTCCTCCGACGCGGGCAAGAGCGTGGTGACCGCCGGAATCTGCAGGTGGCTGGCCCGTCAGGGAGTCCGCGTGGCGCCGTTCAAGGCGCAGAACATGTCGCTGAACTCCTACGTCACGGTCGACGGCGCCGAGATCGGGCGGGCCCAGGCGGTGCAGGCGCAGGCGGCCGGCGTCGAGCCGGACGCCGACATGAACCCCGTCCTGCTCAAGCCGGGCAGCGACCGCCGCAGCCAGGTCGTGCTGCTCGGCCGGCCCGTCGCCGACGTCGACGCGATGGAGTACGGCCGGGTGCGCGACATGCTGCGCGCCACCGCGCTGCGCTCCCTGGACCGCCTCAGGAGCCGGTACGACGTCGTGGTCTGCGAGGGCGCCGGCAGCCCCGCCGAGATCAACCTGCGGCGCGGCGACCTGGCCAACATGGGGCTGGCCCGGGCCGCCGGCCTGCCCGTGATCGTGGTGGGCGACATCGACAGGGGAGGGGTGTTCGCCTCCTTCTACGGCACGGTCGGGCTCCTGGAGGCGGCCGACCAGGCGCTGGTGGCCGGGTTCGTGGTGAACAAGTTCCGCGGGGCGCCCGAGCTGCTGCGGCCCGGCCTCGACCAGATCCGGGCGCTGACGGGCCGCGAGGTGTACGGCGTGCTGCCGTGGGCCGACGGCATGTGGCTGGACGTCGAGGACTCCCTTGCGCTGGACTCGCGCCCGGCGGTCGGGCGGGAGCCGTACGGGCGGCAGACGCTGCGCGTGGCCGTGGTCCGCCTGCCGCGGATGTCGAACTTCACCGACGTGGACGCGCTGGCGGCCGAGCCGGGGGTGGTGGTGCGGTTCGTCACGGCCGCGGCCGACCTCGACGACGCCGACCTGGTGATCCTGCCCGGCTCGCGGGCCACGGTCGACGACCTGGACTGGCTGCGCCGCACCGGACTGGCCGCCGCGCTGCTGGCGCGCAAGGGGCCGATCCTCGGCGTCTGCGGCGGCTTCCAGATGCTCGGCCGGGAGATCGTGGACGAGGTCGAGTCGGGCGCGGGCCGGGTGGACGGGCTCGGGATGCTGCCGGTGCGGTTCGCGTTCGTCCCGGACAAGGTGCTCGGCCGGCCCTCCGGGCACGCCTACGGCCGGCCGGTCACCGCGTACGAGATCCACCACGGCGTCCCGTCGGTGGAGGGCGGCGAGCCGTTCCTGGACGGCTGCCGCGTCGCGAACGTCTGGGGCACCACCTGGCACGGCGCGCTGGAGAACGACGGCTTCCGGCGCGCCTTCCTCGCGGACGTGGCCCGGGAGGCGGGGCGCGACTTCACGCCCGCGCCGGGCACGGACTTCGCCCGGCTGCGCGAGGAGCGCCTGGACGCGCTGGGCGACCTCGTGGAGCGGCACGTCGACACGACGGCCCTGCTGCGCCTCATCGAGCACGGCCCGCCGGAGCTGCCGTTCCTCCCGCCGGGCGCTCCCGACCCCGTCCCGTAGGCGCGCGGCGGTTGTGCGCCGCGCTCACCCGTCGACGCTCACCTGTCTACGCTCACCTGTCGACGGCGAGCCGCAGGCCGAAGCCCACGATGACCACGCCCGTGACCCGGTCCAGCAGCCGCCGGACCCGGGGCGTGCGCAGCACTCCGGCCATCAGCGTCGCGAACCCGATGAGCACGGTGCTCCACACCAGCCCCTCGGTCACGTGCACGCCCGCCAGCAGCAGCCCCATGGCGGCGTGCGGGGCGCCGTCCGGGATGAACTGCGGCAGCATCGCCACGTAGAAGGCGCCCACCTTGGGGTTCAGCAGGTTCGTCACCAGCCCGCGACGGAACCCGGTCCGGAACCGCGTCCCCTGACGCCCCTCCGCCTCCTCCGGCGCGGCCGTACCCCGGGTGAGCAGCATCCGCACGCCCATCCACACCAGGTACGCCGCCCCCGCCCAGCGCAGCACGTCGTAGGCGAGCTGGGAGGCCGCGAGCAGCGCGGACAGCCCGGCGGCGGTGAGCACGCCCCAGACCAGCGTGCCGAGCTGGATGCCCAGCACGACGCCCCACGCCGTCCGCCGCCCGGCGACGACGGAGGTCCGCAGGATGAGCGCCGTGTCCAGCCCCGGCGTCAGCGTCAGGAACGCGACGACCACGGCGAACGACGCGACAGAGGCACCGATCTCCATAGCGCCGAACCCTATCCAAACCGAGTCGAACCGGGCGGATCACCATCCCCGCGGCAGGTGACGCGATCCCGGCGATCTATTCTCGTGAGCCGTGAAAGAAGCGGGAGAGCGCCACGCGAGCTGGCTTGAACTGTTCTTCGACCTGGTCGTGGTGGTGGCGGTGGCCCAGCTCGCCCACCGCCTCGCACACCCGACGTGGGCGAACGTCGCCCTGTTCGCGGTGCTCTACTACGCGGTGTGGAGCGTGTGGACGTCGCTGACGCTCTACTCCAACGTCCGCGCCGAGCAGACCCACACGCGCAGCATGCTGATCGGCATGTTCGGCATCGCCGTCATGGCCGCCGCCGCGCCCGACGTCGCCCACGAGATCGCCGGCGTCGGCACGCACGACGGCTGGTTCATCGCCGCCTACATCGCCTGCCGCATCAGCGCCTCCCAGTCCCTGCAGGCTTCGGGCACCATCATGACGGCCTGGCCGGCGGCGCAGCTCGGCGCGGGGCTGGCGCCGTGGTTCGCCTCCATCTGGGTGGATCCGCCGCTCGCGTACGCCCTGTGGGGGCTCGGCGTCCTGCTCGACGTGGTCTTCTCGGTGGCGCAGAGCCGCCGGCCCGAGCGTTTCGTCGAGGAGATGCGGCGCCAGGCCGAGCGCGTGGAGCGGCGGCAGCGGCACAGGGAAGCGGCCGGCCGGCGGGCGCACCCGCCCCGCACCGTCACCGCCGCCGTCCTCGACCCCGCCCACCTGGGGGAGCGCCTCGGCCTGTTCGTGATCATCGTGCTGGGGGAGGCGGTCATGCAGGTCGTCCTCGCCGCGTCGGGCCATGACTGGCAGCCGTCGCTCGGGCTCGCCGCCGTGGCCGGGTTCGGGCTGATCGTCTCGCTGTGGTGGCTCACGCTCCAGTACGGCCTGAGCGCCGTCCCGGGCGTCGGCGAGCGGGGGCTCAAGCCGTACGTCGCGCTGCCCGCGCACTTCGCCATGACGGCCGGCATCACCGCGACGGCGGCCGGTCTGGGCGTGGTCGCCGCCGCCCCGGAGGAGCACCTGCACGGCGGCACCGGCTGGGTCATGGGCGGCGGGCTGGCCGTCTACTTCGCGGCCTCCGCCGTCCTGGGCTTCGCGGCGCGGGCCGGACGCCTGTGGCTCTGGTGCTGGGCGCTGCCCGCCGTCGTGGCGCCGCTGGTGGTGGCGGCGGTGTCGGGTCTCCTGCCGGGGTGGGGCGTGGTGGCCCTGCTGCTGCTCGTGGCTTTGTGGCGGGTCGCCTACCGCCCCCGCGGCGGCAGTGCCGTGGAGGCGGCTTCGCCCTCGGCCGCCTGAGCGTCAGGGGATCAGCAGCAGCTTGCCCGTGGTGCGGCGCGAGGTCAGGTCCTCGTGGGCCCGCGCCGCCTCCGCCAGCGGGTAGCGCGCGGAGACGTTGATCCGCAGCCGTCCCTCCCTGATCCACCCGAACAGGTCCGAGGCCCGCTGGAGCAGCTCCTCCCGCTCGGCGATGTAGTGGACCAGGGTCGGGCGGGTGAGGAAGAGGGAGCCGTTCTTGTTGAGCGTCTGCGGGTCCACGGGCGGGACCGGGCCGCTGGCCGCGCCGTACAGGGCCATGAGGCCGCGCGGGCGCAGCGCCTTCAGCCCGCCGTCGAACGTCGCGGCGCCCACCCCGTCGTAGACCACGTCCATCCGCCCGCTCAGCGCCTCGGCGAAGTCGTCGTAGCGCAGCACCTCGTCGGCCCCCGCCTCGCGGGCCAGCTTCTCCTTCTCGGCGGTGGACACCGTGGCGTGGACCTTGGCGCCCCTGAGCTTGGCGAGCTGGATGAGGAGCTGCCCCATGCCGCCGGCGCCGGCGTGCACGAGCACGTGGTCGCCCTCGCGCACGGCGTGGGTCGAGTGGGTGAGGTAGTGGGCCGTCATGCCCTGCAGCATCGTGGCGGCGGCCAGCTCGGCGTCCACGCCGTCCGGCACCGGCACCAGCCGGTCGGCCGGCACCACGGCCTTCTCGGCGTAGCTCCCGAGCACGCTCGCCCACGCCACGATGTCGCCCACGGCCACGTCCCGCACGCCGGGGCCGACGGCCGACACGGCGCCCGCCCCCTCGGAGCCGATCGCGGCCGGCAGCGCCAGCGGGTACGCCCCGGAGCGGTGGTAGGTGTCGATGTAGTTCACTCCGGCGGCCGCGACGTCCACCACCACCTCGCCCTGGCCCGGCTCGGGGTCGGGACGTTCGACGTACTCGAGGACCTCTGGGCCGCCGTGGGCGGCGATCACTATGGCTCGCATGCCCCTAGTCAACCCCTGCTCGGGTCATCCGATTCCACCGCCCCTCAACGGAAAGCGCTCACTCACAGTTGACTAATGTGACTAAAACGGAATACTGGGACAACTGATTGGCCGCTGCTCACTGATTCAGAGGACGCTCATGCCGGATGGCCACACCCTGCCCGCGACGCGGTCGCGCCGGGCATGGAGCCGGCCCGGCCGCTTACGGCGGCGGGCGGCGCGTGGACGCGGCCCGAGCCGGCCGTCCCGGGACGGCGACGCGGCTCGCTGACGCCTCCCACCGGCGGCCTTCTCCCGCCCGGCTCGTCCTCCCCCCGACCTCAGGATTCTCATGCCGCAAGACTCCCTCATCGTCGCGACAGTGATCGGCGTCGCCGTTCTCGCCGTCGCGGGCGTCCTGCTCGTCCACCTCCGCGCACGTCGGGAGCTGGCCCTGACCCGCGGCCAACTGGCCCAGGCCCGGCAGGCGCAGGAGCACCTGTCACGCGAGACCAGCGCCCGGGACCAGCGGCTGAGGGAGGCCGAGCGCCGGCTCCAGGAGGCCGCGGAGCGCAAGGCCCTGGAGGCGGCCGAGGCCGTCCGCGACGCCCGCGGCCAGTACGAGCTGGTGTGCGCCGAGACGGAGTACCTGCTCGACAAGCGGATCCCGGCGCTGGTCTCGCACCTGCGGTCCCCGCACGTGATCGTGCCCGGCACGCAGAACCCGGCCCTGGCCGGCACCGAGATCGACCGGCTGCACCGCGGCATCCTCGACGCGGTCGCCCGCGCCGTCCGCGACGAGGGGGAGCGCGTCGACGAGGCGGCCCAGGCGGTCGTCAGGGGCGCGATGTCCCGCGTCCAGACCCAGGCGCTGCGCGCCCAGGACCTGCTCGCGGACGTGCAGCGGCGCTACAGCGGCGACGAGCACACGGCGCTGATGCGCGAGGTGCTGGGGCTCGACATGTTCAACGAGCTCGTCATCCGGCGCGTCCAGGCCACCGGCATCGCCTGCGGGGCCACGCCCGGCCTGTCGCGCGACGACACCTACCTCGTGGACCTGATGGTGGGCGCCATCTCCCGCGTCGAGAACTTCGAGCAGCGCGTCGAGGGGCCGGCCAACCACCTGCGCCGCCGGGTCGGCGTGGCCGCCCGCGCCGCGGAGCCGATCCTGTTCATCACCTCCGAGCTGCTGGCCAACGCGGTCCACCACTCCCACGGCACGCTCAAGGTGTCCATCGCCGTGCACGAGACCAACACCGGCGCCGCCATCGTCATCGACGACGCCGGGGTGGGGCTGAACGAGGAGCAGTACGCCCGCGCCACCCGCCTGCTCAGCGGCGCCCAGCCCGTGCGGCTGATCGACCTCGGCAACCCGCCGCACACCGGCTGGGCGGCGATCGGCCGCCAGGTGGCGCACTACGGCATGCAGGTCACGGTCAAGAAGAGCGCCTTCGGAGGGGTCCAGGCCGTGGTCGGCATCCCGAACGAGCTGCTGGTGGAGATGCCGGAGCACATCCGGCCCTCGGTGCTGGCGCCCGAGCCGGTCAGGGCCGTCCCGGCCGCGACGCTCCGCCGGGAGCCCGCCATGACGGCGCCCAGGATCGGCGGCCCGGCCGCTGTGCCTGCTGCCGTGCCTGCCGCTCCGCAGATCCCGTCGCCGGCCCCTTCGCCGGCGACCGTGCCGATCAGCGAGCCGGCCACGGGGCCGATCGGCGCCCCGTTGTCCGCCTCCGCGTCCGGCCCCGTGCCCCCGCAGGTGACCGGCGAGCCGGGACGGACCGAGTCCGGGGAGCCCTTCCCGGGGCTGCCCCAGCGCCGCCGCCGCCAGACGCCCGGCGCCACCCCCGGACGCTCCGGCGGCCCGGCCGGACGCTCCGGCGGCTCCGCGGACAAGGCGCTCACCACTCCGGAGGAGGCCCAGAGGAGGTGGGGAGACTTCCAGACCGGGGCCGAAGCGGGCCGCCGCGAAGCGCTCCCGTCCCAGCCGCACGACTTCACCGAAGGGAACTGACCACCCCATGGACGCCCACTCCGCAGCCCCCACCGCGCAGACCAAGGGCCGCCCGCTCTCGCTAGACGTGTCCTGGGTCCTGGCGCCGCTGCTGGCGCTGCCCGGCGTCAGCCGGGGCGTGGTGCTGAGCCGTGACGGGCTCATCCTCGGCGGCTCCGCCGGCACGTCGGTCGAGTCGGGGGAGCGCGCCGCCGCCATGACCAGCTCGGTGCTGGGCGCCGCGCGCGCCCTGTGCGACGGCCTCAGCAACGGCGCCGACGGCGAGGTGGTGGACATCGTCATCTCGGCGGGCACCGGGTACTACTACATCGCCCCCGCGGGCGAGCGGGCCGCCATCGTGGTGGCGGCCACCGGAGCGGTCAACATCGGCTCCCTGGCCTACGAGGTCCAGCTCCAGGTGCAGAAGCTGATCAAGGCGCTCGACGAGGCCAGCGCGGCCAGGACGCCGGGCGTCCGGGCATGAGCTCCGGGCGGCAACGGCGGCGTGTCGTACCGGACTACATGGCCGCCGCCAGGGTGGCCGTGCCCGAGCACATCAGCATCGAGCGGACCACCCTCGTCTACGTCGCTCCGGACGTGGTCGCCAACGGGCTGGACCCGCCGGCGTCGCACCTGCTGACCCTGCTGGGGGAGGGGCCGCTGTCGGTGTACGAATGCGCCGCGCACCTCGGCCTGCCGTACTGCGTGGTGCGTCTGCTGGTGGCCGGGCTGGTGGCCGGAGGGACGCTGCTGACCCGCGACCCGCCTCCCGCCGACCTGCCCGACCTGGAGATCTTGGAGTTGGTGCTCAGTGGCCTTCGCGCCCTCTGACGGCCGGATCAGTGCCGATCACATACCGGTCAAGCTGGTCATCGCCGGGCCGTTCGGCGTGGGCAAGACCACCATCGTCAACGCCCTCTCGGAGATCGCGCCGCTCAACACCGAGGAGGTGCTGACGCAGGCCGGCACGCTGGTCGACGACCTGACCGGCGTCAACGAGAAGACCACGACCACGACGGCGATCGACTTCGGCCGCCTCACCCTGCCCGGTGTGGTGCTCTATCTGTTCGGGGCGCCGGGGCAGACCCGGTTCCAGGTCCTGTGGGACGAGCTGGTCCGGGGGGCGCTGGGGGTGCTGGTGCTGGCCGACACCCGCCGCATCGACGACAGCTTCGCCGTCCTGGACCTGGTGGAGGGCGCCGGCATCCGCTACGCGGTGGCCGTCAACCACTTCCCCGACTCGCCCCACTACCCGGCCGACGTCCTGCGCAAGGCGCTGGACCTGGACCCGCGCACGCCGCTGCTGGTGTGCGACGCACGTGACCCCGTGTCCGCCCGCGCCTCGCTGATCGCGCTGGTGGAGCACATCAGAGAGCTGGTTCTTTCATGACGCTGCGCTACATCCCCGACGCCGGCCGCCTGTACGGGCCGGAGTTCGCCCGAGACCCGCAGGCGGTGTACGCGTCGCTGCGCGCGCGGCACGGCGCGGTGGCGCCCGTCGAGATCTCGCCCGGGATCGGGGCGCACCTAGTGATCGGCTACCAGGCCGCCGTGGACGTGCTCACCAACGTGGGGGGCGCGTGGAGCAAGGACTCCCGCGACTGGATGGCCACCCTGCCCGAGACCCCGGAGGCGGCCGGCGCGGTCGGCATGCTCGGCTACCGGCCCAACGCATTGTTCTCCGACGGGGCGGAGCACACCCGCTACCGCACGGCGATCATGGACTGCTTCGGCATGGTCCAGCCGCACAAGCTGCGCCAGCTCGTGATCGAGGTGTCCGACTCGCTCATCGCCCGCTTCGCCGCGACCGGAGAGGCCGACCTGGCCGGCGACTTCGCCAAGCCCATCCCGCTGAAGATCTTCAACCGGCTCTTCGGCCGCCCCGACTCCGACAGCGACGCCCTGATCAGCGCACTGTCGGACCTGATGGAGGCCGACGGCGAGGCCGGCGCCCGCGGACTGGACGCCTTCAGCCGCTACCTCGGCGAGCTGGTCACGGCCAAGTACGCCGAGCGGGGCGACGACCTCACCTCCTGGTTGATCGACCATCCCGCCGGGCTGAGCCAGGACGAGCTCATCTGGCAGCTCGTCCTGGTGGTGGCCGCCAGCTACGAGCCCACGGCCAGCCTCATCTCCAACGCCATCTCCCGCATGGTCAGCGACGACCGCTACTACAGCTCGCTGAGCAACGGAGCGCTGAGCACGTACGACGCGCTCCTGGAGGCGCTGCGCGCCGAGCCCGCCATGGCCAACTACGGCCCCTACTTCGTGCGGCAGCCCCTGCACTTCCACGGCACCTGGATCCGGCCGGCCGAGCTGGTCCTGGTCTCCTACGCCGGGGCCAACACCGAGCCCGCCAACGTGCCCGGCGGGCTGCGCTCGGACGGGGGCGCCTACCTGGGCTTCGGCGCCGGGCCGCACCGCTGCCCCGTCAGCGACCCGGCCATGCTCATCGCGATGACCGCGATCGAGCGCCTGACCTCCCACCTGTGCGACCTGGAGCTGACCGTGCCCCGCGAGGAGCTGTCCTGGCGGCCCGGGCCGTTCCACCGGTCGCTCGCCCACCTTCCGGTCCGTTTCACCCCTATCCGTCCCGATCAGCCTGGAGAATCCCCTTGGGCAGTGCAGCCCCCGTCGTCCTCGATCCCTTCGGCCGAGACCTTCCCGGAGAGGTCCGCAGGTTACGTGACCTCGGCCCCGTGGTCCTCGTAGAGCTGGCCGGAGGAATCCCCGCCTGGGCCGTCACACGCCACGACCTGCTCAAGGAGCTGGTCCTCAACCCCCTGGTCAGCAAGGACAAGCGGCACTGGCGGCTGCTGCCGCGGGCCCTCTCGGAGCCCGGCTGGACCTGGATCATGACCTGGATCGGCGTGTCCAACATGCTGAGCGCGTACGGCGAGGAGCACCGGCGGCTGCGCAAGCTCGTGGCCCCCAGTTTCACGGCGCGCCGTTCCCGGGCGATGCAGCCGATCGTCGAGGGCATCGTCGCGGAGCTGCTGGACGCCATGGCCGCCGTGCCGCCGGGCCAGGTCGTGGACCTGCGCGCCGCCTACGCCCACCCGCTGCCGATGCGGGTGATCTGCGAGCTGTTCGGCGTCCCCGCGCACATGCGGGAGGAGATGGCCCAGATGATGGAGGCCATCATGGACACCTCCGCCACCCCCGAGCAGGCGGCGGCCACGGCGGCCCAGATCGGCACGGTGCTGCCCGCGCTGGTGGCCTACAAGCGCGAGCACCCGGGCGACGACCTCACCACGGAGCTGATCAACGTCCGCGACAACAGCGCCGCCGGCGTGGGCGGGGGCGCGTCGCTGAGCGACGACGAGCTGCGCGACACCCTGCTGCTGCTCATCGCCGCCGGGCACGAGACCACGGTCAATCTGATCGGCAACGCCGTGCACGCCCTGCTCACCCACCCCGACCAGCTCCGGCGCACGCTAGCGGGAGAGATCTCGTGGGAGGCCGTGGTCGAGGAGACGCTGCGCTGGGCGCCGTCCATCGCCCACCTGCCGCTGCGCTTCGCCGTCGAGGCGATCGACGTGGGCGGCGTGCGGATCGAGGCGGGGGACGCGATCATCACCTCCTACCTCGCCGCCGGGCACGACCCGGACCAGCACGGGCCGGACGCGGCGGCCTTCGACGCCAGCCAGGAGCGGGACGAGCACCTCGCGTTCGGGATCGGCGTGCACCGCTGCATCGGCGCCCCGCTGGCCCGCCAGGAGGCGCTCACGGCGCTGCCGGCGCTGTTCGCCCGCTTCCCCGACCTGCGCCTGGCGGTGGAGGCGGACCGGCTCACGCACGTGCCGTCGTTCATCGCGCACGGCTGGAGCGAGCTCCCCCTGCTCCTGCACCGCTGACCACCGGGCCGCGGCCCGGAGTCCGCCTCCGGGCCGCGCGGCCGGCGCGGCGCGCAAGGGTGTCAGGGGATCTCCACCCGGGCGAGCGCGCCCGCTTCGAGGGCCACCCAGATGGCCCCGTCGGGCCCGACCGTGAGGCCGTGCGGCTCCGCGCGCACGTCACCGGCTCCCAGGCCCGTCGCGGTCAGGTCGTGCTCGTCCACCTTGCCGTCCACGGTGATGCGGCCGAGGCGGTCGGCGGCCCACTCCGTGAACCACAGCGCCCCGTCCGGTCCCGTGATGACGGCGTGCGGGCGGCAGGCGCGGTCCGGCAGCGGGAACTCGGTGATCTCGCCGGTCACGGTGACGCGCCCGATCTGCCCGGCGCCGATCTCCACGAACCACAGCGCGCCGTCGGGTCCGGCCGTGATGCCCACCGGGGCGGCCCCGGGCGTGGGCAGCCGGTGGATCGTCATCTCGCCGTCGAGCGTGACCCGGCCGACGGCGTCGCCCTGGTTGAGCGTGAACCACAAGGCGTCGTCCGGCCCGGCGGTGATGGTCGAGGGCATGCCGCCCTTCACCGGCACCTCGAACTCGGTCACCGTGCCGTCGCCGGCGATCCGCCCGACGCGGTCGGCCTGCAGCCGGGTGAACCACATCGCCCCGTCCGGCCCGGTCGCGATGCCGTACGGCGCGCCGACCGCGAAGGACGTCACCTCGCCCGTCTCCGTGACGCGACCGACGCGGCCGCCCTGGAACTCGGTGAACCACATGGCCCCGTCGGCGCCCGGTGTGATCACGGTCGGTCCGCCGTCGGCCGGGTCGAGCCGGTGGACGACCGGCTCCTCGCCGGGCACGAGCCTGCCCACCATCCCCTGATGGACCAGCGTGAACCACAGCGCCCCGTCGGGGCCGGTCGCGACGCCGTAGGGGGCGCCCTGCGGGATCATGGTCAGTGACATACGCGTCCTCCTGAGACTTCCAGCCGCGTCCCCCGGAATCGCTTCCGCAGCGCGCGGTCGTGCGTGACCACCACGAGGGTGCCCGTGTAGTGGTCGAGTGCCTGCTCCAGCTCCTCGGCGAGCTCCGGGGACAGGTGGTTGGTCGGCTCGTCCAGCAGTAGCACGTCGTGCTCCTCGGCGAGCAGCCGGGCCAGCGCCAGCCTGCGCCGCTGACCCACGGACAGCGCGCCCACCCTGAGGTCGAGCGTCTCCGCCCGGAACAGCCCGGTGGCGAGCAGCGCGGCCCGGCGCTCGTCGGGATGGCCGTGGCCGTACGCCTCCAGCACCGGAAGGGACGGGTCGAAGACCGTCTCCTGGGCGAGGTGACCCACCCGGCCACGGGCCCGCTCGGCGACGGCCCGCAGCAGCGTGGACTTGCCCGCGCCGTTGTGCCCGTGCACGAGCAGCCGGTCACCGGCCCCCCCCACCAGCGACTCGACGTGCAGCCGATCGCCCACGCGAACATCGCGCAACTCGGCCGCCGGGCCGGGGATGCCGCCGGCCACGTCGGCGAAGGCGCCGTGGAAGCGGAGGGGAGCCGGCGGCCGGGGGACCGGGTTCTCCTCCAGGCGGCGCAGACGCTGCTGCGCGTTGCGGACGCGGCCGGCGATCGAGCTCTGGACGCGGCCGGCGTTGCGGTCGTAGGCCATCTTGTTGTTGTCGCGCATGCCGCGGCCGACGGCGACGCGGTGGGCGGTCGTCGCGGCGTGCTCGCGCACCTGGCGGACCTCCTCGCGCCAGGCGGTGTACGCCTGCTCCCAGCGCGCCCTGGCCGCCGCCTTGGCGGCCAGGAAGCCGGTGTAGCCCCCGCCGAAGCGGGTGACGCCGCCGCCCTCGACCTCGATCACGGCGGTGACCACCCGGTCAAGGAAGATCCGGTCGTGGGACACGACCACGACCGTGCCCGGGTAGCCGCGCAGCCGCTCCTCCAGCCAGCCGAGCGCGGACTCGTCGAGATGGTTGGTGGGCTCGTCCAGCAGCAGCGTCGCGGGGGCGGCGGCCAGCACGCACGCCAGCCCGAGCCGGGCCTGCTCGCCCCCGGACAGGCTTCCCAGGGTGCGGTGCTCCTGCTCGAGGAGCGAAGGGGTGGGGCCTGTGGCGAGGTGGGGCAGGCCGAGGGCGTGCAGGGCCTTGTCGACCTGGGCGTCGGCCTCGTAGCCGCCCCGCGCCTCGAAGGCCGTGAGCAGTTCGCCGTACTCCTCCAGCAGGGCGTCGCAGCCCTCGGCGGGGGCGGCGGCGAGGGCGGCCTCGATGTCGCGCAGGCGGCGCTCCATCGCTCTGAGCCCCGCCAGCGCGGCGTCGATCGCCTGCCGGACCGTGAGGTGCGGCGGCAGGCCGAGCGTCTGGCCGAGGTGGCCGATCTCGCCCGTCACGACGACCTCGCCGGAGTCGGGCCGCTCCACGCCGGCCAGGAGCCGCAGCAGCGTGGACTTGCCCGAGCCGTTCTCGCCCACGATGCCCAGGCGCTCGCCCGGCTGGACGGACACGGACACGCCGGACAGGACCCTGCGGTGGCCGTAGGACTTGGTGATGTCTCGAAGCAGGATGGTCAGGATGGAGCTCCAATCGCAACTAAGGTAGCTTTAGTGTGACAGAGGTGAGGGCTTAAAGCAACTGGAGTAGTCTTTGGAAGTGATCAAGCGGCCTGGTGGACGCAGCGCGCGCGTGCGTGACGCCGTGCGGCGGGCGACGCTCGCCGAGCTGGGCGAGCACGGGTTCCGCGGCCTGACCGTGGACAACGTGGCCGAGCGCTCGGGAGTCCACAAGACGACCGTCTACCGGCGGTGGGGCACCGTCGAAGGGCTCGTCGCCGACGCCCTTGAGCTGGCCGCCGGCGAGCCGTGGCCGATCCCCGACACCGGCACGGTCCAGGGCGACCTGCGGGGCGTCGTCGAGCTGGTGCGGAGCGGGTTCGAGGATCCCGAGCTGGGGCCCGTGTCGTCGGCGTTCGTGGCGGCGGCCATGCAGAGCCCCGAGGCGGCGCGGGCCCTGCGCGCCTTCTTCGAGGCCCGCCACGACCAGTCGGCCCAGGTCGTGCGGCGGGGCGTGGAGCGGGGCGAGCTGCCCGTCACGGTCGACGCCCGGGAGGTGATCCGGGTCGCGGTGGCGCCCGTCTACTACCGGCTGTTCGTCGCCCACGAGCCGGTGAGCCGGGACGACGCCGACCGCGCCGCGGACGCCGCCCTGGCCGCCGCCCGCGCGGGCGTCCTCTGAGCTCCTCCGAAGAGGTCAGGTCTGCTGCTGACCCCGCAGGTCGAAGTCGTCGAACGTGGTGCGCAGCACCGACTCGCTGTCCTTGGGCGTGCGGGCGAACAGCCCCACGTACCCGTTGCCGAGCCCGTTCGGGTCGTCCACCTGCTGGACCCGATCGCCGTTGACCCACATCGTCAGCCGCACCGCGCTCCCGCGCTGCTCGCACGACGCCTCGATGCGGGCCTTGCCCGGCAGGCCGTCCACCTTGACCGGCTGCGCCAGCGTGCCGCCCGAACCGTCCACGATGCGCCGGATGCGGGCCTGCCCCGAGGTGTCCAGGCCGAACTCGTAGGAGGTGCGGTCGTCGGCCGAGCGGCAGTACACGCCGTACTCGCCGCTGCCGACGACCTGCCGCACCTGCGCGGTGACGCCGACGACCACGCTCTGCGGCATCATCGGCGTCGGGGTGCTCGACGGCAGCGGCGTCCCCGTCGGCGTGGCGATGAGGTACGACGTGGGCGCCTTGATCCGGCGCTCCTCGTAGTCCTCCTCCACGTCGAGGCCGAACGTGCCGTCGGTGCGGTAGCCGTAGGAGGCGGTCTCGTCGGGGTCGTAGGTGCCGCCCCAGCCGCCGGAGGTCTGGGTGAAGTCCTCCTGGAGGAGCGTCGGCCCCTCGGGCGGCCCGCCGGGCGACAGGAACGTCCACGCCGCCAGGACCGCGCCGGCGAGCGCCACCGTGCCGACGGCCAGCCCGGCGGCCAGGAGCCCCCGCCTGCGGCCGCGTGCGGAGGACGCCGGCCCGCCGCCCGGGACCGGGTGCGGGAGGCCCGGCTCGGTGAACGGCGTCGTCCCCTGCTGCTGCCAGCTCAGCCGCACCGTCCGCGCCGCGTGCTCCGGCGCCGCCGAGCGGCCCACCAGGTGGTCGAGGAGCTGCTGCGCCGTCGGCCGGGCCGCCGGGTCCTTGCGCAGGGCGGCGGCGACCAGCTCGCGCAGCGACGGATCGACCTGGCTGAGGTCGGGCTCGGTGTTGAGCACCTGGTAGACGATCGCGGGCAGCGTCTCGCCGCCGAACGGCGCCCTGCCGCTCGCCGCGTACGCCACCAGGCAGCCCCACGAGAACACGTCGCACGCCGGCGACACCGGGTCGCCCCGCAGCACTTCGGGCGCCATGTAGCGGGGCGTGCCGACGATCTCGCCGGTGCCCGTGACCCCGCTGAGCGTGTCGAGCGCCCGCGCGATGCCGAAGTCGATCACCCGGGGGCCGACGGGCGACAGCAGCACGTTGGACGGCTTGAGGTCGCGGTGGACCACCCCGGCCCCGTGGATGGCGGTCAGGGCGGTGGCCACGCTGACGGCCAGCGCGTCGAGGCTGGACCCGCGCAGCGGCCCGGACTGCTCGACGGCCTGCTCCAGGTTGGGGCCGGGCACGTACTCGGTGACGACGTAGAGGATCCGGCCGTCGAGGGCCGCCTCCAGGACCGCGGCGGTACAGAACCTGCGCACCCGCCGGGCGGCGTCGGCCTCCCTGCGAAAACGCATGCGGAACTGCTCGTGCTGGCTGAACTCCGCGTTGATCACCTTGATGGCGACGCGCTGACCCGCGGTGTCCTCGGCGAGGTGCACCGTGCCCATCCCGCCCCTGCCCAGCACGCTCAGCAACCTGTAGCGCCCGATGTGGGAGGTTTCACCGCTCACGGCGGGTTAGCTTACCGATATCGGCCTCGTCCGGGTGTGCCGACACGGGCTCGCCGCCGACCGGGCTCACCTGCGTGAGCGACTTGCGCTCCGAGCCGCGAAGAACATATGTTCGATATGTAAGAACACCCGCCTTCCCCCGGGTGGCTGAACACAGTCGAAAAGCCGCGGGGAGAGGCGTCTTGAGCAGACTCTATGGCGATCCGATCGAGGTGTGGACCCGGGAGGGCGAGCCCAGCCAGTTCGTCTGGCGTGACCGGCTCTATCTCGTGCGCCGCGTCCTCGACCACTGGGTGGTGGCGCGCGAGTGGTGGAAGGTGCGGGAGGGCGATCCCGGCGAGCGCCAGTTCTGGCGGGTCGAGGCCAGTCCGGGGCGTGAGGCGGGCTCCTACGAGCTGAGGTTCGACACCGCCAGCGGCGGCTGGCTGCTCCTGAGGGCGTGGGACTGATGGGCGCGCCGTTCCCGCACCTCAACGTGGCCTCCGCCTACTCGATGCGGTACGGCACCGCGTTCCCGCGCGAGCTGGCGCGGCGGGCCGCCGACGACGGCATGGACATCCTCGCGCTGACCGACCGCGACGGTCTGTACGGGGCGGTCAAGCACGCGCAGGCGTGCGCGGACGCCGGGATCGGGCCGGTCTTCGGCGTCAGCCTCGTCCTCGCCGCCGCGGGCGGCCCCGACGGTGCGCTCGACGGTGCGCTCGACGGCCTCACCCTCGACTCCGGCGGCGCGCTCGACGACCTGAGCCCCCTCATCCGGAGCCGTAAGCCGCAGCGCCCCCGCACCGGGGCGGACGCCGAGGACCGGATCACCGTGCTGGCCCGTTCGGGCGGCTGGTCCCGCCTGGCCCGGCTGGTCACCGACGCCCACCACGCGGGCGGGCGCGGCGAGCCCCGGGTGACCCGGGAGATGGTGGCCGCGTGGGCCGGCCCCGGCGTCACTCCCGACGACGGGCTGACGGTGCTGCTCGGCCCGCGCTCCGACGTGGGCCGCGCGATGGCCGCGCGCCACGACGAGCGGGCCGCGGCGCTGCTCGCCCTGTGGCGCTCCATGGTGCCCGGGGTGGTGGTCGAGCTGGTCGACCAGTACGGCTTCCGCGACGCCATCACCGCCGTCCGCATGCTCGCCCTGGCCGAGTCCGCCGGGGTGCCCGCCGTGCTCAGCAACGCCGTCAGGTACCTCGACCCGGACGACCACCAGGTGGGCGACGTGCTCGACGCGGCCCGCCAGCTCGTCCCGCTGCACCCGCGCCACCTGGAACGCACCACCTCCCACGCCTATCTCAAGGGCTCCAAGGACATGGCGCTGGTGGCCGCGAAGATCTGCGGCTCCGACGCGCGCCGGGTCGCCGACCTGCTGCGCGCCACCCGCAGGGTCGCGGAGGAGTGCGTGATGGACCCGCGTGAGCTGCTCGCGCTGCGCGGCGACCCGCCCGCCCTGCACCTGCCCGAGATCGGCGCCGACCCGGTGCCGCTGCTGCGCCGCCGGGTGGAGGACGGGATGGCGGCGCGCGGCCTGGCCCGCTCCCGGGAGGCCGGCGAACGGCTCCGGGACGAGATGGCGATCATCGAGCGCAAGCGCCTGTCCGGCTACTTCATCGCCGTGTCCGACATCACCGACATGATCCGGCGGATGGGCATCCGGTGCGCCATCCGCGGCTCCGGCGCGGGCAGCCTGGTCAACTACCTCATCGGCATCGGCGAGGTGAACCCCCTCCACCACGGCCTGCTCATGGAGCGCTTCCTGTCGGAGGGCCGCGTCGGACTGCCCGACATCGACGTGGACGTGGAGTCCGCGCGCCGGCTCGACTGCTACAAGGCCATCTTCGACAGGTACGGCGAGGAGCGCGTGGCCTGCGTGTCCATGATGGAGACCTACCGGGCCCGCAGCGCGATCCGTGACGTGGCGGGCGCCATGGGCCTGCCCCCGTACGAGATCGACGCGATCGCCAAGGCGTTCCCGCACATCAGGGCCAAGCAGATCACCGCGTCGCTGAGCGACCTGCCCGAGCTGCGCGACAGCAGGCTGGGGGAGGCGGGGCTGGACCGGGTGTTCAGGCTGGCCGAGAAGCTCGACGGGCTGCCCCGGCACATCGCGCTGCACCCGTGCGGGGTGCTGATCGGCAACTCCGGGCTGCGCGACCGCACGCCGGTGGAGCGCAGCCTGCTGGAGTTCCCGATGTCGCAGTTCGACAAGGACGACGTGGAGGAGGCGGGGCTGCTCAAGCTGGACGTGCTGGGCGTGCGCATGCAGTCGGCGATGGCGTACGCGCTGGGCGAGATCGAGCGCGTGGACGGCGTCGTGGTCCGGCTGGACGAGCAGAGCCCGCCCGACCCGCAGGCCCGCGACCCGGAGCCGCCGATCCCGGAGACACCGGCCCCGGAGACACCGGCCCCGGAGCCGCGGCCGGAGATTCATTACGTGCCGCACGACGACCAGGACACCTACGACATGATCTGCGCCGCCCGCACCCTGGGCTGCTTCCAGATCGAGTCGCCCGGCCAGCGCGAGCTCGTCGCCAAGCTGGAGCCGCGCGCGATGCACGACCTGATCGTGGACATCTCGCTGTTCCGGCCGGGACCGGTGAACTCCGACATGGTCACCCCCTACCTGGAGGCCAGGCACGGGTGGCGCGCGCCGTACTACCCGCACGAGCGGCTGCACGAGGCGCTGAAGGAGACGCACGGCGTCGTGGTCTTCCACGAGCAGGTGCTCAGGGTCATCGCGGTGATGACGGGCCGCGACCTGTCGTTCGCCGAGATGCTGCGGCGCTCGCTGTCCACGCCCGAGGGCCGGGAGCTGGTCCGCAAGACGTTCGTGCCGCTGGCCAAGGCGAACGGGTTCGACGACGCGACCGTGGAGCGGGCCTGGGAGGTGCTCGACGCGTTCGGCGGGTTCGGGTTCTGCAAGGCGCACGCGGCGGCGTTCGCGCTGCCCACCTACCAGTCGGCCTGGCTCAAGCGGCACCACGCGGCGGCGTTCTTCGCCGGGGTGCTCACGCACGAGCCCGGCATGTACCCGCAGCGGGTCATCATCGACGAGGCCCGGCAGTGCGGGGTCACGATCCTGCCGCTCGACGTGAACCGGTCGGGCCGTGACTGGCAGGTGGAGCGCCTCGGGCCGCGCCCCTCGCTGCGGCTCCGGGTCCGGGCGGACGAGCTGGGGGAGCGCGAGACGCCCCGGCGGGTCCCCTTCAAGGCCGGGGAGCTGGGCAAGGGATACGCGCTGCGGGTGCCGTTCTCGGCGGTCAAGGGGGTGAGCGAGGCGGAGGTGGACCGCATGGTCGCGGGCCGGCCGTACACGTCGCTCGCGGACTTCTGGGACCGCGCCCGCCCATCGCGGCCGATCATGGAGCGGATCGTGCAGGTGGGCGGCCTGGACGCGCTGCACGGCCTGAGCCCGGGCGGCGGCGGTGACCGCTGGCGGCCCGGCCGCCTGACCCGCCGCGACCTGGTCGCCCAGGTGGGCGCCCTGGAACGCGCCTCCGCCTCGCGCGTGGGGCACGCCACCGCCGGCCGCTCCAAGCGCTACGCCCCCGCCCGCCCCGTGCCGCCGGCCAGGCAGAGGGAGGGAGAGGCGGCGGCCGTGCAGCTCCCGCTGGGGTTCGGCGAGCACATGCCGCCGGGCGAGCTGCCCGAGATGACCGACGCCGAGATGGTGGAGGCCGAGCTGGAGATCCTCGGCATCGACGTCTCGCGCCACGTGATCAGCTTCTACGACGAGCTGCTCGACGCGCTCGGCGTGGTGCGCTCCAAGGACCTGCTGCGGCAGCGCAACGGCGCGGAGGTGCTGGTCGCCGGCGTCAAGGTGGCCACGCAGACGCCGGCCGTCCGCTCGGGGCAGCGGGTCATCTTCACCACGCTCGACGACTCGACGGGGCCGGTGGACCTGACGTTCTTCGAGTCGGTGCAGGGCAGGTGCGCGGCGACGGTGTTCGGGGCGTGGCTCATGGTGGCCCGCGGGGTGGTCCGGCGCACGGGCACGCGGGCGGTCTCGCTGCGCGCGGTGGACTGCTGGAACCTCGCCGACCTCGAACGGGTGTGGCGGTCGCAGGGCGTCGAGGCGGTCCGGGCGCTGATGGCCCGCGACCCGGAGTCCCGTGGCGGCGTCGGCGGGCGGCCCATCGAGTACGCCAACGGCTTCCTGCTCTCGCCGTACTCCGACCTCGGCCCGGCGGTCGCGTCACCGCCGCGCAAGCTGTGGCACGCCAGCCCGGGCAGCTCCGGCCCCACGGCCGCCTGAGCGGGCCCGGCAGGGCCCGCGGATCAGCTCGCCTGGCCGAGCGACGCCGACTCCGGCGGCGTGGCCGGCCGGCGCGTCCCGGACAGCACGGTGGGCATGGCCACGCCGCGCGCCGAGCACTGGACGGCCGTGATCTGCCGGACGGTCGCCGCGCACAGCAGCGCGGCCGCCGCCAGCGCCACCAGCTCCGGCACGCCGACCCCGGTCAGCCCGTCGGCCGACGTCTCCCGCGGCAGCCGTACGAGCACCAGCGTCAGCGTGGTCAGCCAGCTCGCCCACCACGCCGCCAGCAGCACGAGCCAGCGGCGGCGGCTGCCGGCCGGCGGCAGGGCGCCACGCCACAGCTCGTCGACCAGCAGGACGGGCGCCACGAGGTTGACGCCGGGGATCAGCCAGGCGGCGGCGACCGGCCCGGCGGTGGCGGAGCGGCGGTCGGCCTGCCGGGCATGCACCAGCCAGGTGGTGTACGCGGCGGCGCTGGCGATCGTGGTGACGCCGAGCAGCAGGATGAGGACGGCGAAGAGCGTCACCGGACCGACGACCGCCTCGGCCTCCGCGCCCCGGGGACGGCCGTCGAACGCGGCGAGCTGGGCGGCGAGGCTGCGCCCCCGGACCAGCTCGAAGGTCACGAGGGCGCCCAGGCAGAGGACCTGCGCGGCGAGCGTCACATATACGGCGGAGGCGGCTCTCGTAGGCGGTGCCTGGGCGTAGCGCACGTTGGTTCTCCCCCCGTGCCATGCGCTGGGTTCTCCCTCACCTTGTATCCAGCCGAGCTCATTGTTAATCAGCCCACCACGCCGGATTCCCACGCCCAAGCTGCGATTTCCACCCGATTGCGGACACCGAGTTTCGCCTGGATACTGCCGAGATGCGTCTTGACCGTCGACAGTGAGACGAACAGCTCGCCGGCCACCTCCTGGTTGGTGCGGCCGCGGGCCACCAGCCGCACCACGTCGAGCTCCCGCTCGGTCAGCGGCTCGTCCGGGGCGGGGGCGCCGCGTTCGGGCCTGGCCAGGTGGCGCAGCAGCCGCACGGTCACCGACGGCGACACCAGCGCCTCCCCGTCCGCCGCGGCCCGAACCGCCTCGATGAGCAGCGTCGGCCCGCTGTCCTTGAGCAGGAAGCCGGTGGCGCCGGCCCGCAGCGCGCCGTAGACGTACTCGTCCAGGTCGAAGGTGGTGACGATGACCACCCGCATCGGGCTCTCCACGCCAGGCCCGGCCAGGGCGCGGGTCACCTCCAGCCCGTCCAGTTTCGGCATCCGGATGTCGAGCAGGCACACGTCCGGCCGCAGCCGCCTGGCCTCGGACACGGCCTCGGCGCCGTCGGCGACGGCCGCCACGACCTCCATGTCAGGCTGGGCGTCCAGGATCATCTGGAAGCCGGTACGAACCAGTTGCTGGTCGTCTGCGATGAGCACCCGAATAGTCACGCCGAACACTCTAGGATCGGCCGTTCGGCTGAGGGACAACCGGACGCACGGCCGATCCGCCGCAGGGGGCCGCGCCGGAAGACTTTCCGGCATGAACGACGTGCTCGCTGGACGTGAGCTGACCAAGAGATTCGGGCAGACGGTGGCCCTGGCCGGCGTGGACATGACGGTGCGGGCGGGGGAGGCCGTGGCGATCATGGGGCCGAGCGGCTCTGGCAAGTCCACGCTGCTCCACTGCCTGGCCGGCATCATGCGGCCCGACTCGGGGGAGGTGCGCCTGGAGGGCACCCGCATCGACGACATGGGCGAGCGGAAGCGCAGCTCCCTGCGCCGCACGCGCTTCGGCTTCGTCTTCCAGTTCGGCCAGCTCCTGCCGGAGCTGCCCGCCGACGAGAACGTGGCGCTCCCGCTCATGCTGGGCGGCGTGACCCGGACGGACGCCGTACGCCGGGCCAGGGAGTGGTTCGGCCCGCTCGGTCTGGGCGGCATGGAGACGCGGCGGCCCGGGGAGCTGTCCGGCGGCCAGGCGCAGCGGGTGGCCATCGCCCGCGCCCTGGTGACGCGGCCCGCGGTCGTCTTCGCCGACGAGCCGACCGGCGCCCTCGACCAGACGACCGGCCACGACACGATGCGGCTGCTGGTGGACGCCACCAAGCACAACGGCGCCTCGCTCATCGTGGTCACCCACGACCCGGGCGTCGCCGGCTGGTGCGACCGCACGGTCGAGGTACGGGACGGCGTGCTGCTCGCCGCGGGGGCGCGGGCATGAGCGCGGTCATGAATCCTGGCCTGACCTGGCGGCTGCTCAAGGGCGGCGGGCGCAGGGGCATGCTCGGCACCTGGCTCACCCTGGGGGCCGTCGCGGTGTCCACGGCGCTGCTGCTGTTCGCGGTCACGGTGGACTTCGCCTTCGCCGACCGCGCCGACCGGGGCGCCTGGCGCAACCCGGTCGCGGCGGCCGGTCGCCCGGCCGTGGCCGTCGAGGCGAGCCGGCACGACTACGTACGCGGCCAGGAGATCACGGTGGTCGATCTGGCCGCCCTGCCGGGCAGGAAGCCCGAGCCGCCGCCCGGCCTGCCCCGTTTCCCGGCGCCCGGCGAGGTGTGGCTCTCACCCGCACTGGCGGAGCTGGCGGAGCGGCTGCCCGCCGCCGAGCTGGCCGGCCGCTACCCGAAGCGGGCCGGCGTGCTCGGCGACGAGGCGCTGGTCCACCCGGACGAGCTGATCGCGGTCGCCGGCCACGCGCCGGACGCGCCCGAGCTCACCGCCCAGCGCACCGACGACTGGATCGCCGGCTCGCCGCCGGTCAAGGTGGCCTCCCTGGCCGGGCAGCCGACGGAGGACGCCGAGGCGTACCAGGCGCTCGCCCTCATCGCGAGCGTGCTCATGGTGGTGCCGCTGCTGGTGTTCGGCGGGGCCGCCGCCCGGCTCACGGTGGCGCGGCGGGACCAGCGGCTGGCCGCGCTGCGGCTGGTCGGCGCGACGCCGGGCCAGGTCGTGGGCATGACCGTGACGGAGGCGGTGATCGTCGCGTTCGCGGGCGCCCTGGCCGGCGCCGCCGCGTACGGGCTGGCCGTGCCGCTGCTGTCCCGCGTGGAGATCGACGGCGGCCCGTGGTTCGTCTCCGACCTGTGGCCGAGCCCGCTGGTCATGCTCGGGGCCGTGGTCGCGGTGCCCCTGCTGACCGGCCTGTCGGCCGTGGTGGGGCTGCGGCGGGTCGTGGTCAGCCCGCTGGGCGTGGCCAAGCGGGAGACGCCTCCCGGGATGCGGTTCGTGCGGGTGCTCGCCCTGCTCGCGGCGCTCGCCGCCGTCCCGGCGGTGTCCCGCGACACCAGCACCGCGGTGATCGCGGTGGCGATCGGGCTCGCGTTCCTCTCCCTGAACCTGGCCGGTCCGTGGGTGGTGGGCCTCATCGGCCGGATCACCGCCGCCTCGGCCCGCCGCCCGGCCCGGCTGCTGGCCGGCCGCCGGCTGGTGGACGACCCGCGCGCGGCCTGGCGCACGGTGAGCGGCGTGGCCCTGACCGGCTTCGTCGCCGGCTTCCTCGGGCTGCTCAGCCCCGGAACGCTGATCGGCGCGCAGGACACCGGGCATCTGCGGGTGACCGCGCCCGCCGGTCAGGCCGCGGCCGTGGCGGAGCGGGCCCGCGGCCGGCTGGAGGAGGCCCGGGTGGCGGCCACGGTCACCACGCGCAAGCAGGTCGTCGTGGTCGCCCTGAAGGACGTGACGCCGATCTCGCCCGGGAAGGCGGCCAAGGGCACGGACGCGTCGGGCACGCGGGCCGAGCCGGCGCTGCTCGACCGGGCCCGGACCGCGCTCACGGGCCTCGTGCCCGGCCGCACGCCCACGACCGAGGCCGACGACGAGTACTTCGGCGGGGAGATCCTGGCCGACGTCGCCACCGGCACGATCGTGGTGCTGTCGGTGTCGTTCCTCGTGGCGATCGCGAGTGCGGGCATCACGGCCACCTCCTCCGTGCTGGACCGGCGCCAGGCGTACGCGCTGCTGCGCCTGGCCGGCACGCCGCTGGAGGTGCTGGACCGGGCCCGCCGCGCCGAGACGCTGATCCCGCTGGCGGTCATGGGCGGCGGGGCGATCCTGGCGGGGGCGCTCTGCGGGGTGCCGTTCATGATCACCGGCGTCAATCTCACGGGCGTGGTCACGCTGCTGGTGTGCGTCGTGGCCGGGTCCGCCGGCGTCGTCGGGGCGGGCGCGCTCAGCAGGCCGCTGCTGCGCTCGGTGACCGCGGACCCGGCCCCCCGCCCCGACTGACTCCGGACGGCGGGGGACTCCGGACGGCGGCTGACTCCGGACTGACGGCTCACTCCCGGACTGACGGCTGGCTCCGGGGGACGGCGTCAGCCCAGGACCAGGTCCCGGACCGTGGCCAGCGACTCCTCGTCACGCGGCCCCATGACCAGCAGGGACGTGACAGGGGAGGCCCGCCACGGTTCGAGGCGCTCCTTGATGCGCCCCGGCGGTCCCACGAGTGCGATGCCGTCGGCCAGCTCGTCCGGGATCGCCTGGAACGCCTCGTCCTTCCGGCCCGCCAGGTACAGCGCCTGGATCCGCTCGGCCGCCTCGGCGAAGCCCATCCGGCCCATGATGTCGGCGTGAAAGTTGCGGTGCCGGGCGCCCATGCCGCCGATGTAGAGCGTGAGCATCAGCTTCACTCCGTCGAGCGCGGCCCGCACGTCGTCGGAGATCACCACCATGACCATGGCCGCGATGTCGAAGTCCGGGTCGCGCCGCGCGAGCGCGTCGCCGTACATCTCCTCGATCTTGGAGGGGAACGTGAACAGCGGGAGCCAGCCCTGTGCCACCTCGGTGGCCAGGGCGACGTTCTTGGGGCCCTCCGCGCCGAGGTAGACGGGGATGTCCGGGCGCAGCGGGTGCGTGATGAGCTTGAGCGGCTTGCCCAGCCCGCCGGGCAGGGGGAGGGGATAGTGCGGGCCGTCGCCGGTCACGGGCTCCTCACGCCGCCACACCTTGCGCATGATGTCGACGTACTCGCGGGTGCGGGCCAGCGGGCGGGCGAACGGCTGGCCGTACCAGCCCTCGACGACCTGCGGGCCCGAGGCGCCCACGCCGAGCAGCAGCCGCCCGCCCGTGAGATGGTCGAGCGTCATGGCGGTCATGGCGGTCGTGACCGGGGGGCGGGCCGAGAGCTGGGCCACCGACGTGCCAAGCTTGATACGAGACGTGTGGGCCCCGTACCAGGCCAGCGGCGTGAAGGCGTCGCTGCCGTACGCCTCGGCGGTCCACACCGAGTCGTAGCCGAGCCGTTCGGCGGCCCGGACGAGCTCGGTCGCGTCGCTGGGATGGCGCTGCCAGTATCCGAGGTTGAGGCCGAGTTTCATGACACCTCCAGAATTTAGTTTTATTACGGTGCCGTCGGCCTCGTGTGTCAATGCATGATCTACCGGGGAGGTCTGACCTGTGCTCAAGGGTCTGTGCCGCATAACCTCAGTCCTGCTTTTCCTCGCCGCGGCGCCCGCGGCCCTTCCCCCGGCGGCTTCGGCGCAGGCGCGGGCCTCGAAGCCGAACATCGTCATGGTGCTCGCCGACGACCTGGAGACGGGGACTCTGCCGTACTTCCCGAACATCACCCGGCTGGTGCGCGAGGGCGCCTCCTTCGACCGGCACTTCGTGACGAACTCCTGGTGCTGCCCGTCCCGCTCGTCGATCCTGCGTTCCCAGTACGTCCACAGCCACGGCGTGTGGACGAATACTCCGCCCGAGGGCGGTTTCGATAAGTTCCATACGACTGATCTGGAACGTTCCACCGTGGGCGTCTGGATGCAGCAGGCCGGATACCGCACCGGGCTCATGGGCAAGTACCTCAACCACTATCCCGGCGGCAGCGCCGAGGAGACGTTCGTGCCGCCCGGCTGGAACGAGTGGGACGTGCCCGTCCGCCGCCTCTACGAGGAGTACGGCTACCGCCTCAACGAGAACGGCAGCACCGTCGACTACGGCTGGGCCGAGGACGACTACCTGTCCGACGTGCTCGCCCGCAAGGCGAGCTCCTTCGTCACCGCCTCCGCCGAGCCGTTCTTCCTCTACCTCGCGCCGGTCGGGCCGCACAACCCCAACAACCCGGCCGTCCGCCACGCCGACGCCTTCGTGGGTGCCAAGGCGCCCCGCACGCCCTCGTTCGACCAGGAGGACGTCAGTCGCGAGCCGGCCTGGCTGCGCGAGCGCCCGCGACTCTCGGAGAGCGCCATCGCCCGCGTCGACGAGCGCTTCCAGGCCCGGATGCGCTCCATGCTCGGCGTGGACGACCTCGTCGGCTCCGTCGTCGAGGCGCTGCGCGCCTCCGGCAAGCTCGACAACACCTACATCGTCTTCACCTCCGACAACGGCTTCCATCTCGGCACTCACCGCCTCAAGCAGGGCAAGACCACGCCCTTCGAGGAGTCCATCCGGGTGCCCCTCGTGATCCGGGGGCCGGGAGTCGCGGCCGGCTCGACGGTCAAGGAGATGACGCAGACCGTGGACCTGGCGCCCACGTTCGCCGAGCTGGGCGGGGCGACGGCGCCGGCGTTCGCCGAGGGGCGCTCGCTGGTGCCGCTGCTGCGCGGGCAGCATCCGTCGCCGTGGCGCAGGAACGCGCTGATCGAGTTCGCCAGGCCGGCCGACAAGTCCTCGGCCGCCCAGACGCCCGTTCCCGGCTACCAGGCGGTGCGCACCGACACCCACGCCTACGTCAAGTACGTGACGGGGGAGACCCAGCTCTACGACCTCACCAAGGACCCGTACGAGCTGCACAACCTCGCCGCCGACGCTGACCCCGAACTGGTGCGCAACCTCCAGGAGCGGCTCCAGGCGATGGTCGCCTGCTCCGGCGCGAACTGCCGGGAGGCCGACCTCAAGGGGTGAGCGTCACTCCCCGGCCGGCGCGGGGTAGGCGCGCGCGAGGTGGTCCGTCACCGCCTCGGCCGCCTCGTCCGGATCGCCGTCCAGCACCGCCCGGAGGATGCGCCGGTGGTCGGCCTGGAGCCCCGAGGTGTCGCCGAGCCGGACGACGGCCTCGACCGCGTACCTGCGCAGCGAGTCGCGCAGCGAGCGCATGAACGCGGCCGTCAGCCGGTTGCCCGACGCCTCGGCGAGCGCGCAGTGGAAGGCCGTGTCGTGCTCCACGAACTCCTCGGCCGAGGCCGCCGCGTCCATCCCGGCGATCGCCTCGGCGAGCACCGAGGTGTCCGGGCCGGTGAGGGCGGCCCGCGCCGCCGCCCAGCGCTCGATCATCAGCCGGGTGTCGATCACCTCGCGCGGTTCGAGCGAGGCCAGCCCGAGGTGCAGGCGCAGCAGGTCGGTGAGCGCCGCGCCGGGCTTGGAGACGAGCACGGCGCCCGCGTCCGGCCCCCGGCCCACCTGCGACGACACCACGCCGAGCGTCTCCAGCACGCGCATGGCCTCACGCACCGACGACCGGCTCACGCCGAGCTGCTCGGCGAGGTGCCGCTCGGCGGGCAGCCGGTCGCCCGCCGTCAGCCCGTCCTCGGCGATGCGGCGCTCCACCTGCGCGAGGACGTCCTCGAACGCGCGGGTCTTCCTGACGGGCTGCCAGCCGGTGCCGGTCAACGGGTCTCCCTTGATGCTGGGATGCTATGGTCTGACCATACTGTGGTCTGACCATACTCCGGACATGTCCCGGACGTCCTCGGAAGGAGAGCGGTGCGAGTCGCCCTGTTCATCACGTGCGTGAACGACACGCTCTTCCCCGGCACCGGCAAGGCCGTCGTGTCCCTGCTGCGCAGGCTGGGCTGCGACGTCGACTTCCCCGCCGCCCAGACGTGCTGCGGCCAGATGCACGTCAACACCGGTTACCGCGAGGAGGGCGTGCGGCTCGCCCGCCACTTCACCGAGGTCTTCGCCGGGTACGACGCGATCGTCGCGCCATCGGGCTCCTGCGCCGCGATGGTGCGGGAGCAGTACCCCAAGCTCGTACGGCCCGGCAGCAGGGGAGCGGCGGCCATCGCCGAGGTGGCGCCCCGGGTGTACGAGCTGACCGAGTTCCTGATGGACGTGCTGAAGGTCGAGGACGTGGGGGCGTACTTCCCGCACCGGGTCACCTACCACCCGACGTGTCACTCGCTGCGCGGCCTGCACCTCGGCGACCGCCCGGCCCGGCTGCTCCGCAACGTCCGCGGCCTCGACCTCGTCCCGCTGGCCGGGGCCGAGGAGTGCTGCGGGTTCGGCGGGACGTTCGCGGTCAAGAACCCGGCCGTCTCCGCTGCGATGGGCGCCGACAAGGTGCGCAGCGTCCTGGACACGGGCGCCGAGGTGCTCTGCGCGGCCGACAACTCGTGCCTCATGCACATCGGCGGCATGCTCGGCCGCCAGCGGACCGGCGTCCGGGTCATGCATCTGGCCGAGATCCTCGCCTCCACCGAAGAGGGCAAAGCATCATGAGCGCCACTTTCCTCGGCATGCCCGGAAATTTCCCGAAAAACGCCGCGCAGGCCGTGCAGAACTCGCAGCTCCGGTACAACCTCCGCAAGGCCACGCACACCATCCGCGGCAAGCGCGCGAGCGTCGTCGGTGAGCTGCCCGACTGGCAGGAGCTGCGCGCCGCCGGCAAGGCGATCAAGGACGAGACCCTGCGCCACCTCGACCGCTACCTGGTCCAGCTGGAGGAGGCCGTCACCGCCGCCGGCGGCCACGTCCACTGGGCGAGGGACGCCGCCGAGGCCAACCGCATCGTCGCCGGCCTGGTCAAGGCCACCGGCGAGACCGAGGTGGTCAAGGTCAAGTCCATGGCCACGCAGGAGATCGGGCTCAACGAGGCGCTGGCCGCCGAGGGCGTCACCGCGTACGAGACCGACCTGGCCGAGCTGATCGTCCAGCTCGGCGACGACTTCCCCAGCCACATCCTGGTGCCCGCCATCCACCGCAACCGGGCGGAGATCCGCGAGATCTTCCTCGACAAGATGGACGACGCGCCGCCCGGCCTGACCGACGAGCCCGCGGCGCTGGCCGAGGCCGCCCGCGTCCACCTGCGCGAGCGCTTCCTGCGCAGCAAGGTGGCGATCTCGGGGGCCAACTTCATGGTCGCCGAGACCGGCACGCTCGTCGTCCTGGAGTCCGAGGGCAACGGCCGCATGTGCCTGACCCTGCCGGAGACGCTGATCAGCGTGGTCGGCATCGAGAAGGTGCTGCCCACCTGGCGCGACCTGGAGGTCTTCCTCCAGCTCCTGCCGCGCAGCTCCACCGGCGAGCGGATGAACCCGTACACGAGCACGTGGACCGGCTCCGCCGAGGGGCAGGACTTCCACCTCGTGCTCCTCGACAACGGCCGCACGGACGTCCTCGCCGACGAGGTCGGCCGCCAGGCCCTGCGCTGCATCCGCTGCTCGGCCTGCCTCAACGTCTGCCCGGTCTACGAGCGCGCCGGCGGCCACGCGTACGGGTCGGTCTACCCCGGCCCCATCGGCGCCATCCTCACCCCGCAGCTGCGCGGCATGACCTCGGATCTCGACGCGTCGCTGCCCTACGCCTCCAGCCTGTGCGGCGCCTGCTACGAGGTGTGCCCGGTCGCCATCGACATCCCCGAGGTCCTCGTCGACCTGCGGGCCAAGGCGCCGCACGGCCTGGCCGAGCGGGCCGGCATGCGCGTCGCCGGGTGGGTGCTCAACGACCAGGCCCGGCTGGCCACGGTGCAGCGGGCCGCCGGCCGGCTGCGCAAGCTGGTGCCCAGGCGGCTGCCGGGTCCGCTGTCGGCGTGGACCGACACCCGGGACCTGCCGGACATCCCGGAGGAATCCTTCAGAGACTGGTGGGAGCGAGAAGGGTGAGCAGGAGCGCGCGCGAGGAGATCCTCGCCCGGATCAGGCGGGCCGTCGACGGGGCCCCGGAGGTGGAGATCCCCCGGGACTACCGCGCGACGGCGCCGGTGGACGACCTGGTGGCGCTGTTCGCCGAGCGGGTGGGCGACTACCGGGCGATCGTCCATGTCGTGCCCGAGGCCGAGGTCCCGGCCACGATCGCCGGGATCGTCGCGGGGCGGCGCATGGTCGTCCCCGACGGGCTCCCGGAGGCGTGGACGCCCGCGCGGGAGGCGGGCGCGCCCCCGGCCGACCCGTACACGGCGGACGGCGTCATCACCGGATGCGCCGTAGCCGTCGCCGAGACCGGCACCATCGTGCTCGACACGGGGCCGGGCCAGGGGAGCAGGGCGCAGACGCTCGTCCCCGACTACCACCTGTGCGTGGTCCGGGCGGACCAGATCGTGGCCGGGGTGCCCGAGGCCGTCGCCCGGCTCGATCCGGCCCGCCCGCTCACCTGGATCAGCGGCCCCTCGGCGACGAGCGACATCGAGCTCAACCGCGTCGAGGGCGTCCACGGCCCCAGGACGCTGGAGGTCCTGATCAGTACCTGATGACGGCCGCGACGTCGGACACCTTGTCGGTGAACCACAGCTCCGCGTCCGTCATGGCCGCCGCCCTGGCCAGCGCCGAGTCGGCGCGCTCGCGCACCGGCTCCTCGACGCCCCACCCCCGAAGCTCCCCCTCGTCGGTGGAGACCTGCGTGCCGCCCTCGCCGACCCACACCTCGCGAGGCAGCTCACCGGGCGACAGCAGGGCGTGCACACGCCCCTCGCGCAGCGCCTGGAAGACCTGGGCCAGCCCCGTCGGGCCGGACGCCTCGCGATGCCGGTCGAGCAGCTCGGCGCGCCTGCCCTCCAGCCACGCGTCGAGCGCCTCCTCCACGTCCCGCTCGAACGCCCCGTGGCCGGAGCGGCTGCCGTGCTCCACCATCACGATCCGGTCCGACGCCTTCGTACCGAGGTGGTCGGTGAGCATGGCCCGCGACTTCGGGTCGCCGGCCACCAGGACGAGCTCGGCGCCGATCCGCCGCACCTGCTCGTCCACCTCCCGCGCCACCGCCGCGGCGTTCCTCTCCCAGGTCTCCTCCACCGCGTTCTCGTAGCGCCGCTGCGCCCAGCCGCCCTGGGCGGTCTTCTGCAACGGCCAGTCCTCCGCCTCCACGGTGGACGTACGCGGCGACCCGCCCCCGAAGACCGTCACCTCGGCGCCCGCGTGGTCCACGATGACCCGCAGGTGCGGCACGTTCTCGCCCCTTGCCAGGAGCAGCGGCGTGACGTGCGGCAGCGGCGACCAGAGCGCCAGCTCGCTCGGCGGCGGCTCGGCCAGCGGCTCGGCGAGGACGACGTCGCCGTGGGTGGCGAACAGCGCCTGTCCCGGCCCCGGCCGTAGGGCCTCGCTCTCCACGACCTTCAGCGTGTCGGGGTCCGCCCCGTCGAGCCGGTCCCGGACGGCGTGCCAGCGGGACTCACGGTCCCCCTCGGTGAACGCCCCCGTGTAGACCGACGCGTACGGCCCGCGGCGCTCGTACAGCGGCCGGATGAAGTCGAGCCGCACGGGTCACCACCTCCGCCTCTCCATTCCGAGTCCCAGGGCCTCGGCCACCTGGGCGACGTTCTCGAAGCTCCGGTCCGGCAGCCCCCGCACCAGGCCGACGATGTGGTCCGGCGCGTGCCCGTCCTGCGCCTGCCGCACCAGCTCGTCCTTGGAGGACGGGAAATGGCTGTCGTTGAGCCACCTGGCCAGGTCGCTGCGGGCCTCGACACCCTCCTGGGTGATGCCCTCAGGGGTGCCGGGCTCGTGGCCGGGCGGGTACTTGCCGTGACTCTCCTCGCCGGTGGCGGGCATGGGCTCGGGCTCCTTCCACTCCTCCGCGTGGGTCGGGCCGCCGCCGCGTACCAGCCCCTCGCTCTCGTGCTTCTGCTGCTCGTCGACGCGCGGGGTGTGCTTGGCGCTTCCTCGATCCATGGTTCTCACTCCTCTCCTGGGCGCCCCTACCCCGGCTTTCATGGGCAAACATCGCAAAGAACATCACGGCTGTGTACGCTGCCGGTCGTGTTCGATGCCGACGTGAAGGTCGTCACCCCCCGGCTCACGCTCCGCCCCTTCGGTCCGGCCGACGCCGCGCGGATCAGGTCGATCGTGGAGTCCGGCGCCCGGTTCCTGCCGCCGGGAGCGCCCGCGCACGTCGCCGGCGTCCCCCAGTGGCTGGAGACCGGCGTGCACGAGCTGCGGGAGTCCGGCCAGGGCATGCACCTGGCGATGACCGACGCCGAGGGCCGCATCGTCGGCGCCATCAGCCTGTTCAAGACGTCATGGGGCGCCGGCACGACCGAGGTCGGTTACGGCGTCCACCCGCTCCACCGCGGCCGCGGCTTCGCCACCGAGGCCGTGCGCGGGCTGACCGAGTGGGTGTTCGCCACCACCGACCTGCGCCGCGTCGACCTGACGGCCGACCTCGACAACCTCGCCTCGCTCCGCGTCGCCCAGAAGTCGGGCTTCACCTGGGAGGGCGTGCTGCGCGCGGCCAGCCTGGAGGACGACGGGCCGCACGACCTCGTCGTCTTCGGCCTGCTCCGCCAGGACGACCGCGCCCCCGCCGAGACCCTGCCCGCCACCGAGCTGCGCACCGAACGCCTGCTGCTGCGCCCCCTGTCGGAGCAGGACGTGCCCGGGCTGACCGCCACCGGCGCCGACGCCCTCACCCAGGCCAGGACCGGCGTGCCGCGCGGGTACACCGAGGCCGACGCCCGGGCCTTCGTCGCCGTCCTGGAGCAGAGGCGGATCAGGGGCGAGGGCGTCGCCTGGGCCGCCGTCGAGCTTGACGACGGCCGGTTCGCCGTGAGCGTGGACCTACGGGACCTCGACTGGCGCAACGGCTCGGCCGAGGTCGGCTACATGACCGCGCCGTGGGCGCGCGGCAACGGGTACGCGGGGGAGGCCGTGCTCGGCGTCGCCCGGTGGCTGTTCGAGGTGCAGCGGTTCCAGCGGCTCGTGCTGCGCGCCGCCGTCTCCAACCCCGCCTCCCAGCGCGTGGCCGAGAAGGCCGGCTTCGTCCGCGAGGGCGTCGCCCGCAACGCGCTGCGCGGCGAGGACCTCGTCGTCTACAGCCTCGTCCCGTCCGACCTGCCCTAGCCCGACATCTGGTTAAACCACCACGAAACCGTCACTCTTGGTGGTGAGGACGGTGAGGCGCCATGATCACGGTGGTCGGCTGGGACGGATCGGAGCTGTCGGCCGAGGCCGTCGAGCGGCTCCACGCGGCGACGCTGGTCGTGGGCCCCGGCGCCCTGCTCGGCCGGCTCGAACTCTCGGCGCCCGCCGTGCCCGACGAAACGCTCCTGCAGACGCCCGACGGCACGCTCCCGGAGACCCACGACCGCACGCTCCTGGAGACTTCCGACGGCACGCTCCTGGAGACCCCCGACGGCACGCTTCCGGAGACCTCCGACCGCACGCTCCTGGAGACCCTCGACCGGCACGCGCAGGAGGGCGGCGGCCCGGTCGTCGTCCTCACCCAGGGCGACCCCGGCTTCTTCGGCGTCGTCCGCTCCCTGCGGGCCCACGGCCTGCGGCCCGAGGTGCTGCCCGCCACCGCGCTCGTCACCCGCGCCTTCGCCTGCGCCGGGCTGCCCTGGGAGGACGCCCTCGTCGTCGCCCCGGCCGGCCCGCACCAGCTCGGCCGGGTCGTCAACGCCTGCCGCGCCCACCCCAAGGTGGCGATCCTCGTCACCCCCGGCGTCGGCCCCGCCGAGGTCGCCCGCGAGCTGGCCCCCACCACTCCCCGCTCGCTCATCGTCTGCGAGGACCTCGGCGGCCCCGACCAGCGCGTCACCCACAGCCGCATGGGCGAGGCCACCACCCGCCCCTGGAAGGACCCGGACGTGCTGCTGGTCATCGACCCGCTGCACCGGGCCGGCCCGCCCGGATGGGTGGCGGGCGCGCAGCCCGGACCGGCCGAGTGGGCGCTGCCGCTCGGCGGCCCCCTGCCCCCGGAGGTCATGGCGTACATCCTGGCCAAGCTCGGCCCCCGGCTCGGCGACCTGGTGTGGGACGTCGGCGCGGGCTCCGGCGAGATCGCCGTCGAGTGCGCCAGGCTCGGCGCGGCCGTCATGGCCGTGGAGCGCGACGAGCATGCCTGCGCCCGGCTGCGCGCCTCCGTGCTCGCCCACGGCGTCAAGGTCGCGCTCACCCGCGGCCAGGCGCCCCCGGCGCTGGAGCCCCTGCCGGACCCGGACGCCGTGTTCGTGGGCGGAGGCGGCATCGACGTGATCGTCGCCTGCGCCGCGCGCCGCCCCCGCACGCTCGTGTGCGCCGTCAGGACCCTGGAACGCGTGCCCGCCGTGCTCGACCGGCTCCGCGAGCACGGCTATCGTGCCGAGGGCACCCAGATCCTCGCCTCCAAGCTCACCCTCCAGCCCGACGGCTCGCACGGCCTGGCCGCCTCCGACCCGGTCTTCGTCGTCCACGCGGTCCCCGCGTACACCGAGTGACCTGTCGCTCACGGGCGCGCATCGGTTATCCTCGCGTGTCTTTGTCTACCTCCGGAGAATCCCTCGATGAAGCCGCCGCTCCTGCTGATCGGGCAGGGCTCGAACGATGACGCCGACTCCGCGGAGTTCGGCAGGTTCGTCCACCGGCTCCGCTGCCGGCTCGACCAGCACGCCGCCGACGTCTCCGGCGGCTACCTGGAGCGCGCCACGCCGCGGTTGAGCGAGTCCGTCGCCTCCCTGGTGGCCCGCGGCCACCACCGCCTGGTCGCGCTGCCGCTGAGCCTCAGCCGCGTCGGCGAGGAGTGGCCGCAGGCGCTGGAGGCGGAGACGCGACGCCACCCCACGCTGATGTACGACTACGGCCGCCCCCTCGGTCCCGACCCCCGCGTGCTCGCGCTGCTGGCCGAGCGGCTCAAGGACGCCGCCACCGAGATGCCGCGCCTGCGGCCCCTGGAGGTCGTCGGCGGCAGGTTCCGCCAGTTGCGTGCCGTCGACACTCCGGCCGCAGACCTGCAGCCCGGCCACGTCGAGCCGGGTGACACCGCCGTCGTGCTGGTCGGCGAGGGCTCCACGGACCCGGCCGCCAACGCCGAGATCCACCGCGTGTCCCGGCTGTTCTGGGAGACCCACGCCTACGACTTCATGACCGTCGAGACGGCGTTCGTCTCCGTCACTCCGCCCGGCGTGCCCGGCGGGCTCGAACGCTGCCGCCGCCTCGGCGCCAAGCGCGTCATCGTGGTGCCCTACCTGCTGTTCGCCGGCGGGGTGCTGGAGCGGGTGTGGGCGCAGGCGCTCGCCTACGGTGCGGGCCATCCCGACCTCGACATCCGCTGCGCCGAGGTGATCGGCGACTGCGACACCCTGGCCGACGTCGTCATCGACCGTTACGAGGAAGCACTCCAACTCGTCCCCTGATCCCCACGGACCCTGATCCCCACGGAGGATTCGCCGTGCTCGCAGAGACGCTCGCCGCGATCCGTCCTGCCGACCCCCGGGCGCTCGCCGAGGCCCGCGCCCACCAGGACCGCCTCACCAAGCCGCGGGGCTCGCTGGGCGTACTGGAGGAGGTCGCCGTACGGCTCGCCGGTGCGGCCGGCGTCAGCCCGCCGCCCATGCCCGAGCCCGCGACGCTGGCCATCTTCGCGGCCGACCACGGCGTCCACGCCAGCGGCGTCACGCCCTGGCCGCAGGAGGTGACCGTCCAGATGGTCGCCAACTTCCTCGCCGGCGGCGGCGTGGCCAACGCCTTCGCGGCCCAGGCGGGCGTCTCGGTGACCGTGGTGGACGTCGGCGTCGCGGCCGACCTGCCCGACGCGCCGTCGCTGGTCAAGCGGAAGATCGGGTACGGCACCGCCGACCTGTCCAAGGGGCCGGCCATGACCGTCGACCAGGCGGCGCGGGCCATCGAGGCGGGCATCGCGGTCGCCCGCGACCTGGTCGCCGGCGGGGCCCGCTGCCTGATCACCGGAGACATGGGCATCGCCAACACCACGGCCTCCGCCGCGCTCGTCGCCGCCTTCACCGGGGCCGACCCGGCCGACGTGACCGGGCGCGGCACCGGCGTGGACGACGCCACGTACGAGCGGAAGGTCGGCATCGTCCGCGAGGCCCTGCGCGTCAACGGCGTCACCCGCGCGGGCACCGAGGCCAGCGACGCGCTGCGTGTGCTCGCCGCCGTGGGCGGATTCGAGCACGCGGCCATCGCCGGTTACATCCTCGGCGGCGCCGCCGCGCGCGTGCCGGTGATCCTCGACGGCGTCATCGCCGGAGCCGCCGCCCTGGCCGCCGCGGCCCTCGACCCCGCCAGCGTCGACCACTGCGTCGCCGGGCACCTCTCGGCCGAGCCCGGCCACACCGCCGCCCTGGCCGCCCTGGGGCTGCGCCCCCTCGTCGACCTGGAGCTCAGGCTGGGCGAGGGCACCGGCGCCCTGCTCGCCCATCCCCTCGTCTGCGCGGCCGTCCGCACCATGCACGAGGTCGCCACGTTCGACTCGGCAGGGGTGACCGAGAAGCCGGTGTGACGCCTGATGACACGGGTTGACGCGGGCGAAACACCGGGCGCTCCCGGACCCGGTAGGTTTACCTCCTGACACAGCCGAACCCTCGCGAACGGGAGAATCCCACCATGGGCCCCTACCTCCTCGGCCTGCGGCTCTCCGGTCGCCGGGTCCTCGTCGTGGGCGGCGGCCACGTCGCCCAGCGCCGGGTTCCCGCGCTGCTGGAGGCGGGCGCGGTGGTCACCCTGGTGTCGCCCGGTGTCACCCCCGCCCTCGACGACCTCATCGCCGCTGGCCGTGTCACCTGGCACGCCCGGCCGTACGAGGTGGGCGACTGCGACGGCGCCTGGCTCGTCCAGGCCTGCACCGACCAGCGGTCCGTCAACACGGCGGTCGCCGCCGAGGCCGAGGCCAAGCACATCTGGTGCGTACGCGCCGACGACAAGGACGCCACCGCCGCCTGGACCCCCGCCTCCGGGCGCGTGGACGAGATCACCGTGGCCGTCACCGCGGGCGGCGACCCGCGCAGGGCCGCCGGCATCAGGGACGCCGTGGTGGGCGCCCTGCGCGACGGCACCGTGGACGCCCGGCGCAGCCGCACCAAGCCCGTCGGCGTGGCGCTCGTCGGCGGCGGGCCCGGCGACCCCGGGCTCATCACCGTGCGTGGCCGGCAGCTCCTGGCCCAGGCGGACGTCGTGGTCGCCGACCGCCTCGCGCCCCGCGCCCTGCTCGACGAGCTCGCGCCGGACGTCGAGCTGATCGACGCCGCCAAGGTCCCGTACGGCAGGTCGCTGCCCCAGGAGAAGATCAACGAGCTGCTCGTGGACCGCGCCCGGCAGGGCAAGTTCGTGGTGCGGCTCAAGGGCGGAGACCCGTTCGTGTTCGGTCGCGGCGGTGAGGAGATGCTCGCCTGCGCCCGCGCCGGGATTCCCGTGGTGGTCGTGCCCGGCATCACCAGCGCCGTCGCCGTGCCCGCCTCGGCCGGGGTCCCCGTGACCCATCGGGGCGTCAGCCAGGAGTTCCACGTCGTGTCCGTGCACGTGGCGCCCGACGATCCCGCTTCGACCGTCGACTGGCCCGCCATGGCCCGCTCGCAGGGCACATTGGTCCTGCTGATGGCCGTGGAGCGGCTCGCCAAGGTGGCCGAGGCCCTCCTGCGAGACGGACGCTCACCGGAGACTCCCGTAATGGTGGTGCAGGACGGTACCCTTCCGACCCAGCGGGCGGTTATCGCTCCACTTTCCACCGTGGCCGACCGCGTGTCCGCGGCCGGGATACGGCCGCCGGCGATCGTCGTCGTCGGCGATGTCGTGAGCGTCGGCCAGGAGGTCGAGATGGTTCGAGCGGAGCGCTTGCCGTGAACACGGCCATGGATGACGGGCGCCAGGAGTCGCCAGGGGAGCAGACGTTGAGCTTCCGCGCCATCACGGACGAGGACGCCGTCGACCCCGGCGCCGCCTCACCGGCCACGCAGCCGGAGGAGGACCCCTCACCAGAGGCGGAAACGGAACCCGTACCGGAACCGGACCCCCAGCTCGCAACGGAATCCGAGCCCGAGCCGGAAGCCGTGTTCGCAACGGAACCGGAGCCCGACTCCGAAGAGCCGCCCTCCCGGCCCTCGCTCTTCCAACCCGCTGCCTTCCGCCCCCCGGCCTCCCGGGCCTCGGCCGCGCAGGCAGCCCCCGAGGCCGACACTGAGCCAGCGCCCTCGACGGAGCCTGAGTCCTCGACCGAGTTCGACGCCGAGCCTGAGCCCCAGACCGACGCCGAGGCCGACACGCAGCCGGGGCCCGAGCCCGAGACCGCTCAGACGGAGCCCGAGACCGAGAGCCCTCGGCAGCCGGCGACAGACCCGGACCTGGACGCGGACCCGGAGACAAAGCCAGAGACCGAGCCGGAGGCTGAGCCGGAGCCTCTGGCCAAGGCTGGGACGGGGGCGCAGGCCCTTCCCCCGGAGACCGTCGCCGCGCTCACCTCCGCCCTCGACACCCTCCGCGTCAGTGTCGCCGACCTGCGCTTCGGTCTCGACCTGCCGGGCGCCGACGAGGCCAGGCAGGCCCGCGCCGACCTCCTGGCCCAGCTCCAGGACTACGTGCTGCCCAGGGTGCGCACCAACACCGCGCCCGCCCTCATCGTGGTCGCCGGCTCGACCGGCGCAGGCAAGTCCACGCTGGTCAACTCCCTGGCCGAGAAGAACGTCTCCCGCACCGGCGTCCGCCGCCCCACCACCGGCGTACCCGTGCTGGCCTGCCACCCGGAGGACCAGAGGTGGTTCGCCGAGGGAGAGCTGCTCGGCGGCCTGCGGCGCATCGACAAGCCCACGGCCGAGTCCGGCCCCGACAGCCTCGTCGTCGTCCCCACCGAGAAGCTGCCTCAGGGCGTGGCGCTGCTCGACACCCCCGACATCGACTCGGTCGTCGAGAAGCACCACGAGATCGCGCAGCGCATGCTCGACGCCGCCGACCTGTGGGTCTTCGTCACCACCGCCGCCCGCTACGCCGATGCCCCCGCCTGGAACCTCCTGCGCATGGCCAAGGAGCGCGGCGCCCGCCTGGCCATCGTCCTGTCGCGGGTCCAGCCGAAGGCGCGCGAGGTGGTGCTCAAGCACTTCGCCCGCATGCTGACCGAGTACGGCCTGGGGGAGATCGACCGGTTCGTCATCGGTGAGTCCAAGGTGGTCGACGGCCGGCTGCCCGACAGCGAGGTCACCGACCTGCGTCTGTGGCTGGCCGAGCTGTCGGTCGACGAGGAGCGCCGGGCGCAGGCCGTGCGGGAGACCCTGGACGGCGTGCTCAACAGCTTCCGCACCCGCGTACCCGCGCTGGCCAAGCACATGGAGACGCAGGTGGCGTTCCGGGGCGAGCTGCGCTCCGACGTGGACGCCGCGTACCGCAACGCCCTGTCCGACATCGACCGGGCCTTCCGCGGCGGCTCGCTCATCCACGGCGAGGTGCTCGCGCGGTGGCAGGACTTCGCGGGCTCGGGCGACCTCATGCGCACGCTGCAACTGCGCAGGCGCGGCCGCACGGCCCGGCAGGCCCCCGAGCGGGTGCTGGCGTTCAGGGCGGCGCTGCGCGCCGGCCTGGAGTCGGTGATCGTCGCCGCCGCCACCCGCGCCGCCGACGAGGTGGCGGCCCGATGGCGCCAGCGCTCGCCGCTCGGCGCGAAGCTCGCCGCCGATCTCGACCGGCCCTCCGACAATCTCGTACGGCACGCGGCCCGCGCCATCGCCGCCTGGCAGGAGCACGTCACCGAGCTCGTGCGCACCGACGGAGTGGCCAAGCGCTCGGTGTCGAAGGTGGTGTCGTTCGACGCCGACTCGCTGTCGTTGATCTTCATGGTGGCGATGTTCAGCGGCGCGACCACGGGTGTGCCGCACCGGCTGGTCAACGCCCTGCTGGGCGCCGAGTCGCTGCGCGGCATCGGGGCGAAGGCGCTCAGCGACCTGCGCGCCAGGATCGGCATGCTGTTCGACGAGGAGTCCATGCGTTACGTGCAGGCGCTCGACTCGGCCGGGATCCCGGACGAGTCCATCGCGACACGGCTCTACCAGGCCACGTACAACCTTGAGGTCGCGCGATGACCACCATGACCACCAGGCCCGGCCTGGCGCCGCGGCTCACTGCGCTCACCAAGCTCGTGGAGCTCGGGCCGGGACGGCTGGAGCCCAAGCTGCTGGCCGAGGCGAGCACGCTGCTCAAGCGGGCCGGCGAGCGGCTCAAGCTGTCGTCGGAGCACACTGTCGTCGCGCTGGCCGGAGGCACGGGCAGCGGCAAGTCGTCGCTGTTCAACGCCATCTCGGGGCTGGAGCTGTCACCCACGGGCGTGCGGCGGCCCACCACGGCGCGCACCCACGCCTGCGTGTGGGGGCTGGAGGGCGCCGCGCCGCTGCTCGACTGGCTGCAGATCCAGGAACGGCACCGGTTCGCCCGCGCCAGCGCCCTCGACCGGGGCGAGACTCAGCTCCACGGGCTGATCCTGCTCGACCTGCCCGACCATGACTCGATCAGGGCCCTCACCGACAACGAGGCGGACCGGCTCATCGGCCGGGCCGATCTGGTGGTGTGGGTGCTGGACCCGCAGAAGTACGCCGACGCCTCCACGCACCGCCGCTACGTGACCGAGCTGGCGGGGCACGAGGCGGTGACCGTGTTCGCGCTCAACCAGGCCGACAAGCTGAGCGCCGCCGAGCTCGCCGAGCTCGTCATCGACCTCAACGACCTGCTGCGCCGCGAAGGCGTCGAGCACCCGACCGTCGTCCCCACCTCGGCGACCACCGGACGTGGCGTGGACAGTCTCAAGACCGTCGTCGCGGGAGCCGTCTCCCGGCGCCGGGCCGCGATCCAGAAGCTGGAAGCCGACCTCCATCGGCTCGAACAGCGGATCAGCACCTCCATGCCGGTGGGAGAGTCCCTGTCCGCCCCGTCGGCCGTGGACGACGCCCGCAGGCTCGGCCTCACCGACGCGCTGTGCGACGCCGTGGGCGTCCCGGCGGTGGGCGAGGCCATGGAGAACGTCTACGCCGAACGCTCCATGAGCTGGGTCGGCTGGCCGTACCCGCGCTGGATCTCCAAGCTGCGGCCCGACCCGGTCAAGGCGCTGCGGTTGCAGGACGTCGGGGACGAGATCCGCGGCATCACCACCGGCACGGTCAGCGCCCAGACCGCGGAGGTGGTGAACGCGGTGCAGGCCCTCGCCGACGGGTTGTCCGGCGACATGCAGCCGGTGTGGCGGTCGTCCCTGCACCACGCCGCCCGCTCGCGCCTCAAGCAGCTCCCGCAGGCCCTCACGGAGGAGCTCTCGGAGGTGGCGCCCCGGCTCGACCATGTGCCGGGCTGGTGGTGGCTGCTGAAGATCTGGCAGTACCTGCTGGTGGCAGGGTTCGTGCTCGGACTGGGCTGGCTGGTGACGGGGCTGTTCCTGCCTGGCCAGTCGCCGCTCGGCTTCCAGCTGCTGGGTGACACGGCCGCGCTGCCATGGGTGGGGCTGATGATGGCCTCGGTCCTGGGCCTCGGGGCACTGTCGGGCATCGCCGCACGCAACTTCGTCGAGCTGGGAGCGTCGAAGGAACGCGAACGGCTGGAACGGGAGATGCGGCGACGGGTCGCGGCGGTGGCGGAGACCATGGTGGTGGAGCCGGTCGAACGCGAACTCGGCCGCCACCACACCTTCTACACGGCCATGCGCACCCTCGCCGGCTAACCCGCACACTCGCATTCGCCCGTTCGCGCCGACCCAACGGCCCTGTCGCGGTCCGGTACGGCGTCGCGGTTTCGTACGGACCTCTGCTGGCAGGGAGTCACCTGGGGCGACAGGCGATGAGCGCGCAACAACAACCCAAGGCGACGGTCGAATGCGACGGGCGCCAATGAGTGCGCAGCAACCGGCGAGCGCCACGACGTTTTCCACAACCGCCCCGCCCCTCCACCCCCAAATCCACAGAACACCATTCGGCCCCCCGGCCCCTCCACCCCTTCCGGCACCGTGATCCCAGGTCGCGGGCACCCCGCCCGCTGACATGGGAGGCAATGGGATGAACGACATCTACATCACGCTCACCGGAAACGTCGCAGCAGAGCCCCGTCAGTACACCTTCGAGGACGGGGCGAAGGTCACCTCACTCCGGGTCCTGACGTCGCACCGCTACTTCGACAGGAAGACCGGCCAGTGGACCGACGGCGAGAGGGTCTGCTTCGCGGTGCGCTGCTGGCGGTCCCTCGGCGACAACGTGGCGCAGTCCATCAAGATCGGGCAGCCCGTGGTGGTGTCCGGCAAGCTCCGCATCCGCGAGTTCGGCCCGGAGGGCGACCGCCGCTTCATGCCCGAGATCGAGGCGAGCGCGGTGGGCCATGACCTGCGCTGGGGCACCGGCGCCTTCGTCAAGCCGGAGCGTGGCGGCGGCGCTGCCACAGTGAGCAAGGAGATGCGCGACCGCCTGGACGCGGAAACCCAGGACTGGGCCATGGGCATGAGCGCGGGCACGGGCATGAGCGCTGGCAGGAGCGCGGGCACGGGCATGGACATGGACGCGGGCAGGAGCGTGGGGACAGGCATGGCGGGCAGGACCGATCACGCCCACCCGTCTCTTCCGGAACCTCCCGCCCTCACCCCGCTTCCCCCTGCCCCGGCGGACGACGCAGGCGAGCCCGCCTACGCCTCCATCCAAGGGGACCTCGCTCCCGCCACCCGCGCCGGCGAGCCCCCTCACGCCACCGACCCGGCAGCGTCCCATCACCCTGACCCCATGGGAAAGGCATCCGGCACCGGAGACGGGGCGGACACTCCACATGCCGACGACACCGCCGCCTCCAATGTCCAGCGCCCCAAAACCTCGCCAGGCCCGGCCTCTCCGTCCTCCGGCAAGGCGCCCTCCAAGCCATCCCGCTCAAAGGGACGCCCGGCCCGTACCGACGGCACCGTGATCCGCATCCTCGGTGAGGACGACAACGAGCACGAGTCGGAAGACGCCGAGTGGCCCACCAAGGAGCCCATCGCGGCCTGACACCGCCGCACTCCCACGCACAACCGGCCCGACACCCACTCCCACGGGCCTCGGGCCGGTACGTCAGGCAAGGGCCCCGCGCAAGAAAGCCCTGAACACCCAGAACCACTCGACACACCCCGGCCGACCTCACGACGGGGCGGCACCCGAACAGGGACAAGAAGTTCGAACAGGGAGAAGAAAGCCGAAGGCAGACACGAGAAGAAGCAGAACGAGAAGCCCGAAGGGGGCCAACGCGCAATCTGAAGGGAAACGACGCGAGGCCTGGAGCACGACGCGAGGCATGGAAAGGGCACAGCCAAAGCCCGGCGGAAGAACGCCGGCCCCGGGGGAGAACACAGGCCAGGAGGGGCGAAAAACGCGGGCCCAGAGCGGTGGCAACGCGATACCCGAGGGCGAACACGCTGACCCTGAGTGGTAACAACCCAATACCTGGAGGGGGAGCAACGCGGACGCGGAGGGGTGGCACCGCGATGCCCAGAGGGGGAGCAACGCCGGCCCAGGGAGAATGCAATCGGGCTCGGAGGGGGCAAGGGCGAGTCGTCGGCCACGAAAAGCCAACCGCAGAAAAGCCAAGGCAGAAGGCCAAACCAGGAAGGCAGACCAAGAGGGAGTGGAGGGGGAGGGGCTACCGAGCGGAGTGAAGACTGTGAGGACGAGGAAGTCCGTGAGGACGGTGAGCTCCGTGAAGTCCCCGGGGCGGGCAAATCATCCGGGTGATCCGGGATGGAGTGGGAGACCCCGGGCCGGACGTCGCATCAAGACCAGGTCACACCTCGCGCCATGGCTGCTCCTTTCCATCGTCTCCCGGCTCGTGGAGTGAGCCGGAATCTCCCTTACAGACCACGATGACCTAGGTGGTCCCGCCGCCCAACGTATCGGTTCCGATCGCACAACGCACACTCCGCAACTATTGTGTTACATATCGTTAGTCAGGGAGGAGACGTGATGGCGGCCCCTCGTCACACCCCGATCACGCCTCGCGACGGAGTGTCCACCCTGGTCGGCCGCTGGCCGCTGCTAGGGCAGCGGCGTCCCCTCGTGGTCTATCTCGTCGGGATCGTGGCTCTCGACTTCGTCGCGATCGTCCTGCTGGCGGCGTCCACCCCGATTCGGTGGTCGGACGTCATGGCATTCGTCGCGCTCATGGCGTGCGGCGCGGCGTGCATCGAGGCGACCAGACGTCTCGGCATGCCCGCCGGCGTCTCCCGCGACCTGCTGTCGGCCTGGTGGTTGCCGGTGGCGCTGCTGCTGCCGTCCCTCTATGCCCTGCTCGCGCCCATCGTGTTGCAGATTCTCCTGCAATGGCGGGTCCGGGCCACGGTGCTGCATCGTCGCGTGTTCAGCTCGGCCGCCATCGGATTGGCGGGGTGCGCCGCCTCGATGGCGTTTCACCGGCTGGTGCCCGATCCGGCGGCGCTGACGCGGGGCGCCATCGAGCCGATCGGCTTGGCGGTGGCCGCGGCCGTCGTGTTCGCCCTGCTCAACACGGCCCTCATCGCCCTGGCCGCACACATGGCCGACCCCGAGGTGCCGTGGCGCGAGGTCCTGTGGGACAAGGAGAGCGCCCTGCTCGACGTCGTGGAGCTGTGCCTCGGCGTCAGCGTGGCCATCTCGGCCGGTCTCAATCTCGGCCTGCTCATTCTCGCGCTGCCACCGGTCGTACTGCTGCAACGCAGCCTCCTGCACGCCCAGCTCCAGGCGGCCGCTCGCACCGACCCCAAAACCGGCCTGCTCAACGCGGCGGCGTGGCAGCGCGAGGCCGACACCGAGATCGTCCGCGCCCGGCGCACCGGCGAGACGCTGGCACTGCTCATCGTCGACATCGACCATTTCAAACGGGTCAACGACCGGCACGGTCACCTCGTCGGCGACCAGGTCCTGGCGGCGGTCGCGGCCACGCTGCGGAGCCAGTTGCGCGAGTACGACGTGGTGGGCCGCTTCGGCGGTGAGGAGTTCGTGGTCCTGCTGCCCGGTGCCGACGTCCACGAGGCGCGCCAGGTGGCCGAACGCCTCCGCAACCGCATCAGCCACATGGCGGTCGCCGCTGACGATGCCATGATCACCGTGACGATCTCGGTGGGGGTGGCCATCATGACCCTGCACGGTGACGACCTCATAGAGCTCCTGGCCGCCGCCGACCTGGCCCTCTACCGCGCCAAGGAGCTCGGCCGGGACCGCATCTGCCTTCCGGTCATCCAGCCCACTCACCTGCACGACGCCTCATCGGCACCAACGCCGACCGGTTCCCCCCTTGAGGCGTCCATCGACTCCACTCTCGAAGACCCTTCCCGCGCCCCGAGCCCTTTCGCCGCCTCAGAAGCGCCGCCGATTCCCAGCCCTTCACCGCTCACAGCAGCTTCAGCGATCTCAGAGGCTTCAACGGCGAACGCTTCACCGATACCACCGGCTCCACCGATTGCCGATGCTGCACCGGACCCTGGCGGCGCTGCGCCCGGACGGGCCCCGAATCCGTCACTCCCTTTGAAGGGGATCGAAGACCCTTCAGAGGTCCCGAATCCCACAGCGATCTCCCAACCGGCAGCGATCTCCCATCCGGCAGGGCTTCCCGATCCCACAGGGATTTCTGATCCCGCAGCGATCCCAGATCCCCCAGAGATCCCCCGATCGCCATGGATTCCCCATTCCACACAGACCCCCGACCCCAGCGCGATTCCCAATCGCACCGCGATTCCGGATCCCAACGCGATACTGAGTCCCGTGGTGATCCCAGATCCCTCGATGACCCAGGATCGTTCTCTGGCCTCCCAGGACCGCTCTCTGGCCCAGGACGGTCCATCGGCCCAGGACGGTCCATCGGCCCAGGACGGTCCATCGGCCCAGGACGGTCCATCGGCCCAGGACCGTCCATCGGCCCAGGACCGTCCATCGGCCCAGGACGGTCCATTGATCCCGAATCGTTCACTGGTCCAGAATCCGTCACTGTTCCCGAATCCCTCGACTCCCGATTCCAGACTGAACCAGGGACCCTCGCTGCGCCTGGATCCTCGTCAGACGCCTGAGCCACCACCCCCATTCCTCCCAAAGGTGTCACCGATCCGGGAGCCATCACCAAACGCAGAGCCCCCGCCATCGGTAGAACCTCCACAGGTTCACGCCCCTCCTCCTGCAGCGACCCAGGCCCCGCCGCCTCCCTCCGAACAGCCCCCAACCCCCGAACCCTCCCAGCCCGTCGATCCGGGCAAAGCGCCGGAACAGCCGTTGGATCAGTCAGGGGCTACGCATTCACCTGCGGACGTGGAGTCATCAGCGTCTCCGGCACCTCCGTCGCTCAGCGACATCCCTTGAGCTGGGACGAGACCGCCGCGTGAAAGCGTGAGCGGATCGTGCCGCCTTCGTGTTCACGCGCGGGTGCGTGGCACCGTTCGTTGCTCACGGCCTGCCGCAGACATTGCGTCGCCCGGCGGCCATCCTGGCGCGTGCGCACGACTCAGGCTCCGTCCCCAGCGGGGCGCTGAGGGCACGCATCGCAGGGGCGCCCGGCGGGCGCCGACGCCACAACCCCGTACCCCTGCCGCTCTTCGGGCCGCCTTCGGTCCCCGACCGGCGGAAGCCCGGTCGAGAGCCCCTAAGCTAGATGTCATGCCGGAGTACATCTACACGCTGCAGCGCGTGCGCAAGGCGCACGGCGACAAGGTTGTCCTTGACGACGTCACGCTGTCGTTCCTGCCCGGAGCCAAGATCGGTGTCCTGGGCCCGAACGGCACCGGTAAGTCGACGCTGCTCCGGATGATGGCCGGCCTGGAGCAGCCGTCCAACGGTGACGCGCGGCTCATGCCGGGCTTCACGGTCGGCATGCTCCAGCAGGAGCCCCCGCTGAACGAGGAGAAGACCGTCCTCGGCAACGTTCAGGAGGGCGTCGCCGAGACGATGGCCATGCTCGACCGCTACAACGCGATCGCCGAGCAGATGGCCACCGACTACAGCGACGAGCTGCTGGACGAGATGGGCAAGCTGCAGGAGCAGCTGGAGCACCGCAACGCGTGGGACCTCGACAGCCAGCTCGAGCAGGCGATGGACGCGCTGCGCTGCCCGCCGCCCGACGCCGACGTGACCACGCTGTCCGGTGGTGAGCGCCGTCGTGTCGCGCTGTGCAAGCTGCTGCTGGAGGCCCCCGACTTGCTGCTGCTCGACGAGCCCACCAACCACCTCGACGCCGAGAGTGTGCAGTGGCTGGAGCAGCACCTGGAGAAGTACGCCGGCACCGTGCTGTCCGTCACCCACGACCGCTACTTCCTCGACAACGTGGCCGGCTGGATCCTCGAGCTCGACCGTGGCCGCGCCTACGCCTACGAGGGCAACTACTCCACCTACCTGGAGGCCAAGGCGCAGCGGCTCAAAGTCGAGGGTCAGAAGGACGTCAAGCGCAAGAAGCGCCTTGAGGACGAGCTGGAGTGGGTCCGCTCCAACCCCAAGGCCCGCCAGACCAAGTCCAAGGCCCGTCTCCAGCGCTACGAGGAGATGGCGGCCGAGGCCGACAAGCACCGCAAGCTCGACTTCGACGAGATCCAGATCCCGCCGGGCCCGCGCCTGGGCACCACCGTGATCAGGGCCGAGGACCTCACCAAGGGCTTCGAGGACCGGCTGCTCATGGAGAAGCTCTCGTTCGACCTGCCGCGCAACGGCATCGTCGGCGTCATCGGCCCCAACGGCGTCGGAAAGACCACGCTGTTCCGCATGATCACCGGTAGCGAGACGCCCGACAACGGCTCGATCGTCGTGGGTGACACGGTCAAGATCTCCTACGCCGACCAGAGCCGGGGCGGCATCGACCCCAACAAGAACGTCTGGGAGGTCGTCTCCGACGGGCTCGACCACATCAAGGTCGGCAACGTCGAGATGCCGTCGCGCGCCTACATCGCCGCGTTCGGGTTCAAGGGCCCCGACCAGCAGAAGAAGGCCGGCGTCCTGTCGGGCGGCGAGCGCAACCGGCTCAACCTGGCGCTCACCCTCAAGCAGGGCGGCAACGTCCTGCTCCTCGACGAGCCCACCAACGACCTCGACACCGAGACCCTGTCGTCGCTGGAGAACGCGCTGCTCGAATTCCCGGGCTGCGCGGTCATCACCTCGCACGACCGGTGGTTCCTCGACCGCATCGCCACGCACATCCTGGCGTGGGAAGAGGGCTCCAACTGGTTCTGGTTCGAGGGCAACTTCGCCGACTACGAGAAGAACAAGATCGAGCGGCTGGGCGCCGACGCGGCCCGCCCGCACCGGGTGACCTACCGCAAGCTCCACCGCGACTGATCCCGACATCCACGGCTCGGGCTCACTGCCCGGGCCGTGAGCCCGAGCCTCATGTCTCACGACTCGTCGCTCAGAGCTCGTCGGTCACGGCCCAGGATCCAGGGCCAACCGCTCGCGGCCTCACGGCTCAGGGCTCGCGGCCTCAGGCTCAGGGCTCGTGCCTCACGGCTCGTCGCACCAGGGCTCGCGGCACATCCCAGGCCGTGCATGTCGTACACCCGCTGCACGACATGCACGGTCCTGCCGTGTTTGCCTGAGGCTCAAATCCCAGCCGGGTAAGACGAGGCCGTGGCGGGTGAAAGCCGTCTCCCCAGCCGCCCGCGGACTGTCCAGAGCTCGGTGCTCGACCCCGCGCCCGTGTACCCGTGTACCCGTGTTCGCTGCACCGTCGCCGGCAGAGTCATCACCCGGCGCTGTCCCAGCTCATCCGCTTCGACCAGAGCAACCTCCAGCCGTTCGACCCTGGACACCAATGGCTGCCGGCCTCCCGGCCGTGCCCCCGGTCGTGCCGCCGGTCGGGCCGGGTGAGAAGGGCCGCGTGGGGGCGGGTACGGTGGCGGGCGTGGTGCACGAATCGCTCGAAACCCTGACCCGGCGGCACGTCTTCCCCCGCATGGTGCGGTTCGCGGACATCGACTCGCTCGGGCACGTGAACAACGTCCGGTTCTTCGACTACCTGGAGGACGCCCGGCTCGCCATGTTCCACATCGACCCGTACCGGGCAGGCGATGCGCCGTTCAAGGGGCTGGTCATCGCCCGGCACGAGATCGACTACCGGCGGCCGTTGTCGTTCAGGGCCGAGCCGGTGCGGGTGGAGACGTGGGTGACGGAGATCAAGCCGGTGCGGTTCACGCTGGCGTACGAGATCCGTGACGACGACGAGCTGTTCGTGACCGCGTCCTCGGTGGTCGTGGGTTACGACGTCGAGGCCGGCGCGCCCCGCAGGCTGACGCCGCAGGAGGTCGCCTACCTCGAACGCTTCAAGATCCCCTCCTAGCGGCGTGTCCCCTCCGAGGCGGGACCTGAGGCGCTGGGTGATGCTCGCCCTCGGTGTCAACGCGCATGCCAGCGTCACCCTGGGCCTGTTCGGGCTCCCCCTCGTCATGCCGGATCTGCAACGCTTCTTCGAGCTGCCCCTGCCGCTGGCCGGCATCGTGGCGAACGCGCCGGGCATCGGCGTGCTGTTCGCCCTCGTCCCATGGGGTGTGCTGGCCGACCGGCACGGCGAGCGGCTCGTGCTCGGCCTGGGCGTGGGACTGGCGGCGGTGTTCTTCGCGGCCGTCACGCTCGTCACCGGACTCTGGGCGGTCGTCGGCCTGCTGGCGCTGGCGGGCGCCGCCGGGTCGGCCGCGATGGTGGGCGGCGGCCGGATCGTGCTGCGCTGGTTCCGCCCGCCGGAGCGCGGCGTCGCCATGGGCCTGCGGCAGGTGTCCTACACGCTCGGCATGGCCGTCGCGGCCTTCGTGCTGCCGCCCGTGTCGCGCGCGCACGGCATCCCGGGCGTGCTGGCGGTGTGCGCCGCCGTGAGCCTGCTGGCCGCCGTGCTGGCCGCCCTGTTCCTGGCCGAGCCGCCGCGCGACGGCCCCGGCTCGGGTCCCGCGCCGGCCGGCTCGCCGTACCGGCAGCCCGCCCTCTGGCGGGTCCACGCGACAAGCGCGCTGCAGGCGGTGCCGCAGATCGTGGTCAGCACGTACGGCGTGGCGTGCCTCGTCCACGTGTACGGCTGGGACGGCGTGCAGGCGGGGCGGCTGTTCGGCGTGGCCGCGATCGGCGGCGCGGCGGTGCGCATCGCGGTGGGCCGCTGGTCCGATCGGACGGGCCTGCGGATGGCGCCGCTGCGCCTGCTGACGTTCGGCAGCCTGGCCGTGCTCGTCCTGCTGCTCGCGGGCACCTTCACCGGGTCCTGGCCCGGCCCGGTGATGCTGGCGCTGGCCGCGGTGATCACGGTGGCGGGCAACGGGCTGGCGTACCTCGCGGCCGGTGAGCTCGCCGGGCCCGGCGCGGCCGGGCGGGTGCTGGGCACCCACAACACCATCCAGAACGTCGTCGCGCTGGCCGTGACCCCGCTGGCCGGCCTGCTCATCACAGGGGCGGGCTACTGGGCGGGGTTCGCGGCGGGGCTGGTGTGCGCGCTGCTCTCGGTGCCGGTCATCCCGGTCCGAGGGGAACGCGGCGCGCACGCCCCGCCCGCCGAGGTCACGTAAGGACCGAAGTCACGTAAGGGCCGGGGTCACGTGAGGGCCGAAGTCACGTCGGGGGACGGAGCACGTACGAGAGAAAGGGGCATCGAGTCGCTCGGGGGTCTCCGATCAGCGCGGGCTGCCATAGCGGCGGCAGGGTCGAGCCCCGTCATGAATGCGCCGCCTTCCGCAGCCGCATGGTAGGCACGATGGTCAGTGCGGCCGTCGCGGCCAGGAGGACGAAGGCGAGGCGGAAATCGGCCATGGCGTCGCGCAGGATGCCCACGAGCATGGGAGCCAGTGCCGCGCAGCCGTACCCGACGAAAAACGCCATCGCGCTGATCCTGCCCGCCTCGGCGGAGTCGCGGCTGACCGCTACCGGCACCGTCAGGACCAGGGTGAACAGGCCGCCGTGCCCGACGCCCAGGGCGAGGATCCACAGCCAGGTCACCGTAGCGGGCGCGAGGGCCAGGCCGGTGAAGCCGAGCGCGGTCAGCGCGGCCGTCAGCGCGAGCCCCACGCGCAGGTCGCGCCGTTCGCCGAGCAATGCCGGTACGGCCAGCATCGCCACCACCTGGATGCAGATCATCACGGTGAGCAGCGCCCCGGCCCCGGTGCCGAGCCCGTTCTCCTGGAGCAGGGGTACGACCCAGGCCAGCTCGCAGTAGTACAGGGCGGAGTTGGCCGCCGACAGCGCGGTCACCCGCCAGGCCACAGCGCTACGCCAGGGCAGCCCTGTGGTGAGCGGGCCCGCGGGGGCGGCCGTCCGGTCCAGGGCCAGGGAGCGCCGGGACGCCGTCCACGCCACCACCCCGGCCAATGCGAGCACCGACCACGAGGCCAGCGCCCCGGGCCAGGAGTCGAGGAAGCCGGCCAGCGGGGCGCTGACTCCGGCCGCGACGGCGCCACCCGTGCCGAGCCCCGCGGTGTAGACGCCGGTGGCCAGGCCCGCCCGGTCGGCGAAGCGGCTCTTGACGACGGCGGGCAGCAGCGTCTGGGCGATGGCGATCCCGGCCCCGACGACCGCCGCGCAGCTCAGTTGCAGCCAGGTGGATCCGCCGACGAGGCGGGCGGCGGTGGCCACGGTGATGACGATCAGGCCAAGCAGCACCCCGCGATGGAGCCCCAACCGGCGGCCCGCCATGGCGGCCAGCGGCGCGCACAACCCCATGGCCAACGTGGGAACGGTCGTCAGCAGGGCCACCCCGGTCGCGGTCAGATCCAGGTCGGCGCGGATGCGGTCCACCAGCGGCGAGACCGCGGCGATCGCCGGCCGCAGGTTGGCCGCCGCCACGAACATCGCCAGTCCTGCCATCCCGAGCGTCTGCCTGTCAGGTGGCGAACCGATCAACGTCATGAACACTCCAATGATCTAAGACAGTTTCTATCTGGGTTCTATCACAACTCCGACAAAAGATGTCCGAGTTGGATAGGATGGCCATCATGAAGCTGTCCAACGGGGTGGAGTGGGCGCTGCACAGCTGCGTCACCCTCAGCCAGAGCCGCGAACCCGTCCCCGCGGCCCGGCTCGCCGAACTGCACGGCACCCCTCCCGCCTACCTGGCCAAGCACCTGCAGGCGCTCTCGCGCGCCGGCATCGTGCACTCCACGGCCGGTCAGGTAGGCGGATACGAGCTGACTCGGCCCGCCGCCCAGATTTCGGTGCTGGAGGTGGTGCGGGCGATCGACGGCGGCGAGCCCGCCTACCGGTGCACCGAGATCCGGCAGCGAGGCCCCCTCGCCCTCCCGGCCGAGCGATGCGAGCGACCGTGCGCGATCGCCCGCGCCATGGCCGCGGCCGAGGACGCCTGGGCGGACGCCCTGCGCCAGGTCACGATCGCCGACCTCGCCGCCCGCATCGACGCCGACAGCGAGGGGACGGCGATGGCCGCCGTCAGCCGATGGCTGACCGCCGCACGCTAGACCGACCGGCCTCGCCCATCCGATCCAGGAGTGTGGCGAAGATCGCGGACTTGGCCTGCCCCCACGTAGGAGCCGGGGTCAGGTGACGGGTGTGCTCAGCAGCCAGGCCGCCGTGTCCGGAGGAAGGGCGTCGCCCGCCAGGGAGCCGCTGGACAGCAGGACGCGCTCGTGCGGCGGCAGCCGTACGGCCTCCGTGCCGCAGTTGAGCACGCACACCAGCGGCCCCCGGCCGAAGAACAGCGCGTCCTCCGGGGAGTCCAGCCACTGGATAGTGTGCGGCATCTCCTCCACCAGCTCCCGGCGGCAGACCAGCGCGGCCCGGTAGAACTCCAGGGTCGAGGCCGGGTCGCCGGCCTGCGCCTCCACGCTCAGCGCCCCGAACTCCGCCGGTTGCGGCAGCCACGGCCGCGTCTCGCCCGGAGAGAACCCGTGGGACGGTTCCGTCACCGTCCACGGCAGCGGCACCCGGCAGCCGTCGCGCCCGGGAAGCTTCCCCTCCGACTGGAAGAAGACCGGGTCCTGCCGCGCCTCCGGGGGAAGATCCTTCACCTCGGGGAGTCCAAGTTCCTCCCCCTGGTAGAGATATGCCGACCCGGGAAGCGCCAGCATGGCAAGCAATGCCGCTTTCGCCCTGGGGAGTCCGGTTCCGGGGTCGGCGGTCTCGTAGCGGGTGCGGTGCCGTACGACATCGTGGTTGGACAGCACCCAGGTGGCGAACGGCACGGTCGCCAGCGTGTCGTCGATCACCTTCCGGAACGCCGTCGCCGACCACGGAGCCTGGAGCCACGCGAAGTTGAAGCTCTGGTGCAGCTCGTCCGGCCGGACATAGCGCGCCAGATCCTCCGGGTCGTCCGTCCACACCTCGCCCACGGCCATGCGCTCGCCCGGGTAGCCGTCGAGCAGCTTGCGCCACGACCGGTACACGCCGTGCACCTCCGGCTGCCCCCACACCGGCGAGCGCGACGTGAACGACTGGTCATCCACGCCCGGCAGGTCCGGCAGTCCCTCCGCCTTGTACAGCCCCATCGCCACGTCGATGCGGAACCCGTCGACGCCCCGGTCCAGCCAGAACCGCAGGATGTCCAGGAACTCCTCGTGGACCTCCGGCTCGCGCCAGTTGAAGTCGGGCTGCTCCGGGGCGAACAGATGGAGATACCACTGCCCGTCGGCCACCCGGGTCCACGCCGGCCCGCCGAAGGTGGACTGCCAGTTGTTCGGCCGGTCACGGAAGACGTAGCGGTCGCGCCGCTCGCCGCGCAGCGCCGCCTGGAACCACGGGTGCCGCGAGGAGCTGTGGTTGGGCACGATGTCGACGAGCACCCGCAACCCGTGCTCGTGCGCGTCGGTCACCAGCGCCTCGAAGTCCGCCAGTGACCCGAACAGGGGATCGACGCCCCGGTAGTCGGCCACGTCGTAGCCGCCGTCGGCCATGGGGGAGGGGTAGAAAGGCGTCAGCCAGATGGCGTCGACGCCCAGGCGCCGGAGGTACGGCAGACGCTCCCGGATGCCGGCGAGGTCGCCGACGCCGTCACCCGAGGCGTCGGCGAAGCTGCGTACATAGATCTCGTAGACGACCGCGTCACGCCACCAAGGGATAGTCATGGGGCGGTCATGCCCGTTATGTGGGCGAGTTCACCAAGCTGTGCGCCGCGTAAACCAGGTAGTCCCAGAGGCGCTTCTCCTGCTCCTCCGGAAGCTCCAGCGAGTCGACGCCGTCGCGCATGTGCTTGAGCCAGGCGTCGCGCTCGGCCTCGCCGATCACGAACGGCACGTGCCGCATGCGCAGGCGCGGATGACCGCGCTCCTGGCTGTAGGTGTTGGGGCCGCCCCAGTACTGGATCAGGAACCCCCGCAACCGCTCCTCCGCACCCGTCAGATCCTCTTCGGGGTAGAGGGGACGGAGCAGCGGGTCCTGGGCCACCCCCTCGTAGAAGCGATGCACCAGCCGTCGGAAGGTCTCCTCGCCCCCGACGGCGTCGTAGAAGGAGGTCTCAGTCACGGTGCAAGCCTACGCGGCGGGCACCAGTGCGATGCCGGCGGTGTCCAACGCGTTCTTGACCTTGAGCCGCATCTCGCGGGCGACCTGCGCCTGCCTGGAGGGCAGCGTCTTGGCCGAGATGCGGAAGACGAGCGTGCTGTCGGACAGCTGCTCCACGCCGAACACGTCCGGCCGCTCCACGATCACCGTCTCGCGGAACTCGGGGTCGTCCCACATCTCCTTGGCGATCCGCTCCAGCACGTCGCGCACCGCCGCCACGTCGCTGTCGTAGCCCACCGGGACGTCCACGTAGGACCGCGACCAGCCCTGCGACTCGTTGCCGACCCGGGTGATCGTGCCGTTGCGCACGTACCAGACCCGGCCGTCGGCGTCGCGCAGCCGCGTGATGCGCAGCGTGACCGCCTCGACCGTGCCGACCGCGGCGCCCGCGTCGATCACGTCACCCACGCCGTACTGGTCCTCCAGCAGCATGAACATGCCGGCGATGAAGTCCTTGACCAGCTCCTGCGCGCCGAAGCCGATCGCCACGCCGAGGATGCCGACGCTGGTCAGCAGCGGCGCGATCGGGATGGTCAGCCGGTCGAGCACGGTGAGGACGGCCGTGCCGAGGATGACGATCGAGGCGACGTGCTTCAGCACCGAGCCCATGGTCTCGGCCCGCTGCTTGCGCCGCTCGTGGAGCAGGACGTCGATGCTCTCCGAGCCGACGCCGTTCCGGCGGAACTTGGTCATGAGCGAGCCGCCGGTCGCCGCCCGGGTGACCACGCGGGTGATGAGACGGTGCGCGACGTTGCGGATGACGAACGCCAGGATGAGGATCAGCACGATCGTGATCGCGCTGGCCACCAGCGGCGCCCACACAGCTCCCTTGAACAGCCCGGCCAGCGTGGAGCAGATGACCGTGTCACCCTTGCAGACCGAGGCGACCTGCTGGCTCATGTCACTGAAGCTGGGGATCACCGACTCCGGTGAGGGAGAGGGCGATGGCGCTGGGGTCGCCAGGAACACTGGGAGGATCCCCTTTCGAGAAGCGGTTCGGCCGGCGGATTGGACCGATTTCGATCCACAAGATACCGCCGACCGAACCGGCCGCCGTCACATCACGCCGGGGAAGACGGGGTCGTCGGGCCCGGGGCCGCGGAGGGCGAGGCCTGACGCTCCGGTGACGGACGGCCCGGCAGGGACGAGCACCCGGAAGCAGGTCCCGTGCCGTTTCTCCGGAAGGCGGACCTTCCGGACACCCTCCGGTGTGACCCGGAGGGAGTCGGTGTGTAAACAGTGGAACCGGCGGGACGGCCAAGGCTCCCGCGAACGGGAGACCTCCGCACCGGCCGCCCCGCCGGCTCCGTGAAGCCGCGATGGATGCGGTGAACCGCGGCGGCTGCGCTCCACGCGGGTCACCGCCTGTGTCATTCGCCCACCGCGGCGAGCACCCGAGCGACCTTCGTCGCGGCACCAGCCGGGTCGTCCGCCGCGTGCATCCGCTCTCCCCAGGACCAGCAGTACCACCAGTCCGGCAACTCGGAGACCGCCGTCGGCCGACAGGTGACGTTCTCGGACAGGCTGGTCGCGTTCGGGTTGATCACCCGGACGAACAGCCGGCCGGTCTGGGTGCGGACCACTCGTGCGAGCAAACCGCGAGCGCCGAGCTCCGCTACCAGACGCTCAAGGTGCTCGAAATCGTCGTCCCCCACCTTTCGTCCCTCCCTCGCTTTGTTGCTGGTGGGCCAAAGATGACTCAAGTCGGCGCGTTACGCAACGAGCACATCCCGATCACAGGGAGTCGCTATTCCCTCGTGGGTTGTAAGAAACAGTCCGCCGGAGGACGATCCTTAACCGTAAGCTTCAAGAGGACGTTTTCTTCCCGTCCACAATGGTTCATAGTCTTCGGTAGGCGGAGTGCAACACAGAGACTACGCTGAGTCGTCGGTCGTGGATCGTTCGGGACGTGTGTGAGAGGGGCCGGGATGTCCGGCAGGCAGCACAGGGAAACGGAGATAGCGCGGCGGACCAGAGCCAGGGGTCTCGCCGCCGGCCGCACACCTGCCCAGATCGCCGAGGAGATCCATGAAGCCTGCGAGCCGTTGTTCGGCACGACGAAGATCAAGAGCCATCGTCTGTCGCACGGTATCGCCCTCGCCGACGTCATCGAGCAGGTGCGCGCCCTGTTCGAGTGCGACGCCAAGCCGCCGCCGGGCATCGGCGAGACCCTCCTGTCGGCGTACGAGAGCGGCCTGAAACGCCCCGGCCCCGAGTACCTCCACTACCTGTGCACCGTCTACCGCGTCGAGCCCTCGGCCCTCGGCTACGACGGCCCCTGCATCTGCGGCCACGGCCACCGGGCGCCCGGTGGGCCCGCCTTCGACGTCTCGGAGCGCGTCCCGGCCTCGGTGGAGGCGCGTGAACAGCGGCCCGGTCCGTCCGGTGAGGAGGAGCCGCCGCATGACGGCCAGGAGGACGAGAACATCCTCCGCCGCGCCCTGCTCCACCTGCTCGGCGACAAGCCCTCCATGAAGCCCGAGGGGCCGGTGCTCGGCGCCATCGACGGCATCAGGCGCCGCATGGACGAGACGCTCGTCTGCGCCACGGTCTCGCCGGCCATGCTCGACCAGTGGGAAGAGGTCACGCAGGCCTTCGGCCGGCAGTACACCACCACCGCCCCGCTGCGCCTGCTGTGCGACGTGGTGCTGGAGCTGGGCGCGGTCCGCAACGCCATGAACCATCGCCAGCCGATCGACCTTCAGGAGCGCCTGTGCCGCATGGTCGCGCAACTGGCCGGGCTGAGCGGCATGATCATGATCAACCTGGGTGACCACCGCCTGGCGCGCTCGTTCTTCCGCACCGGCCGCATCGCCGCCGACGAGACCGGCGACCGCGCGCTGCGCGCCTGGGTGACGGCCCGCGAGTCGCTCGTCCCGCTCTACTACGGCGACGCCCGCGAGGCGCTCAACCTGGCCAAGAAGAGCCGTGACCTGGCCGGTGCCACGCCGTGCGCCGCGCAGGCCATGGCCCCGGTCGTGGAGGCCCGCGCGCTGGCCATGCTGTCGGGCACCGACAGCAAGAAGGAGATCGTCGACCAGGCCAAGCGCGCGCTGGCGCGGGCCCGCAACGCCTTCAGCCTCATCAAGGGCGACGAACGCGAGGACATGGCGTTCGGCTACACCGAGCGTCAGCTCTACTTCTACCAGGGCGACGTCCTCACCAAGCTCGGCCAGACGCTGGAGGCCGAGGTGGTGCTGGAGCAGGCCCTCGACAAGTACCAGGACCACATCCTCGACCAGACGCTGATCAGGCTCGACCGGGCGCAGTGCCGCCTGATCGAGGGCGACGTCACCGAGGCGCTGGAGGTCGGCACCGAGGCCCTGCGCCTGCTCGGCCCGGAGTACCGCACCGACTTCATCATGCGCCCGGCGCTCGCCTTCGAGCAGGCGGTCATGCTGCGCGACCGCGACCATCCGGGTCTGGCCGCCTACCGCGAACAGTTGCGCCCCGAGCCGGTCGCGGGCGAAGGAAAGGCCGGTGCATGAACCTGAAGATCCGTCGTTACCGCTGGTCCGACCTGGACACGATCCTCGCACTGCACCAGATCTGCCTGGCCCAGGTCGGCCTGTTCCCCGGTGACGGGGTGTACTACGACGACGACTTCCCCCGTATCCAGGAGCTCTACCTGGTGTGCGGCGGTGACTTCCTGGTGGGCGAGACGGGCGGCCGGGTCGTCGCCATGGGCGGGCTGCGGCCCATCGACTCCGGCAAGGCCGAGATCTGCCGGCTGCGCGTCCACCCGGAGCTCCAGCGACGCGGCTACGGTGCCGCGATGCTCACCGCCCTGGAGAAGCGGGCGGTCGAGCTGGGCTTCCACAGCGTCCGAGGCGACACCACGCTGCGGCAGGAGGCCGCCCTCGCGCTGTACGCGCGGCACGGGTGGCGCGAGATCTCCCGCTCCCGCGTCGGCGACCTCATCGTGGTGTACGGCGAGAAGCGGCTCGTGCCCGCCGCCGTCCTCGACGCCTGATCCCCGCCTCGCACCGTCCCCCTGGGAGTCCTGTGGGCAAGGCGTGACGGGAGAAAAGGATGATTCGATCACTCCTGCGGATATGGATGTACGAACCCCCGGGTGAGCCTCTTCACTCCCGGTGGTAGAGGAGTATCCCCGGCTGCTGCGAGTACATCCGCGGCTGCGTTTCGTAGTGAGATGCTTCCGCCATGACAGGCGTGGCCGCTCCCCGACCCCTCCTGGGAGCCGTGCTTCTGTTGTTCGTCAGCGCCGCATGGGGGTCGGCGTTCCCGCTGATGAAGGATCTCATTCTCCGGATGCCGGTAGAGGATCTGCTGGCCGAGCGTTACACGATCGCAGCACTGACGCTCCTGGCCCTGCGCCCGGGCGCGCTGCGGGGGCTGTCGTGGCGCACCTGGGGAAACGGGCTCGTCCTGGGCGTCATGTTCGGGGTGGGCCAGGTGGGGCAGGCGTTCGCGCTCGACAGCCTGCCCTCGGCCGTGTCGGGGTTCGCCGTCGGGTGCAGCGTGGTCCTCACGCCCATCCTGGCGCTGCTGCTGTTCAGGACGAGGATGCCGGGGCGGGTGTGGGCGGGGGTCGCGCTGGCGCTGGCGGGCATGACGGTGTTCACGCTGCTGCGCGGCGTCGGCGACCAGCCGATCTCGCTGCCGGCGCTCAGCGTGACGCTCACCGCCGCGGCCCTGTACGCGGGGCACACGCTCCTCCTGGCGCACTTCTCGCGCACCCGCGAGGGCTTCAACGCCTACGCCCTGACCGTCATCCAGTTGGGCACCATCGGGCTCATGGCAGGCGCCTACGCCGTGCGTGACGGACTGAGCCTCCCGGTGAGCCTTCCTGACTGGGGGGTGCTCGCCCATCTGGCGGTGGTGTCGTGCGCTCTGGGGTTCCTCGCCCGCTCGTACGGCCAGGCGCACGTGGCGGCCGTGCCCAGCGCGGTCCTCATGTCGTCGCAGCCGCTGTGGGTGGCGGCCATCGCGGTGATCTGGTTCCACGAGCCGGTGGACTGGAGCATGATCCTCGGTGGTGGGCTCATGGGCGCGGCGATGCTCCTGGCCGTACCGTCGCGCACGACAGCGTCCCCGCGTGCTGGGGCGTCCCCTCCCATGACGCCCCTTCCTGCGGCGCCACCGCCGGTGGACGAGCCGGCGGACGGCGCGCCGCCGCGCGTACAGCTGCTCGCCGTGTCCCGCCGGGCCTCGAAGAGGCTGGCCGACCTCAAGGTCAAACGGGAGGAGCCGGGTCAGCCGGGGGAGGCGTCCGTGCCGCAGGGGCCGCCCGTCGCGGGGGCGGCGTGCCGGCTGCAGGTCCACCAGATCAAGGGCAGCGGCCAGCCGAGCCTCGATCGGCTGATCCAGCGGGCGACGGTCATCGTCCGCGCCCGCAACCTGCCCGGCCCCGGCTGCTGTCAGTCCGTCACGCTGGCGGGACGTTGCCTGTGCGCATTGATCGAGGAGGCCGAGCAGAACGGAAAGGTGACAAAGGCATGCTGGTTTCGGCCCGGCTGACCATCTGTCAATCATCGAATAAACACGCTAATTAGCTATTACTAGCTAACTTATGCGTCCTAAAACTTGATATTCGGCGCTGTGTCCGAATAATGGGGTGTTAGTCCCAATGGAGGGGTAAGACACCATGAAGCGCATCATCGTCCACAAACCGGGCTCCGCGCGGCTCACGGGAACATCGAGCGTCATCCACAAGGGGTGACCGGGGGAGTTTCCCATCAGCGGGTACCGAGTGATCCGCCTGTCGAGCCGGGGGCCGCACGGCTGTTGATGCCGATGATCGACGGACACCGCCGGCACCACGGTCCGTACACCGTCGCCTCCGCTCTGCTCCACCACCTCGTACCGGGGGTGGTGGAACGTTCCCCGGAGCTGGTCGCCGCCCACGACATCGAGATCAGGGCGGTGGCCCCGGGCCTGCGTGACGTGGTCCCGGCCGGACGCGCGACGATCGACGCGAGCCTGCCCGACGACGAGCGCATCCTCGTGCCCGCGCCCCGCCGCACGCTGCGGCTGGCCAACGGGCTCACGGAGTTCGTCCGCGACGCCGTGCCCCCGGGGCGCACGCTGATGGTGTGCAACGGCGCCGAGACCGACCCGACGGACGCCGAGCTGCTCGACGTCATGACGCGCCGCATCCCGCCCGACGTTCTCGCCATTGTCGTGTACGAAGGCGGCCCCGAACCCGCCGGCGCCCCGCGCGACCCCGGTGCGCTGTGGGACCTGGTGGACCGGTGCGTGCACGAGGGGTTCCTGCATGCCGTGGTCGAGGCCGGCCGGCGCGGGCTGGAGACGGCCGAGCCGGGCATCGACCTGTGGTGGCGCTTCGCGCAGCGCACCGCGACCGCGCTGGGTGGGCTCGGCCGCACCGATGAGGCGCGCGAGGTGTGGGCGTGGGCGCGCAGGTGCAGCCAGGATCCGGCGGTCCACGCCGCCTGCGCGTACGGGCTGGCGATGCTCGACGCCCGCGACCCCGACCCGCAGCGGCGCGACCTCGCCCGGGCCCGGGAGTGGGTCAACCAGGCCATCGCCATCTCCACGCTGCTGCCCGACCCGTTCGAGCGGGCCTTCAAGCTCGGCTTCGACCGCAACGGGCTGGCGCTCGTGGAGCTGCGGGAGGGACGGCCCGAGGCGGCGCTCGCACTGGTGGAGTCGGCCATGGAGCTGGCCGGCGAGCTGGGGGAGCGGCACCCGCTGCACCGCATGGTGCTGCACGCCAACCGGGGCCGCCTGCTCGCGACGCTCGGCCGTACCAAGGAGGCGCTGGACGACTACACCGCCGCCGTCGCCCTCGACCCGGGCTTCCCCGACCACTACCTGGACCGGGGCAACCTGCTGGCCAGACTCGGCTTCCCGGACGAGGCGATGGCCGACTACGAGAGCGCCATCCGGGCCGGGCCGCCGATGCCCGAGGCGTACTACAACCGCGCCGAGCTGCGGATCGCCCGCGACGACACGGACGGCGCCCTGGCCGACCTGGGTCACGTGCTGGAGCTCGACCCCGGCTACCTGGACGCGTACATCAACCGGGCGGGGCTGCTGGCCGCCCTCGAACGCGACGAGGAGGCGTGGGCGGACGTACACGCCGGGCTGGCAATGGCCCCCGGCGACGTGCACCTGCTGGTGGTGCGCGGGCAACTGGAGACGGCCGCGGGGCTGCTGGGGGAGGCGCGCGCGACGCTGGACGCCGCCGTCGCCGCGGCGCCGGGGCTCGCGGCGGCGTGGGGGAACCGGGGGGTGCTGCGGTTCGCGGAGGGGGACGTCGAGGGGGCGGTGGACGACCTGTCTCGGGCGATCACCCTCGACCCCCAACCGGACCTGTACGCCAATCGGGCGGTGGCGCTGCGCTCGCTCGGCCGTACGGCGGAGGCCAGGACGGACGAGCAACGCGCGTCGGCCCCGTGACCGTGGGGACCAGCTGTGGGTAGACGGCCGTCTGGGGGCGCGGCTCGGCCTCTGACCCGCTCAGGACCATGCCGGATAGGACTACGGTGGGACGCGTGGGCTTCGACGAGCTGCTCCGTGAACTCCAGCCGGGCGCCGGCGCGCAGGCCGCCGGCATCAGACGCGGCTACGGCGGGCCGCCTCCCCGCTCCGTGGCCCTCACCGCGGGCCCGGACCGGCTGCGCTGCGCGTCCCTGCTGAAACCGCTGTACGCGTGGGCGGCGGCCGGGCTGGTCGGCGACCACGAGCGCTGGCGCCGCCACGCCGAGCCGGCCGTGGTCGTCTCCTCCAACTCCGACACCCTCGCCCTGTGGCTGTCCGTCGGCCCGCGCGCCGTCCTGGACGCGATCCACCGCCGCACCGGTGTCCGCTGGGCGCCGCCGAACGGGGATCCGTCGCGGTTCGGGTCCGTGGAGGTGTCGGCCGCCGAGGTCGCCGCCGCGTACGCGGAGCTGGCCCAGGCCGCCCTGGCGGGCGAGCCGGTCGCGGGCGCGATCCTGGAGTGGATGCGCCTGGTGGGCGGCGAGCAGACGTTCGGCGCCCGGGAGGCGCTCGCGGCGCCGGAGGCGGCGGTCAAGTGCGGCTGGTACGGCGGGCTGGAGGAGACGTGCCTGCGCACCCACGCCGCGGCCGTCCTGACCCCGGGCGGCAACCGGGTGGTGGTCGTGGTCGGCATGACCGCGCAGCCGTACACCGACGAGCTGGAACGCGACATCTACCAGGCCCGGGTGGCGGAAGGGCTGCCGGTGGAGGCGGAGCACGAGAAGGCGGGCGGCGCGCTGCTGCGCGGCCTGCTGCACACGACCCTCACCGAGCTGGGCGAAACCTGACCCCTCCCGTCACGGGCGACCTCGCGCGGGCGGCTTCTCACGAAATGGCCGGATGCCTGAGCAATCGAGTGGCCCAGCCGGTCGGAGGTACGCGAGGATAAGCCCGTAAGAGGCTGATTCGGCCCGGTTGGTGGCCGTTCGGGGGGCGTGTGTGAGGCTTACCGTGCTGGGCGGATGTGGGGCGTGGCCGGCGGCGGGCCAGGCGTGCAGCGGCTACCTGGTGGAGCATGACGGCTTCAGGGTGCTGATCGACCCAGGTTACGCGACCCTGCCCAGACTGCTGGTGTCGGTGGCGGCCGAGGACGTCGACGCGGTGCTGGTCAGCCACGGTCATCCCGACCACTGCTCCGACCTCAACCCGCTGCTGCGGGCCCGCGCCCTGGGCGACGCCCCACCGGCCGCGCTTCCCGTCCACGCGCCGCCCGGCGCGCTCGACGCCGTGCTCGCCCTGGACAACCCGCGCATGCTGGCCTCCAGCCACGTGCTGTACGAGCTGGCGCCGGGGACGGCGGTGGAGCTCGGGCCCTTCCGGGTGGACACCTGGTCGCTGCCCCACCACCTCCCCAACGCCGGGCTGCGACTCACCGCGGGCGGCCGGACGCTGGCCTACACCGGCGACACGGGTCCCGCCGCCGAGCTGACCGAGCTGGCGCGGGACGCCGACCTGCTGCTGGCCGAAGCCACCTATCCGGAACGGGTGCCGGACGAGGACGCCCCGTACCTGTCGAGCGCCCTGGACGCGGGCCGTACGGCGTCGCGGGCGGGGGCGGGCCGGCTGGTGCTCACCCACCTGTGGCCGGGCACCCGGCCGGAGCCGGCGCTGGAGGCGGCGGCCAAGGAGTACACCGGCGATCTCATGGTGGCCTCCGGCGGCCTCACCGTGTCCTTCTGAACCCGTACGGGTCACCGGGGCGGGCCCGCCCCGGCCGGCGCCCTCACGGACCGGGCACCTTCAGCTGTCAGCGCTTCATGGCGCCGTCCGCGATGGCGTCGGCGGCGTCGCCGATGGCCATGCCGACGATCTCCAGGCGTCGCACGAGCTCCCGTTGCTTCATGGACTCCGCGGTGAGCTCGCCCGAGAAGATGCGGGAGATCTCGTACTGGTACATCCGCCGGATCTGTCCGCCCGTCTTCTTGGCCTCCAGAGCGTCGTGCACCACGGCCGAGGGGCGGGAGGCGAGGTCGCGCACCGCGTTCTCCAGGGCGTCGATCCCGGCGATCACCTGGTCGAGCAGGGGGCTGAAGCGGATCTGGTCCGGCACGCGGTACAGGTGCGACTCCCGTACGAAGTCGCGCAGCGAGTCGAGCACGTCGTCGATGGAGCGCGAGAGCCGGAACAGGTCCTCCCGGTCGATCGGGGTGACCAGGGCGCTCCTCAGCTCCTCGACGAGGCGGCGGCGCTCCTCGTCGCCGAGGTGCTCGATCGTCCGCATCTGCTCGTGCGCACCGGTCCGGCCCACCTCGCCGCCGATCATGGCCATGGCCAGCCAGGCACCCTGCTTGGTCGCTTCGAGCTGGCCGAGCAGTGCCTCGGTCAACGCGCTGTCCATCCGGCCGGTCATGAGATCGCGGATGCGCCGAAGTCGCCTCATCACGCTCCTTCCACGGCTCACGCCGCATCAAAGCTCGTCAGGGTTATGCCCCTCAGGGGTTCACCGGGGTCATGTCGAGGACAGGATGTAGGCCACGACGCCCGCCAGGAGGGCGCTCGCCGGAAGAGTCAGCAGCCAGGCCACGACGATCTTGACGGCGGCGTACCAGCGGACGCGCCCTCCGCCCTGGGCCACACCGGCGCCGATCAGGCCGCCGGCCACGGTCTGGGTCATGCTCACGGGCATGCCGAGCACCGCGCAGCAGATCACCGCCGTGCCCGAGGCCAGCTCCGCCGCCACCCCGTGCAGCGGGCGGGAGGCGATGATCTCCTGGCCGAGCGTGCGGCCCGCCTTGGGCAGGCCGTACAGGGCGCCGAGCCCGAACAGGAACGCGACCAGCGTCGTGTACGGCAGCGGGGCGCCCGAGAAGCCCAGCGCGATCATGAAGACGGCGAGCATCTTCTGACCGTCGTTGGCGGCGTAGGCGACGGTCTGCAGGAGGAACCCCGCCCAGTGCCAGCGCCACAGCCCGCGCGCGGTGGTCCACCGGACCAGCAGCAGCGTCACCCCGCACGCCACGAACCCGCCGACGAACGGCGCCGCGATGCCGAAGGCCAGCACCATCGCGACCGCACTGCCGGAGACCGGCAGTCCCCAGCCGATCCCGGCCCCGGTCAGGCCGCCGACGATGGCCAGGGTGAGGCTCGTCGGACGCCCTCTCGCGCTCAGCACGGTGACGACGGTGAGGGCGGAGAGCACGGCGACCGTCATCGCGGTCCGCCCGCCCGGCCCGTCGAACGTGGCCAGCCGGTGCACGAACGTCTGCGCCACCGCGTAGGTCACCAAGGGCACCAACGCCACCATGACCACGAGGGTGAGGATGCCGGTGGCGGGCCGTACGGTCGGCAGCTTGAGGCCGGTCGCGAGGAGCGCACCCCCGTCGTTCATGCCGGTCACGAGCGCGAACAGGCAGGCGACCGCGACCAGTACGACGTAGTCCAAGGGTGACCGCGCCTCCGTCCCGCCGGCCCGCCGCATGGCATCGCCGGATAGATACCCAAGATCGGCTTGGTGCTGGATGACATCCTATTTTGCTGGAAAGCGCGGGTCAGTGGGGCCTTTCGGTGGCGCCCTGCCGCCACGAGGTGTCAGTCCCGGGCGGCCAGGTGGGCCGCCCGGTGGCGTTCAGCTGTTCGCCAGGGCCGCGCCCAGCGGTGTGTGCTCGTAGCGGACGGCCCGGCCGGCGCGGGTGCGGGTGACCAGGCCGGCGTCGCGCAGCACCGCCAGATGGCCGCCGACGGCGCCCAGGCTCAGGCCGAGCTGGGCGACCAGCTGCGTCGTCGTCGCGGGCACGTCCAGCGCGCGCAGCACGTCAGCGCGGCGCGGGCCGACCAGCCGGCTCAGGGCCTCACCGCCCGGTGCACGCGCCGCAGGGCCGAGCAGGTCCGCGATGCCCCGGGCGGGATAGACCAGTGCGTAGGGCCACGGCGGCTCGACGTAGCTGATCAGAGTGCCGAACACCGTCGGCATCAGCAGCAGGCCCTTGCCGGCCGGCCGGTGCCGGTCCCACTCGGTACGCGAGCCCGTGCGCACCTCGATCGTCCCGGCCTGCCCCTCGGAGCGCCAGCCCACTCGCGGGTCGAGATCGGACAGCGCCGCCGCCCAGCCGTACATCGCCAGGTGCCCGGCGCGGCGGACCAGGTCACGCTCCAGCACCGCCCGCAGCCGCGGCCAGTCCGGCTCGACCAGCGCCTGCCAGCTCGCCTCCAGCGCATCGGCGAGCCGGGTGACCACGTCCGGCGCGTCGAGGAGGCGCTGCACGTAGCGTGGCGGCGTCCGCAGTCCCGCCAGGTTGCGGGCCAGCTCCAGGCGTGCGCGGCGCAGCGGCGTGGCACGCACGACGGCCAGCTCGGCGGCGAAGTCGCCACCGGAGCCCGACGGCGGTGGATGGATGAAGTCGGCGTTGTAGCCGCCGCGGCGGAACAGCGCCGTCAGCGCCCCGACCGCGGGCACCTGCCGGCGCAGCCGCTCGTACCGGGGCGCGATGCGCTCGGCCCACGGCCGGAGCGGGCCGGCGGCCTGCACGCCGGCTGCGACGCGCAGCGCCTGCATCGCCTCGCCCAGCGGCGAGATCGCGTAGCGGGTACGCGCCACGTCGACGGGTCCCACCTCGATGGCCAGCATGTTTCGCCTCCACGCGAAAGCATAGTCACCGTGGCCGGGCCGCCGTGATGCTGTCGGCCATGACCACCGCGCCCGTCGCGCCACGCCCGGCCACCTACCGCGAGGTGTTCGCTGTGGGCCAGTTCCGCGTGCTGTTCGGCAGCTACACGCTCTTCCTGGCCGGCGAGACGGTGCGGATGCTCGCACTGTCCGTGACCGTCTACGCGGCAACCGGGTCGCCGCTGATGTCGGCGCTGGCGTATGCGGCCGGCTTCCTGCCCTATGCCCTGGGCGGCACGCTGCTGGCTCTCGCCGACCGCTGGCCCCCGCGCACCGTCATGATCGGCTACGACGTGCTGCGCGCCGCGGTCAGCGCCGTGCTCGCCGCCGGTCTCCTGCCGGTACCGGCCATGCTGGCGCTCGTGTTCGTCACCGGCTTGCCCAGCGCCGTCGCCTCCGCTTCGCGCACCGCCCTTCTGCCCGACCTGATGGACGGCGACCGCTACGTGCTCGGCCGTGCCGTGCTCTCCATGGCGGCCGGCGGCACGCAGGTGCTCGGCTTCGCCTCCGGCGGCGTGTTGATCGCCGCTGTCGGCGCGCCGGGCGCGCTCTGGATCACCGCGGCGACCTGCCTGGCCTCGGCAGGCCTGCTGCGACTGCGCCTGGCCGACCACCCGCGCCGCCGCACCGGCGGTTCGGCCGGCATCAGCGAGACCTGGCGGGTGAACCGGGCGCTGCTGCGCCGGCCCGCGGTCCGGGCGCTGCTGCTGGCGCAATGGCTGGCACCGGCGCTGATGGTCGGCGCCGAGGGCGTGCTGGTCCCGTACGCCGAGCAGGCCGGCGCGCCTGACGCGGCCGGTCCGCTGTTCGCGGCGGTCGCCGCCGGGATGTTCGCCGGCAACCTGATCGTCGGCCGCCTGGTGCGCCCCGCGGGCCGGGAGCGGCTGGCCGGCCCCCTCGCGCTCGCGCTCGGACTGCCGCTGCTGGGGTTCGCGCTGCGACCCGCGCCGGGATACGCCGCCATCCTCATGACAGTGTCCGGTTTCGGCGTCGCCTACCAGCTGGCACTGGCCCGCAGGTTTCTCGACGCGGTCCCCGGGACACAGCGCGGTCAGGCGTTCGGCCTGCTGCTGACCGGAACGATGACGCTGCAGGGCCTGTCCGCCGCAGCCGCAGGCGCGGTGGGCGAAGTCGTGGCTCCGGGGCTGGTCGCCACCATGGCCGGGGCGGCCTCGGCCATCGCCGCCCTGGTGTCCTGGCGCACGCTGTCGCCCACACGGCGACCCTGACCGCGGCCCGCGTGCCGAACGCGCCGGCACGCCGAAGCATCCGCACAGGGCCGGCAGCAGGCAGGTGCCGTACGTGCACGCACCGCTCCAGACCATGGGGTGGCCTACCGGGTTCGGGTCCGGGACGGACCGGTGGACGGCCGGGGCTCCGGGACAGGGCGGAAGGCCGGGGTCAGGGCGGCGGGTACGCTCGGGAGACGTGCGCGGCGAGCCCCGGGTCCCGAAGGCACGTGTCCCGGAAGCACGTGTGCCGAAGGGCCGGGTGGATCCGGCCGGTGGGTTGTAACCTGCCCGGGTCGGCAGCGACCGCGCCTACCATTCCACGTCCGCGAAAGTAATGACATGAGCCCAGCCGAGTACGTCCTGACCCTGTCGTGCCCCGACCGGCCAGGGGTGGTGGCCGCCGTCTCCGGGCTGCTCGTCGGGCAGGGCTGCAACATCACCGAGAGCCAGCAGTTCGGCGACCAGGCCGCGCGCCGCTTCTTCATGCGCGTCCAGTTCACCTCGCCGCTGGTCGAGGACGAGCTCCGCGCCGCCTTCGCCACGTTGACGCCCGAGTTCGGCATGGAGTTCGAGCTGCGCGACATGGCCAGGAAGCCGCGGGTGCTCATCATGGTGAGCAAGTTCGACCATTGCCTGAACGACCTGCTCTACCGGGTTCGCAAGAAGACCCTGGACATCGAGGTCGTCGCCGTCGTCTCCAACCACCCCGACCTGCGCCCGCTCACCCAGTCGTACGGCATCGACTACCACCACCTGCCGATCACGCCGGAGACCAAGCCCCGGCAGGAGGCCGAGGTGCTGGCCCTGGTCGAGCACTACCAGGTGGACCTCGTGGTGCTGGCCCGCTACATGCAGGTGCTGTCGGAGGACCTCTGCGCCAAGCTGGCGGGCAAGGCCATCAACATCCACCACTCGTTCCTGCCGTCGTTCAAGGGCGCCAAGCCGTACCACCAGGCGCACGCCCGGGGCGTGAAGCTGATCGGCGCGACCGCGCACTACGTCACCTCGCACCTGGACGAGGGGCCGATCATCGAGCAGGAGGTGGCCCGCGTCAACCACAGCCACTCACCCGACGACCTCGCCGCCATCGGGCGCGACGTGGAGTGCGTGGCGCTGGCCAGGGCCGTCCGCTGGCACGCCGAGCAGCGTGTCCTCCTCGACGGCCACAAGACCATCGTCTTCCCGCGCTGAGCCACCGAGCCGGGCCCCGCCGTCATGGTGTGCGCCTGCCTCCACAGCGAAGGTGTGGAGGGCCTAGGTCCATGGATGCAGAGGATCGGGGACTCCTGGCCGATCCGCTCAGGCCGTCGCCCCGACGAGACTCCTTGCCATGTCCGTCACCTCCACCACCCGCGTCTCAGGCGCCCGTCCGTTCCTCGTCGGGATGTTCGTCGACGCACTGGGCAACGGCCTCTACGTCCCGCTCACGCTGCTGTTCATCCGTCAGGTAACCGGGTTGCCGCTGACAACGGTCGGCATGGGCGTGACCGTCGCCGCTCTGGTGGGAATGGCGGCGAACCCGGTGGCCGGCGTGTTGATCGACCGGTTCGACGCGCGGCGCGTGCTCATGGCCACGTACGTGCTGCGCGCGGCGGGCTTCGCGGCGTACCCGCTCGTGGACGGGTTCGCCGCCCTGGTGGCCGTCGCCGCTGTGGTCGCGGTCGGTGACCGCGCCTACTATCCCGCCTCGGGCAGCTACATCTCGGTCCTCGCGCAAGGCGGGGACCGGGACAGGCTCTACGCCTTGATGGCCACGACCAGGAACGTCGCGTTCGGCATGGGCGGGCTGCTCTCAGCGGGGGCGGTGTCGCTCGCCGGTGGCGGCGGATTCGTCCTGATCGCGGCCGTCAACGCCGCCAGCTTCGTCGTGGCGACCGGCTTCCTCATCGTCTCCGGACGGCACACGCCCACGCAGACGGCCCCGACACAGCGTCAAGGCTATCGGCAGGTGTTCGCCGACCGGCCGTTCCTCGGCCTGGTGGCGGCCGAGCAGGCTTTCACGCTGACCCACATGATCCTTCCTGTGGCACTTCCGGTGTACGCGGTCACGGTGCTCGGCGCTCCTGCCTGGCTGCTGGGCCTGCTGTACACGCTCAACACGGTCCTGGTGGCCGTCGGCCAGCTGGCGGTGCGCCGGTGGCAGCGCAACGCCCGCCGTACCCACGCCATGGCGCTGGGCGGGGTGGTCCTGATCATCGCGTGTGTCCTGTACGGCGCGACGGCGTTCCTGCCGTCGGGTCCGCCGCGGGTGTGCGGCCTGGTGGTGGCCACGCTGGCCTTCACGCTGGGCGAGCTCATGCACACCACGCCTTCGTGGGCGCTCACGGCGGCGACGGCTCCTCCGGCTTTGCGCGGGCGGTATCTGGCGATCTATCAGCAGACGTGGGCGGTGGGGGCTGTCGTCGCTCCGGGTGGCTTTTCCGTGGTGCTCGACATGGCGCCGTCGCTGCTGTGGGTCACGCTTTCCGTTCTGCTCGCGCTCGCCTGTCTCGCGACGCTCCATCTGGCGCGCCGCCTTCCCGCTCAGGCCGTCGCCGCCCCAAGGACGTGAGGACCGTCTCACCGCAGGAACCAATCCCATCCCGCTCAGCTCGTGCGGTGGCCGGGTCTGTCAGGTCACCGGAGACGACAACGGAGCTCCGGCTGGAACGATGGCGGCCAAGACACTGCTTGGCAGAAGCTCCGTTGGTTGTCCGGTCTGACATCTGTCGTGGTGTTGTGGTGGCCGCGAGAGCGATCGTGCCCGGGGCATCTGGGTGAGCTGACCTGGCTCATCACGTTCGAGGTGGTAGATGAGGCACTGGCGCAGATCAGCGCGACGCAGGTGCCAGTGCGGGATCTGTCTTCACGGGGGGCGGGTCAGCACGTCGTGTTCTTGGGTGGGAGGACCTTGTCGGTGAAGTAGCGGTTGATGTGGTCGCGAGCGCAGGGGTTGGCGCCGTAGAGGGTGTGGCCGGGACCGTCATGGGTGATCGTGACACTGCCGGCGACCTGTCCGATCGCTCTGGCGACCGCGTCCGATTCGCCCCAGGCGCCCGCGCCGAGCAGAGGGGGAAGGGTCTTGGGGAGCGGGGCGGGTGGATTGGTGACGGGAGTCGGCCAGCCGATGCACTGCAGCACGCCGGTCGCTATGGTGCCGGCCGAACCCGCGTTGGGGGCGGCCTTCCGGAGACGGGTGATCGTCGCGGCGAGCTCCTTGCGGTCGGCGGCGCGAGGCCAGTCGGTGCACTCTGTCACGCCGGTGGCCTGGTCGGGGTAGCGGGCGCCTCTGGCGGGGAGGAAGGCGGAGGCGTCGCCGGCGTGAGCCTTGCGGATGGCCTTCGCCAGGCCCGGCCAGGCGGTCTGGCCCTGTCTGGCCGATGCGATGGCGAAGGCTTGCAGGTCAAGGCCCGTGTAGGCGACGTTCTTGGCGGCGGGGACGGGATTGCGGTCGGCTCTGGCCACGAGCGCTCGCCAGATGGCGGGGACGTCCTCGCAGGAGTTGGCGGCACACCAGTCGAAGAAGCGGGTCAGGAACCGCTCGTTGCCCTTCGCCATCTCCTCCAGCTCCCGGCTCCAGTCGGAAGCGCTGTGGTTCCAGGTGCCGTCGAGGACCATCGTGCGCACCTGGTCCGGGAAGAGGCGGGCGTAGGCCTGGCCGTAGAAGCCGGCGTAGGAGGCGCCGTAGTAGTTGAGCTTGGCGCCGCCGAGGGCCTTCCTGATGGCCTCCATGTCGCGGGCGTGGTCGGCGGAGCTCATGTTGGCGAAGAGCGTGGGATCCGCCTGGCGGCAGACCTCGGCCTGACCGCGGTTGGTGTCGGACAGCCGGCCGAAGTCGGCGTCGTTGCGTGGGAGAGCGGGGATCGGGATGCGGGTCCACAGGCAGGGGAGGCCGGTGCTCAGGCCGCGGAACTGCGCGCCGTAGCCGCGGGTGTCCCAGGTGACGATGTCCATGCGCTTACGCAGGTCGGTCCACCAGCCGGACTGCGCCTGGGTGATGGCGACGCCGGGCCCGCCGGGGCCGCCGTAGGCGATCAGGGCGACACCCTCCGAGGTGCCGGTGGCGGCCAGGCGGCCCAGCTTGAGGGTGATCTTGCGGCCGCCGGGGTCCTGCCAGTCGACGGGGACCTGGAGGTCGGCGCACCGCATGCCGACCTTGTCGTCGGGGCACGGGCTCCACTCGAGAGCGTCCGCGGCGTGCTGGGCGCGCATCCCGCTGCCGGCGGTCAGCAGGACCAGTGTCATCGCGATTGACTTCAGCATGCGGAAAACGATGCTGGAAGGGACGGGCGTGGCGCGTCGGACCACGGTCTGATATCTGGGGGCGTGAATCAGACCTGGGTTTGTCATCCCCAGCGGCTTCAGTGTTCCTGCCGTCTGTGGCCGGGGTCAGCGGCGGGGGCGGGTCGCCCCTGCCCCGCCCGCCGTGCCCCTCGTCCCCGCTGTGCCCGCTGTGCTCGAAAAGGCCGGCGGGCACGGCGGGGCAGGGCGGCGATGCGGGTCCACAGGTGGCGGGGCGCCGTAACCGTGGGGCTGGCCGCCCCTACAGCCCCGTGTGGTGGGCCAGGAAGGTGAGGGTGTCCGCCGACAGGTCCACCGTGCGGCTGATCGAGCGGGCCCCGTGCCCCACCTCCGTCTCGGTGCGCACCAGGATGGGCCGGTCCGACGACGTCGCGTGCTGGAGCGCCGCGCACATCTTCCACGCGTGCAGCGGGTGGACCCGCGTGTCCGACTGGAACACGGTGAACAGCACCGCCGGGTACGCCACGCCCTCGCGCACGTGGTGGTACGGCGAATACGACCACAGCCACCGGAACTGCTCGGGGTCCTCGGCGGAGCCGTACTCGACGTTCCAGGTGGCCCCCAGCCCGAACAGCTCGTAGCGGACCATGTCCAGGAGCGGCGCCGAGCAGGCCACGGCGGCGTACAGGTCGGGCCGCTGCGTCAGGGCGGCGCCGACGAGCAGGCCGCCGTTGGAACCGCCGGAGATGGCGAGCTGCTGCCGCGTGGTGACGCCGGTGGCGATGAGGTGCTCGGCCGCCGCGTGGAAGTCGTCGAACACGTTCTGCTTGTCGGCGAGCATGCCCGTGCGGTGCCAGTCCTCGCCCTCCTCGCCGCCGCCCCGCAGGTTGGCGATGGCGTACACGCCGCCCGCCTCCACCCAGGCCAGGATCGACGCGGAGTAACCGGGCGTCATCGACAGACCGAAGCCGCCGTAGCCGTACAGGATGGTGGGGCGGGGTCCTTCGGCGTCGACCGGCGCGATGACGAGCATCCGCACCTCGGTGCCGTCCTTGGACCGGTAGACCTCCTGGGAGGTGCGCACCGGCGGCACCTGGACCGCGCCGGGCGAGGCGGCCCACAGCGTGGTCTCGCCGGTGCGGGCGTCGTAGCGCTGGATGGTCGGCGGGGTGGTGTTGTCGGTGTAACCGAACCACGCCTCGAAGCCGCCCTCGGGCCGCTCCGACAGGCCGCCGATCGAGCCGAGGCCGGGAGTCGGCACCTCGCTGAGCCGCTCGCCCGTGGCCAGGTCGTGCACCGAGATCTCGCTGATGGCGTGACGCGTCCAGCCCACCAGCATGACCGGGCGTTCCAGGTCGTCGAGGATGGCGAAGTCGGACAGGACCGCCTCGGGGTCCTCGGGGATGAGGTCGCGCCACCCGTCGGCGCCCGGCGTCGAGGGGTCGGTGACGCAGACGCGGGCGCGCGGCGCGTCGCGGTCGGTGTGGACGTACAGCTTGCCGTCGCGGCCGAACGTGAGCCCCGTCTGCGCGTCCACGCCTTCCTGTACGGCCACGAGCTTCGGCCGGTCCGGCGTCGAGGCGGTCAGGTCGGCCACCCACAGGTCGTTGCGCGGAGCCGTGCCCTCGTGCGCGGAGACCTGCAGCCAGTGCCCGTCACGGGAGACGGAGACGCCGTAGTAGTTGGTCATCTTCAGGCCCTGACCGAAGATCATGACGTCGTCCTCGGTGGACGTGCCGATCGTGTGCAGGTAGACGCGGCGGTGGAACTGCGACTCGTTCTCCGGCACCTCGGTGCTCGGCAGGCGGCGCACGTAGTAGAACGCCTCGCCGCCCGGCAGCCAGGCCACGGGGGAGTAGCGGCAGCGGTCGATCGGTCCCTCGACGCGGGAGCCGGTCGCGACGTCGATGATGTAGAGGACCGACTCCTCGTCGCCACCCACCGAGATCTGGTACGCGAGCAGGCGTCCTTCCTTGTCGGGCTGGACGGCGTCGAGCGTGGTGAGCCCGGACGGGTCGATGGCCATGGGGTCGACCAGCGCGCGCTCGGTGCCGTCGGGCTCGGCGACGTAGTAGACCGCGTGCTCCTGGTCGGGCGTGCGGCGGCTGAAGAAGCAGCGCCCGCCGCGCCAGGCCGGCGTGCCCACGGAGCCCGACCTGAGCAGCTCACCGATGCGCTCCCGGAAGCGCTGCGGCCCGATCTCCCGCTTGAACAGATCGGCCTGAGCGAGCAGCCAGCCCTGCGTCTCGGGACTGTCCGGGTCCTCCAGCCAGCGGTAGGGGTCGGGCACGGGCGTCTCGTGCAGGACGTCGACGGTGTCCTCACGGCGCGCGGTGGGATACGGCTCTCGCGTCATGCCCGAACCTTACTGCGAAGGAACGCGCGTAAAGCCCGGGTGATACGGGCATAAAACGTACCGTGCGTCCCTCCGGTCATTCCGGGCTGGGGGTTATGGGTGGCGGGGACCACGCGGGAAACGCCAAACTGGGTGACAGGACGGTGCCGTGGTGTTCATCCGCTGGACCGTCCGGCGGAGGTCCACGTGACGGAAGCATCGATGCCCCAGGAGGGGCCGACAGCCGGGACATGCCACGGCATGTCCCCTTTGATACGCGCGCGGCGGGATGAGGCCCGATGATGCGCCAGGTCCTGCTGCTGAATGCCACTTACGAACCACTCACGACTCTTTCCCTGCACCGTGCCATCGTGCTGGTGCTGCGGGAGAAGGCCGACGTCGTGCACCGCGACGGGCGGGGCGCGGTCCTGCGCTCGGCCAGCCGCACGCTCGACGTGCCCTCCGTGATCCGGCTCCGAAGATATGTCCGCATCCCCTACCGGTCACGCATCCCCCTCACCCGGGCCGCGCTCATGCGCCGTGACGACTACCGCTGTGCCTACTGCGGCCAGCGGGCCGAGACCATCGACCACGTGATCCCCCGCTCGCGCGGCGGGGCCCACACGTGGGAGAACTGCGTGGCCTCGTGCACGACGTGCAACCATCGCAAGGCCGACAAGTACCTGGAGGAGCTGGGGTGGTCGCTGCGCGTCACCCCGGCGGTGCCACGGGGCGCCCACTGGAGGCTGATCGGCGCCTCGCTGGTCGGTGACCCCCAATGGGCGCCCTACCTCGAAGAGGCCGCCTAGCGCCGGACGACGGGCCCGCACCGAAGAGGTGCGGGCCCGTCGTTCGCCCACCGGCGAAACTGCTTTGTGCCGTTTCGCGGGCGGGTGGCAGGATCCCGGCATGTGGACCTTCACGGCGGACGTCGCCGAGTACGCCGCGGCCGCCGAGCCGTTCCTGCTGGCCGATCCGGTGCGCAACACGGTCCCCCTGACCGTGCTGGCCGACATCCGTGTGGGGATGCCGGCGCGGGGCGCGGTGTTCGGCTGGTGGACGTCCGGGGGCGAGGTGCGCGGCGCCGCGTTCCGCACGCCGCCCCGGGCGCTGGTGCTCGCCGACATGCCGGTCGAGGCGGTGGTCTCCCTGATGCGGGAGGAGATCGGCGACGTTCCCGCCATCGTGGGGCCGCGCCGGCTCGCCGAGGCGGCCTGCGAGGCGCTCGGCCGGGCCGGTGAGGCGCGCGCCGAGCGCCTCTACCGGCTCGGCGGGCTCACGGTCCCCGGGACGCCGGGGCGGGGCCGGACGGCCACGGCCGCGGACCTCCCGCTGACGGTGGCATGGCTGGACGCGTTCGGCGCCGAGGTGGGCATGGACACCGGCGATTCGGTCGAGGCGGCCACGCGGCGGCTGGCCCGCGGGGATCTCGTGGTGTGGGAGGAGGACGGCGTGCCCGTCTCGATGGCGGGGGTGTCGCCCGGAGTGGGCCGGATGTGCCGCATCGGGCCCGTCTACACGCCTCCGGCCTGCCGGGGCCGCGGCTACGGCTCGGCCGTCACCGCCTTCGCCAGCCGCCGGGCGCTGGACGAGCGGTGCGACGAGGTGGTCCTGTTCACCGACCTGGCCAATCCGACGAGCAACGCCATCTACCAGGCCATCGGCTACGAGCCGGTCGCGGACTACGCGCACGTGAGGTTCGGCGGCTCCGACTGATCCGTCGTCGTACCCTGTGCTCATGCCACGTTACGACTTCCGCTGCCGCGCGTGCGGCTCCACGTTCGAGGTGTCCCGTCCCATGTCCGCCTCCGGCGACCCGGCGCCCTGCCCCGAGGGCCACGACGACACGGTCAAGCTGCTGTCGATGGTGGCCATGACCGGCGGCGCCGCCGCTCCCCGCCCGGCCGCCGGCGGAGGTGGCGGGGGCGGCTGCTGCGGAGGCGGCTGCTGCTCCTGATCCATGTGCTGGTGCGGTCGGGGTGGCGCGCACTACCCGATCGCGGTCGCGGTGGGCGGGCCGTACCCGCCGCCGCCCCCCGACTCGCAGCGCAGCACGTCACCCACGCCGACCGGCAGGGCGTTGACCTTGAGCATCCGACGCTCGCCCGCGGTGCCCGGGTTGAGCGTGACGCGCGGCGGGGCGCCCGCCTCTCCGCCCGCCAGCCCCCACGCCGGGGTGACCGACCGCTCGAACCACAGGGACAGCGAGGTGTCGGAGCAGAACTCGTACTCGCGGACCACACCGTCGCCGCCCCGCCACCGGCCCGCGCCGCCGCTGCCCGGCCGTACCTCGTAGCGGGTGACGCGGACCGGGAACAGCGTCTCCAGCACCTCGATCGGCATGTCGCGCAGTGAGCCGTTGACGTTGTTGATCAGGCACGTCTCGCCGTCGCCGCCCTCCCAGGCGCCCCAGCCGCCGACCGTGGCCTCCTGCGAGACGTAGAGCTTGCCGGTGCGCGGGTCGGTGCCGGTGAACTGCACGATCATGGAGTCGCCGTAGGACGCCGCCGCGACCCGTTCCGGCAGGGCCGGCGCCAGGGCCTTGACCACCAGGTCGATGAGCAGCCCGAGGTGCGAGTAGTAGTACTGGCACGCGGCGGGGGAGCGGGCGGCCAGCATGGAGCCGGGCCGGGTCTCCACCGACAGCGGCCGGAACGAGCCGCCGTTGAGCGGCACGTCGCCCGACACGAGCAGCTTGTAGCCCACGCGCACCGCCGCGACGGCCTGCGCGGCGCCGCAGTTGACCGGGCCGAGCGCCTGGTCGGCGCAGTCGGTCAGGTCCACGCCCATCGACTCGCCCGACACCGTGACGGTGACGTTCACCGGCAGGGGGGTCGCGAGGTCGATGCCGTCGTTGTCGAGGTACCCGCCCGCCCGGTACACCCCGTCGGGGATGGCGGCGATCGCGGCCCGCTCCAGCCGCTCGGTCTGGGCGAAGATCTCGTCCCGGGCGGCCATGACCGTGTCGGCGCCCCACCGGGAGACGATCTCGGCCAGCCGTCGCCGGCCCATCATGACGCAGCTCACCTGGGCGCGCAGGTCGCCGAGCGTGGCGTGCGGGAAGCGGACGTTGGCACCGATGACCTCGTGCAGGTCGGCGCACGGCCGGCCGTCCTCGTACACCTTGACCGGGCCGAGCCGCAGCCCCTCCTGGAAGATCGAGGTGGAGTCCATGGAGCCGCCCGGGTCCTTGGAGCCGACGTCCAGCCAGTGGGCCCGCGACGCCGCGAACCCCACCAGCTCCCCCTCCACGAAGATCGGCCCGTACACGGTCACGTCGTTGAGGTGCGTGCCGCCTATGTAGGAGTCGTTGAGCGCCCACACGTCGCCCTCGCGCCAGACCTGCGGCCCGTGGCGGCGCTCGGTCTCGCGGGTGCACACCTCCAGGTTGCCCAGGAAGATCGGCAGGCCCGACGACTGGCCGAGCACGTTGTGGTCGCGGTCGAGCAGCGCGACCGCGCAGTCCTTGGCCTCGTAGATGACGGGCGTGTAGGAGCTGCGGATGAGCGTGGTGTTCATGTCCTCCGCCGCCTGGACGAGCGCGCAGCGGATGATCTCCGTGGTCACGGGGTCGATCACTGGTCCACCTTCACGATGAGGAAGCCGTTGTCGTCGACCGTGGCCAGGCACCCGGGCGGGACGACCGTGGTCGCGGTCTCCTCCACCACGATGGCCGGCCCGGCCAGCTCTCCGTCGAGGTGCGCGCGGCGCAGCACCGGCGTGGTGTGCACGGCGCCGTCGAACACCACGTCCCGTACGGCCGGCGCCGCCTCCCCGGGGACGTCGGGGGCGCCGGCGGCGACGCGGGGGAAGGACCCGAGGCCGGTGCTGCGCACCATGACGAACTCCACCGGGGCCTCGGGGGTGGCGTGGCCGTAGCGGCCGGTGTGGGCCTCGGCGAAGCGGGCGGCGACCTCCTGGAGGAAGGCCGGCCCGGCCGGCTCGCCCGCCTCGCGCAGGGGGATCGGCACCGTGTAGTCCTGGCCCTCGTAGCGCATGTCGACGGCGTGCTCGACCCTGCGCCGCTCCGCCGGGACGCCCTGCTCGGCCAGGGCCTCCAGCGCCCGCGCCTCCAGGCCGGCGAGCAGCTCCGCCAGCTCGGCTCCGTCGAGGGCGTCCTGCGGCCGGAAGTACGGATGCGTCAGGTCGCGCCGGACCTCGGCCTCCAGCATGCCCCACGCCGAGAACGCGCCGGGGAAGCGCGGGATGACGACCTCCGAGATGCCCAGCTCGCGGGCGATGAACACGGCGTGCATCGCGCCCGCCCCGCCGAAGGCCACCAGGGAGAACTCCCGCGGCTCCACCCCGTGCTCGACGGTGAGGGTCCGGATGGCCTGGGCCATCTTCGCGTTGGCCACGGCGCACACCCCCTCGGCCAGGTCCAGCGGGTCGAGGGCGAGCTCCTCGGCGAGCGTGGCGACGGCCGCTCCGGCCGCCTCCACGTCGAGGTCCATGAGGCCGCCCGCGAACCACGCCGGGTCCACCCGGCCCAGCACCACGTTCGCGTCGGTGACGGTGGGCCGCGTGCCGCCGCGGCCGTAGCAGGCGGGGCCGGGCACCGCGCCGGCGGACTCGGGGCCCACGCGCAGCGCCCCCGCCTCCGCGTACGCGATGGAGCCGCCGCCCGCGCCGATCGTGTGCAGGTTGACGACGGGCATCAGCACCGGGTGGCCCTCGATGCGCGCCTCGGCGCTCACATCCGGGCGGCCGTCGACCACCAGCGACACGTCGAACGAGGTGCCGCCCATGTCCACGCAGATGACGTTGCCGCGGCCGAGGAGCCGGGCCGCCGCGACGCCGCCCATGGTGCCGCCCACGGGCCCCGAAAGGAGCGTCTGCAACGGCCTGCGCATGGCGTGGGCGGCGTTGACCAGGCCGCCGGAGGACTGCATGACGTGGACGGGCACAGCCGGCCCGCGCTCGGCGAAACGCCGCTCGACCTCGGCCAGGTAGCGGCGGACGACCGGGCCGGTGTACGCCTCCAGCACGGCGGAGGAGGTGCGCTCGTACTCGCGCCACTCGCGCGCCACCTCGTGCGACAGCACGACGAGGACGCCGTCGCCCAGCTCCGCCCGCAGGATCTCCCCGGCGCGCACCTCGTGGCGCGGATCGGCGTACGAGAACAGCAGGCACACCGCGACCGCGTCGAACCCCTCCTCGCGCACCCGCCGGGCCGCCCGCCGCACGCCCTCCTCGTCCAGCGGGACGAGCTCCTCGCCCCGCCAGTCGAGCCGGCCGGCCACCTCCGCCACGTCCTCGCGGGGGACCAGCGGGGCGGGCTTGCGGTAGCGCAGGTCGAACATCCGGTCACGGTTGCCGCGGGCGATGTGGTAGACGTCCCCGGCGCCGGCGCTCGCCAGCAGCAGCACCCGCGCGCCCTTGCGCTCCAGCAGGGCGTTGAGCCCCTGGGTGGTGCCGTGCACGAAGTACGAGATGTCGGCGGGGTCGTCGACGACCCGGCTGAGCGCGGCGAACACGCCCTCGGCCAGGTCGTGCGGCGTGGTGGACGCCTTCGACGCCACGACGGACCCGGTCGTCTCGTCGTAGCGGACGACGTCGGTGAAGGTGCCTCCGATGTCCATGGCGACGCGATAGCTCATGCCGTGAACGGTATGCGGTCGGCGCGGCGCGGACATGTGCGGGCCGCGCAGCGGAGCGCGGCCCGCGACGCGTCGCGCCTGACGGGTATCGCGGGCCCTACGCGGCCCTGGCGCGCTTGCGGCGCTGGAACGGCAGGAACCGGTCGGCCAGGTGGGGGCGGGACGGGGTCAGCGTCGGCTCGACCGCCAGGATGCGGTCGAAGCGGAACGCCCGGATGGCCCGGCGCATCCGGCACACCCCGACGAGGTACCAGTACTCCCGGTGGACCAGGCAGGTCACCGGCTCCACGTCACGGACGGTGACGTGCCCGGCGGCGTCGCAGTAGTGGAGCCGGATCATCATCCGGCTGGTGATGGCGTCGGCGATGAGACGGGCCCGGGAGGCGACCTCCACGGGCAGCGGGTCGGTGAGCGTCGCCAGCGTGGCGGCGATGACGTCGTCGTCGAGCTCCAGATGCTCGAGAGCGTGCTGCAGGCCGCGCCTGGCGGTGGCGGCCTGGGGGCCCGTGCCGAGGTGGGCCAGGGAGAGGGCGAGGGCGGCGATCTCGGCGGTCGTCAGCGGGCGGGTGGTGGGCTTCACGACTCTAGCCATACCCCTACGATACGGAGCGCCACCGACAATTTTCGAAAGCGTGTGCGCAAGCAAGGGAACACTGACCCCCGCGGACAGCGCCGCCCGGCACCCCTCGGCGGGGGGCCGGGCGGTGAGCCGGGTGTCAGCGGGAGAGCTGGGTGAGGTCGCGCGAGGCGCCCGTCGAGGCGGACGTGGTCATCGCCGCGTACGCCTGGAGCGCCACGCTGACGGGCCGCTCGCGGTCGCGCGGGCGGTAGCCGCCGAGGTCGGCCAGCAGCCGCTCGCGCCGCGCCGCCAGCTCGGCCTCCGGCACCCGCAGCTCCAGCGAGCGCGACGGGATGTCGATGTCGATGATGTCGCCGTCCTCGACCAAGGCGATCGCGCCGCCCTCCGCGGCCTCCGGCGAGGCGTGGCCGATCGACAGCCCGGACGTGCCGCCGGAGAAGCGCCCGTCGGTCACCAGCGCGCACGCCTTGCCCAGGCCCCTGCCCTTGAGGAACGAGGTCGGGTAGAGCATCTCCTGCATGCCCGGACCGCCCTTCGGGCCCTCGTAGCGGATGACCACCACGTCGCCCTCCTTGACCCGCCCGCCGAGGATGCCCTCGACGGCCTGCTCCTGCGACTCGAACACGACCGCCGGCCCGCTGAACTTCCAGATCGACTCGTCGACGCCGGCGGTCTTGACCACCGCCCCGTCGCGGGCGATGTTGCCGTAGAGCACGGCCAGGCCGCCGTCGGCGGAGTAGGCGTGGTCGAGGTCGCGCACGCAGCCCTCGGCGCGGTCGAGGTCGAGGTCGTCCCAGCGGTTGTCCTGGGAGTACGGCTTGACCGTGCGGACGTTGCCGGGCGCGGCGTGCCACAGCTCGACGGCCTCCGGCAGCACCCCGGGCGAGTACGGGTCCCACTGGGCCAGCATCGAGCCGAGGGTGCCGCCGTTGACCGTCGGCACGTCGCGGTGGAGCAGCCCGGCGCGGTCGAGCTCGCCCAGGATGGCGGGGATGCCGCCGGCGCGGTGGACGTCCTCGACGTGGTACTTGTTCGTCGCGGGCGCCACCTTGCACAGGCAGGGAACGCGCAGCGAGATCTCGTTGATCTCCTTGAGGCCGAAGTCGACGCCCGCCTCGCGGGCCGCGGCCAGGATGTGCAGGATCGTGTTGGTCGAGCCGCCCATGGCCACGTCGAGCGTCATCGCGTTCTCGAACGCGTCGCGCGTGCCGATCGAACGCGGCAGGACCGACTCGTCGTCGTCCTCGTAGTAGCGGCGGGCGATCTCGACCACCCGCCGGCCGGCGTCCTCGAACAGCTTCTTGCGCGCCCGGTGGGTGGCCAGGATCGTGCCGTTGCCGGGCAGCCCCAGGCCCATGGCCTCGACCAGGCAGTTCATCGAGTTGGCGGTGAACATGCCGGAGCAGGACCCGCAGGTCGGGCAGGCCGCCTCCTCCATCTCCAGCAGCGTGGCGTCGGAGACGGAGTCGTCGGCGGCGGCGACCATGGGGTCGACCAGGTCGAGCTTGCGGCCGGGCGTCTTGCCCGCCTCCATGGGCCCGCCCGAGACGAAGACCGTCGGGATGTTCAGCCGGAACGCGGCCAGCAGCATGCCAGGCGTGATCTTGTCGCAGTTGGAGACGCAGATCAGCGCGTCGGCGCAGTGGGCGTTGACCATGTACTCGACGGCGTCGGCGATCAGCTCCCGCGAGGGCAGGGAGTAGAGCATGCCGCCGTGGCCCATGGCGATGCCGTCGTCGACGGCGATCGTGTTGAACTCGCGCGGGATCGCCCCTGCCTCGCGGACCGCGGCGGAGACCACGTCGCCGACCTCGCGCAGATGCACGTGCCCCGGCACGAACTGGGTGAAGCTGTTGGCCACGGCGACGATGGGCTTGCCGAAGTCGCTGCCCGCTACACCGGTGGCGCGGAGCAGGGCGCGCGCGCCGACCATGTTCCTGCCGTGGGTGACCGTACGAGACCTGAGGGCGGGCATTGTGCTTCTCCCATCGCTTTCCAGTCCTCACATGGTACGACCAGCCGCCCGGTAGCTGAGACAGGGCGTCCACCACTCGGACGGTTCGCTCCCGTTCCGTGGGACGCGGGTATCGAATCCCCCAAAGGCGTCAAAAATCGGCGTAAGCTATCTTTTATACTGACTGGTCAGTTCAAAGAGGAGGAAGCCGCCGTGATCGTCGCCAAGGGCCTGTCCGTGGAGGAGGCCTACGCCGGGGTCTCCCTGGAGGCCGGACCCGGCACGCTCACCGTCGTCGCCGGTCCCGCCGGGAGCGGCCGCACCAGCCTCCTCCTCACGCTGGCCGGGCGGATGAAGCCCACGGCGGGCACGCTTGCCGTGGCGGGCCACGTCAAACCTCGCGCCATCCGCAGGGTCGCCGCGCTGGCCCTCGTGGACGGGGTGACCGACCTCGACCGGGCGCTGACCGTCGGGGAGCACCTGCGCGAGCGCGGGCGCGGGCCGTACCCGAAGGTGCTGGGGCAAGCCGGGCTGCGGCTCGGCGACGCCGGCGAGCGGACGCTCGTGCGTGAGCTGGACCGCGAGGCCCAGGTGCGGCTCGGCGTCGCACTGGCGCTGCTCGACGACCCGAAGGTGATCGTCGCCGACAACGTCGACGCCGGCCTGCCGCCCGACCGGCAGGAGGCGCTCTGGACCCTGCTCGACGGCCTGGACCGCACCGTGGTCGCCTCGTGCGTCCACCCGCCCACCCGCTACGACCACCTCGTGGAGCTGTGATGAGAGGCATGCTGCGGTCGAGACTGCCCAGGCTGGCGCTGGCGGCGGTCGTCGTGCTCCCCCTGCTGTACGCGGGGCTGTACCTGTGGTCGTTCTGGGACCCGCAGGGCAACCTGGACCGCGTGCCCGTCGCGCTGGTCATGGAGGACCGGCCCACGACGGTCGGCGGCAAGACCCTGCACGCCGGCCGGGACCTCGCCGACGAGCTGCGGGAGCGCCACGTCTTCAACTGGCACGAGGCGACCCCCCGGCAGGCCGCCGACGGCGTCAGGGACGGCAGCTACTACCTGTCGCTGACCGTCCCCGCCGACTTCAGCTCCCGGCTGGCCTCGCCCGCCGACGACGCGGGCACGCCCGAGCCCGCCCAGCTCGGCGTCCGCGTCGACACGGGGCGCAGCTACATCATCGGCAGCATCTCCGACGCCGTGTTCAACGAGGTGCGGGCCGCCGCCGAGCGCACCGCCGCGCACGACTACTTCGACCGGGTCTTCATCTCCATCGGCGACATCCACGACAAGACCACCGAGGCCGCCGACGGCGCCGGCCGGCTCCACGACGGCACGGTCAAGGCCGGCGACGGCGTCTCCAAACTCAACGACGGCCTCGGCACCGCCGAGAGCGGCGCCCGGCAGCTCTCCTCCGGCCTCGACGCCGCGGGCAGCGCCACCGCCCGCCTGCGTGACGGCTCCACGCAGGTCACCGACGGCATCACCCAGGCCCAGCGCGGCATCGGGCAGCTGCGCGGCGGCCTGACCGAACTGCGCAGCCAGGGCACCGCTCCGCTGCGGCAGGGCGCGCGCGAGGCGTCCGCCAAGGTCCGCGCCCAGACCCGCACCGTCGACCAGATCGCCGACAAGTACGTCCCCCTCCTCAACGCATGGGGCCCGCAGGTGGCCAGTGCCGCCGAGCGGGTCGCCGACCAGGCCGACCGGCTCCAGGACCCCGAGGCCGCCGAGCTGGCCGCCGGCGCCCGGGAGCTGGCGGCCACCGCCCGCAGGATCGCGCAGGTGGCCCCGCAGCTCGGCCCGCGCGTGAACCAGGTCAGGCGGCAGGTCGACCAGCTCGACGCCGGCCTGGCCAAGCTCGCCGCCGGCGCAGCCAAGATCGACAGCGGCGTCGGCAAGGCGGGCCGGGGCGCCGACGAGCTCTACCGGGGCGCCACCAAGCTGCGCGCCGGATCCGCCCAGGTCACCGGCGGCCTCACCCAGCTCAACGGCGGCCTGACCCGGCTCGGCGACGGCGCCGACCAGCTCTCCACGGGCGTGGACCGGCTGCACGACGGCGCCGGCCAGGTCGACAAGGGCCTGTCGCGGCTCGCCAAGGGCTCCAAGGACCTGGCCGACGGCCTCGGCGACGGCGCCAAGCAGATCCCCGACTACGACGCCCGGGAGCGCGACGCCCGCGCCGACATGATGAGCGACCCCGTACGCCTGGACAAGGACGTGGACAACGAGGTGCCCAACTACGGCACCGGCTTCGCCCCGTTCTTCCTGCCCCTGGCCCTCTGGGTCGGTGCGATGATCGCGTACATGGTGCTCAAGCCCCTCAACCAGCGGCGCCTGGCCGGCACGTCGGGCGCGCTGCGGATCGCGCTGTCCGGGTGGTTCCCGGCGCTCGCGCTCGGCGCCGCGCAGGTCGGCGTGCTCGCGGCCGTGCTGCGGTTCGGCCTCGGCCTGGAGGCCGCGAACTGGGCCGGCGTGGTCGGCCTGCTCCTGCTGGCCGCCGCGGCCTTCCTCGCGGTCGTGCAGGCGGTCAACGCGCTGCTCGGCCCGCCCGGCCGGGTCGTGGCCCTGGCGCTGCTGATGCTCCAGCTCACCTCGGCGGCCGGCACGTACCCGATCGAGACGTCGCCCGGCTTCTTCCAGACCATCTCGCCGTGGCTGCCGATGAGCTGGGTCGTCGCGGCGCTGCGCCGGCTGATCAGCGGCGGCGACCCGACCGTGGTCTGGCAGACCTGCGGCGTGCTGACCGCCTTCCTCGTGCTGGGCATCGCGCTCACCACGCTCGCCGTGCAGCGCGGCCGCACATGGACGGTCAAGCGGCTGCACCCGGAGCTGTCGCTGTGAGCCGGCAGGACACCCGGTCGAAGGTGTTCGCGGCCGCCATCGAGCTGATGGCCGAGCAGGGCTACACCGCCACGACCGTCGAGGCCATCGCCGAGCGGGCCGGGGTGGCCAAGGGCACCGTGTTCTACAACTTCGGCAGCAAGGAGGGGCTGTTCGGCGCGCTGCTGGAGCACTCGATCGGCCGGCTGGCCGAGGCCCTGGCGGCGGCCGACACCGGCGCGACCGCGCTGGAGGCGCTCGACTCCGTCGTCCTCGGCCAGCTGCGCTTCTTCGAGGAGCACGGCCCGCTCGCGCGGGTGCTGCTGGCCGAGATGTGGCGGACCGCCTGGCAGGAGGCGGTGGCGCAGCTGCGCGAGCAGGCGCTCGGCGTGTACGCGGGCGTGCTGCGCCGGGCCGCCGCCGGCGGCGAGGTCAGGGCCGACCTCGACGTGGAGACCGCCGCCACCGCCGTCTTCGGCATGGTGCTGACGGTCTCCATCGAACGGCGGGCGCTCTACCCGGACCGGCCCGTGGAGCGGACCCACGCCACGCTGGCCGAGCTGCTGCACGGCCGGATCAGGTGACGGCCCGCCGCGGCCCTGGGCGGGTCAGCCCTCGCCGTAGCGGGCGGGCAGCACCTCGGCCGCGATCTCGTACAGGCGCTCGATCTCGGCGTCGGTCAGCGCGCGCTCACGCTTGGTGATCCACTTGCGGGCCCGGCCGCCCTCGTAGACGTCCACCCCGCGGATCGTCATGATCTTCCAGGGCACCGCCGGGCCGTAGATCGCCAGGGACGGCACGACCTGCACCTCGCGGCCGTACACCTTGCTGATCAGCTCGCTGGCCGCCGACGCCTCCATCTTCGCCTCGGCGATACGGGCCTTCTTGTCGAACGGGCCGTGGTAGAGCTTCTTGCCCATCTGCACGCGGACCGGCAGCTGCTTGTCCCACTTCTCCGAGTCGACGGCGTACACGCCGGTCGGCCCGACGACGAGGTGGTCGATCTGCGCCTCGGTGCCGGGGATCGCCCTCGCGTGCAGGGTGCGGTAGCCGTTGCGCTCCAGCTTGCGCAGCTGGGCCTCGGTGCGCCGCTCCGCGACGGAGGCGCGCCGCCACGCCGGCACGGTCGAGTTCGACCGGGCACGGTAGACCGCGTCGGCGATCGCCGCGATGACGCCCGCCGTCACGCCCAGCCGCCAGTCGGCGAGCAGGAAGCCCGCGACCAGCGCCACGGCGACCGCCAGCAGCGCGCGGTTGCGGAGCGAGCGGTAGCGGGGCTGCTGGATGAGGCTGCGCAGGGAGGCGCGCACCACGGGCACGGAAGCGGGCACGGACGCGGCCGCCGATCGCTCGGCGCCGCTCTGCCCGGCGGCGGCCGGGTCGGCGTCGGTCTCGGTCTCTGGTCGGTCGCTCACCCAGATGGGCGAGGCACTGTGACCGTCTTCTCGCTGGTGGTCGGAGTCCACGCGATTCACCGTAGCCCGTGGAGATCGTCGATTCCTAGTGTTGCTCCGTCCATAGTTTTATGGCTCAGGTCACCGTGTCCCGCGCCGGATTTCCGGGTATCTACTACGTTCCTCGCCAGAGATCCCTAGTGGGCGTAACGTGCGGCCAGGATGTGGCCGAGGCCAGGACGAGCGTCAGACGGCGTCGTCGGGCAGGCGGTCGAGCAGGGTGACGACGTGCTCGCTCACCCCGGCCAGCAGCGTCGAGGGCATGATCGCCGCGTCCGCGATCGCCGCGAACAGCGACGGCAGCCCCGGCAGCGGGAACCCGTCGTCCTTCGTGGCGGCCGCGCCGATCGCGTTCTTGTCCAGGGCGGCGCGGCTGCGCTCCCACGCCTCCAGCACCTCCTCGGGCGACGGCACGCCGAACCCGTGGCCGACCGGTGCCGCGTGGCGCAGGCGTACCAGCGGGGTCTCGGCGAAGGCCAGCGCGGTGCGGGCCCGCACGCCGAGGTCGGCGCGCGGCTCCGGCGGGATCCAGTGCATCGCCGTGCACGGGTTGCGGCAGGTGGAGACGCACACCGCCAGCGCGCCGGCCACCTGGCTGTGCTGCCGGTCGAAGTAGGCGCGCCAGCCCTCGGCGGGCTCGACCGCGACCCGGAGCGTCCGGTTGGTGGCCGACTGCTCGGACTTGGTGTGGTCGCAGTCGCGGTCGCCGATCACGCCGAAGCGGCTGCCCGGGGCGCTCAGGCCGTCCGGCCAGCGCACCGGGTCGCCCGCGTGACCGAGCTGCGGCTCGAACGCCAGCAGCGGCAGGTACTCGCTGGCGATGTGCACGGCGGCGATCATCGGGCTCAGCTCGCGGCGCCGCCAGCGGATCTCGATGACCTCCAGCAGCAGCCCGTACGCGGGCCGCAGCGACTCCAGGGCGCCCCTCGGCTGCTCGCGGGGCGTCTGCGGCATGTGGCAGGCCCGGGCCTGCCGCTTCAGCTCCGCGGGCACGGCCTTCGCCTCGGCCGCGAAGTCCTCGGCGTCGAGGGAGAGCAGCCGCTGCCCGAACTCGCACACGTCCGCCACCTCAGCCGACGGGGCGAGCGCCCCGAGGTCGGCGAACGCGTGGCGGCGGGCGAGGGTGACGAGCAGGTCGCGCGTGGACTTCACGTGCTCACTCTCTCACGGGGCCGACCCGTCCCCCGGCAAAGCGGGCGCCTCGCCCGTTTCGCGTCAAGCAGATCATCGCCGGCCTTTTCCGCCGCTGCCCGCGGACCCCGGTCCCTTCAGGCACGTCAGGGGCAGGGGGCACGGACGCACTGGATGTCGCCGGGCTCCTTGGTGGCCGACGGCTCGGGCGTCGGCTCCTGAGGGTCGGCCGTCGTCGGCTCCTGGGTGGGCTCGGGCTCGCGCGTGGTGGGCGGCGGCGTCGTCGTGGGCGGGGTCGTGGTGGGGGTCGCCGTGGGCGTGGGCGCCGTCGGCGTGACCGTGGGGGTGACGGGCGTGGGCGTGCCGCTCGGCCGCACGCTGACGCTGGTCTTGGGCGGGGGCGCGGAGGGGTGGCGCGTCACGGACGGGTCGGCCGCGGTCGTCGTCCGGCTCGTCGTGGCGGCCGGCGTCGGGCTCGTGATCGGGTCGGCGGCGCTCTGGTCGCGCGTCCAGACGGACCCGGCGACGGCCACGCTGACCGTGACGGCCGCGGCCACCGACGCCAGCGCGCTCAGCAGCCCGCGCCGCCGGCGCGAGGAGGGCCGCGAGTCCGGCTCGGCCAGCGCCCGCCGCGCCGCGCCGGCCAGCTCGGCGGCCGACGGCCAGCGCATGTCGGGCGCCTTCTCCAGCGCCCGCTGGACCACCTGCCGGGGCCCCGCGGGAATCTCGGGCGGCAGCGCCGGGACGGGCGCGTGGAGGTGCTTGTAGATGATCTGCACGGGCGTGTCGCCCTCGTACGGCAACCGCCCGGTCAGGCACTCGTACGCCACCACGCCCAGCGCGTAGACGTCGGCCGCAGGGGTGACGCCGCTCGCGGTGGCCAGCTCGGGGGCGCAGTAGGCGGCCGAGCCCAGCATCGCGCCGGTGGCGGTGAGCTGACCGGCCGAGACGGAGTGCGCGATGCCGAAGTCGGTGAGCGCGACCCGCCCGTCGGGCCTGATCATCAGGTTGGCCGGCTTGACGTCACGGTGCACGATGCCCTGCGCGTGCGCGGCGCCCAGCGCGTCGGCCACCTCGGCCACCAGCCGCATGGTCTCGGCCGGGTCGAGGGCCCGGCGCCGCAGGATCCGGTCGAGCGACTCACCCTCGACGTACTCCATCACCAGGAAGCTCATCCGCCGCCCGGCGACCTCGCACGTGCCGTAGTCGTAGACGTCGACCACGCCGGGATGCCGCAGCGTGGCCATGGCGCGGGCCTCGTTCTGGAACCGCTGGGCGAACGCCGGGTTCTCGGCCAGCGCGGGCATCATCACCTTGACGGCGACGGTGCGGCCGAGAACCGTGTCGGCGGCGCGCCAGACCTCGCCCATGCCGCCACCGCCGACGCGGTCGGCCAGCACGTAGCGGTCGTTGAGCGTGGTCCCGGAGCCGAGCACGCCTTCGAGGCTAACACCGGCAGGCCCATGACCAGGCCGGAATCGGCCACGGGCGGCCTGCTACGGCGGGAACGGCCGAGGGCCCCGGCACAAGGCGCGGGACCCTCGGGAACCGATCGCTACGACGCGGACTCCGCGTCCTTGGCCCGGTTGCGCAGCGCGCGGCTGACGCCGTCTGCCCCTTCGAGGATCAGCCGGCGCAGCGCCTGCGGCGGCTGGTGCTCGGCGAGGTAGCGCTGGGCCGCCTCCACCGTCTCCGGCTCGATGAGCAGCGACGGGAAGCACCCCACCGCGAACGTCGACGCCTGGTCGAAGGTCCACTCCTTGTAGATCCGCCCGACCTCCGCGAAGTACTTGTCGCGGTACGGCTCCAGCAGCTCGACGTGCTGCGGGTCCTGCAGCCCGGCGATCGTGGTGCGGGCGATGTGGTTGGCCAGCCCACCGCCCACGACGGCCGCCCAGGCCGCCGCCTTGGCCTCGGCCGTCGGCACGGCCGCCCGGCACAGCGCCGCGGACCGCTCGCCGGTGGCGGTCGGGTCGCGCCGCAGCTCGGCCTCGATGTCCGCCTCGCCGAGCACGCCGCCCGACACCAGCGCGTGGACGAGCGTCCAGCGCAGGTCGGTGTCCACGGTCAGGCCCGCGGGCACCGCCGAGCCGTCGAGGATGCCGCTGAGCAGCGCGAGGTCGCCTTCGGAGGTGGCCACCGGCGCGAACGCCTGCAGGAACGCGAGCTGGTGGTCGGAGCCGGGCTCGGCGCCCTCCAGCAGCGACCGGAGCTCGGTGGCGAGGAGAGCCAGGCCCTCCTGCCGCCAGGCCGGGTCGGCGTACTGCTGCACGGCCATCCGCGCCTGCCGTAGCACGGCCTGCAGGACCGTGATGTCCTTGACCGTGCCCACGCCCGACACCACGAGCCGGACGTAGTCGCGGGTGGACAGCTCGCCGTCGCGCGTCATGTCCCAGGCCGCCGACCAGCACAGCGCGCGGGGCAGCGACTCGGTGAAGCGGGCGATGCCGCCGTCGACCAGCGTGCGCAGCGACCGCTCGTCCAGGCGGATCTTGGCGTACGTCAGGTCGTCGTCGTTGACGAGGACCAGGTCGGGCTGCTCCTCGCCGGCCAGCTCGGGAACGGCCGTGCGGGCGCCCACGACGTCGAGCTCGACCCGCTTGACCCGGGTGAGCACGTCGCCGTCCAGCTTGTACAGACCGATCGCGACGCGGTGCGAGCGCAGCGTCGGGTAGTCGGCCGGGGCCTCCTGGAGCACCTCGAAGCTGTCGAAGCGGCCGTCGTCGGTCAGCGTGAAGGAGGGGCGCAGGGTGTTGACCCAGGCCGTCTCCAGCCACTCCTTCGACCAGGACGACAGGTCACGGCCGGAGGTCCGCTCCAGGGCGTTGAGCAGGTCCTTCAGCTCGGTGTTGCCCCAGGCGTGCTCGTTGAAGTAGTCACGCACTCCGGCCAGGAAGTTGTCCAGCCCCACGTACGCGACGAGCTGCTTGAGCACCGAGGCACCCTTGGCGTACGTGATGCCGTCGAAGTTGACCTCGACCGCCTGCATGTCGGGGATGTCGGCGGAGATGGGGTGGGTGGAGGGCAGCTGGTCCTGCCGGTAGGCCCAGGACTTCTCCACGTTCGCGAACGTCGTCCACGCGCCGCCGCCCCAGCGCGTCGCCTCGGCCTGCGCGAGCACGGACATGTACGTGGCGAACGACTCGTTCAGCCACAGGTCGTCCCACCAGCGCATGGTGACGAGGTCGCCGAACCACATGTGCGCCATCTCGTGCAGGATCGTCTCGGCGCGCCGCTCGACCACCGCGTCGGTGACCCGGGAGCGGAAGACGTAGTCCTCCAGGAAAGTGACGCAGCCGGCGTTCTCCATCGCGCCCGCGTTGAACTCCGGCACGAAGAGCTGGTCGTACTTGCCGAACGGGTAGCGGACGCCGAACACCTTGTGGAAGAAGTCGAAGCCCTGCCGGGTGACCTCCAGGATGTTGTCGGCGTCGAGGTGCTCCGCGAGCGAGGCGCGGCAGTAGACGCCGAGCGGGATCCCGTCGTGCTCGGAGGTCACCTTGTGGTACGGACCGGCGACGAGCGCGGTGATGTACGTGGACATGACCGGCGTGGGCGGGAACTCCCACCGCTTGGCGGGCTGCGCGGCTCCGTGCTTGCCGCCCTCCGGGGCCAGGTCCTCGACGCTGGAGGCGGCGGCGTTGGAGACGACCTCCCAGTCGGCCGGCGCGAGCACGGTGAGCTGGAAGGTGGCCTTGAGGTCGGGCTGGTCGAAGCAGGCGTACATGCGGTGCGCGTCGGCCGTCTCGAACTGGCTGTGCAGGTAGACCTTCTGGTCCACCGGGTCGACGAAGCGGTGCAGGCCCTCGCCGGTGCGCATGTAGGCGCAGTCGGCGTCGACGCGCAGCTCGTTGGTCTCGGCCAGGGAGGGCAGCGGGAAGCGGCCCTTCTCGGCGTCGTAGGCGGAGACGTCGAGGTCCTCGCCGTTGAGCGTGACGCGGCGCACCCGCGCGCCGTGCAGGTCGATGAAGGTGGACGCGCCGGGCTGGGTGCCGGCGAAGCGGACGGTGGTGACGCTCTCGAACCGCTCGTCCCCCTCGGTCAGGTCGAGGGCGACCTCGTATGACTCGACATTCAGCAGCCGGGCGCGCTCGCGAGCCTCGTCCCGAGTCAGGTTGCCTGCCAAGTTGTGCTCCTTTTCACCACTCCGTCGGGGTAGTCGGCATCCTGTCACGTGGAATAGGAGGCCGACGTTCCCAGGTTATGGCCATACATGACTACGAGGACTCCTGCCGATCTGTGGTTCGACCCCTCCTGCCCCTTCGCCTGGGCGACCTCGCGTTGGCTGATCGAGGTGGAGCAGGTTCGCCCCATCGAGCCGCGCTGGCACCTCATGAGCCTGAAGCTGCTCAACCAGGACAAGGACGTCCCCCAGGAGTACAAGGAGCGCACCGTGCGCGCCATGGGGCTCGTGCGGGTCATCGCCGCGGCCCAGCAGAAGTACGGCGACCAGGTGACGGGCCCGCTCTACACCGAGTTCGGCACCCGCCTGCACAACGAGGGCAGGTCCAAGCGGCCGGAGCTCTACCGTGAGATCGCGGAGGAGTCCCTGGTGGCGGTCGGCCTCGACGCCGAGCTGGTCTCCGCCATGGAGTCCGAGGACCACGACGACGCCATCGCCGCCTCCCACGAGGAGGGCATCGGCCTCGTCGGCGAGGACGTCGGCACTCCGATCATCCGCGTCGGCTCCAACGCCTTCTTCGGCCCCGTCATCACCCGCGTCCCGCGCGGGGAGGAGGCCGGCCGGCTGTGGGACGGCGTGCTGCTGGTGACGGCGTTCGAGGACTTCTTCGAGCTCAAGCGAACCCGCACGCGGTCGCCCCGCTTCGACTGACCCGCTCCCACCGACTCGCTCCGACCGACTCGCTTCCGGGCACCGACTCTCTCGGTGCCCGGGGCGGTTTCCTTGCCTCCCGGGCACAGTCCCGTACCTTCCTGACGAACCCCTGTCATGCGCACGCCCTCGCCAAGTCGGGAGCGGCGCGCGAGTATGGGGCCATGCGCAAGCTGTACATCGGCGGTGCCTGGACCGCGTCGGTCTCGGGTGAGGCGATCGACGTCGTCAACCCGGCCACAGAGGAGATCATCGACCGGGTGCCGGCGGGCGCGCCGGCCGACGTGGAGGCCGCGGTCCTGGCCGCGCGCAGAGCCTTCGCCGCGTGGTCGGGCGCCGATCCCGCGGACCGCGCCAAGCTCCTCGCCGCCGCGGCCGAGCTGCTCGAACAGCGCGCCCGCGAGGTCGCCCACGCCATCGCGACCGACATGGGGGCGCCGCTGCGGTTCGCGCTCAAGGTGCAGACCCTGATGCCCGCCGGGGTGCTCGCCTCCTACGCCCGGCTGGCCGAGAGCCACCCGCGCGAGACGCGCACCGGCAACTCCCTGGTGCTCAGGGAGCCGGTCGGCGTGGTCGCCGCGATCACCCCGTGGAACTACCCGCTGCACCAGGTCGTCTGCAAGGTCGCGCCGGCGCTGGCCGCGGGCTGCACGGTCGTGCTCAAGCCGAGCGAGGTGGCGCCGCTCGCCGCGTACGCACTGGCTGAGATCTTCGAGGAGGTGGGCCTGCCGGCCGGGGTGTTCAACCTGGTCAGCGGGCGCGGACCGGTGGTGGGCGAGGCCATGGCGGCCCACCCTGAGGTGGACATGGTCTCCTTCACCGGCTCGACCGCCGCCGGCCGCAGGGTCGCCGCGCTGGCGGCCGAGGGCGTCAAGCGCGTGGCGCTGGAGCTCGGCGGCAAGTCGGCCAACGTCATCCTGCCCGACGCCGATCTCGTCACGGCCGTCAGGTCCGGTGTCGCCAACTGCTTCGTCAACTCCGGCCAGACCTGCTCCGCCTGGACCCGCATGATCGTCCACCGCGACCAGTACGACGAGGCGGTGGGCCTGGCCGTCGAGGCGGCCCGCTCCTACACCGTCGGCGACCCGCTCGACGACGCCACCCGCCTCGGCCCGCTCGTCTCGGCCGTGCAGCGCGACCGCGTCGTCCGCTACATCAACCGGGGCCAGGAGGAGGGCGCCCGGCTGGTCACGGGCGGCACGGAGCGGCCCCTGCCGCGCGGCTACTACGTGGAGCCCACCGTCTTCGCCGGCGTCGAGCCGGGCATGGCCATCGAGCAGGAGGAGATCTTCGGCCCGGTGTTGTCGATCATCCCGTACACCACCGAGGAGCAGGCCGTCCGCATCGCCGACGGCACCCGTTACGGCCTGTCGGGCGCCGTCTGGGCGGGCACGGAGGAACGCGCCCTCGCCGTGGCCCGCCGCCTGCGCACCGGCCAGGTCATGATCAACGGTGGCCGCTTCAACCCCTCGGCCCCGTTCGGCGGCTACAAACAGTCGGGCATCGGGCGGGAGCTGGGCGAGGCCGGCCTGGAGGAGTACCTGGAACTCAAGTCCCTCCAGCTGTGACTAAAGGATCATGCCTCCCGTGGCCAGGAGGTTCTGGCCGGTGATCCAGCCGCTGTCCGGGCCGGCCAGGAACGCCACGACCGAGGCGATGTCCTCGGGTCGTCCCAGCCGTCCCAGCGCCGTGAGCGCCGCCGCCCGCTCCAGCGCCTCCGGGGCGTTGCTGGAGTGCAGCATGTCGGTGTCCGTGGCGCCGGGCGAGACGGTGTTGGCGGTGATGCCACGGGGGCCCAGCTCGCGCGCCGCCACCTTGGCGAACTGCTCGACCGCCGCCTTGCTGGCCGCGTAGAGGCCGATGCCGGGGCCGGCGAGCGCGGTGTTGAGGGTGGAGATGGCGATGATCCGGCCGCCGTCACGCATGACCCGGGACGCCCACCGGATGGCCAGGAACGTGGCGCGGGCGTTGACGGCGAACACCCGCTCGTACGTCTCCTCCGACACCTCCGCGATGGTTCCCAGCCCGCCCTCGGCCGCGTTGGAGACGATGACGTCCACGCCGGGCAGCAGCTTCTCCGCCTCGGCGAACAGCCTCTCCAGGTCCTCCTTGACGCCCTGATCGGCCTGGACGGCGTGCGCCCCGGTCTCGTCGGCGACCCGTGCCGCCGTCTCCGCGCTGTTGAGGTAGCTGAAGACCACCTCGGCCCCGTCGGCGCGCAGCCGCTCGACGATCGCCCTGCCGATGCCCCGGGACCCGCCCGTGACCAGTGCGCCCTTGCCCGCGAGTACGCTCATGCCGCCAATCTATGCCTTGAGGATGATCTTGCGCGCCTCGTTCTTCGGGAGCCGGTCGACGTACAGCCTGCCGTCGAGGTGGTCGGTCTCGTGCTGGAAGCACCGGGCCAGCGACCCCCGGGCCTTGACGCGCAGCGGGCGGCCGAGCCGGTCGAGGCCCTCGACCGTCACCCCGGCGGCCCGGGCGACCGGCGCGTAGATGGGCGTCCCGGTCCTCCGGTCGGGCACCGACAGGCAGCCCTCCTCGTCGAGGATCTCCTCGGGGTCGTCGACGGTCAGCACCGGGTTGATCACGTGCCCCTTGCGCCCGCTGATGTCGTAGACGAACAGCCGCCGGGACACGCCGATCTGCGGGCCGGCCAGGCCGACGCCGTCCACCGCGTACATCGCCTGGAACATCTCGTCGATCAGGCGGCGCAGCTCCCGGTCGAAGCCCTCGACGGGCTCGGCGGCCGTACGCAGGACCGGGTCGCCGATCACGCGGATCTCACGCATGGATGCTCAACTTCCGTAAGGGGCGGTCATGGTTGGCAGTCCTTACTGTAGCGAGCCGCCGCGCCGCCCACAGCTCCTCGCGCGGTGCTGTGGAAGACTGGACAGGTGCGTGTCTACATCGGTGCCGACCATGCCGGCTATGAGCTCAAGAACCATCTCGTGTCCTGGCTGAAGGACCACGGCCACGAGGTGACCGACTGCGGTCCCTTCGTCTACGACGCCGAGGACGACTATCCGGCGTTCTGCCTGCGGGCGGCCGAGGGCGTGGCGGGCGACCCGGCGAGCCTCGGCGTGGTCATCGGCGGGTCGGGCAACGGTGAGCAGATCGCCGCCAACAAGGTGCGCGGCATCCGCGCCGCGCTCGCCTGGAACGAGGAGACGGCCCAGCTCGCCCGCCAGCACAACGACGCCAACGTCGTCAGCGTCGGCGCCCGCATGCACTCCGCGGAGGAGGCGACCAGGTTCGTCGAGGTGTTCCTGGCCACGCCGTTCTCCGGCGCCGAGCGGCACAGCCGCCGCATCGCCCAGGTCGAGAGCTACGAGACGATCGGTCAGCTCCCCTCGCTGCCGTAGTCTCCCTACGTCCTGCGCCGGGGCTCGCGCCTCGGCATCTCGTCACGCAGGGGCCGCCTGTCGGCGGCCTCCTGCTGCTCCTTCGACGGCCGCGACACGTCGCGGGCCCGCATCGCCGTCACCGCCGTGATCTGCATGCTCTGCAGCGCCATACGCCGAGCCTACGTCAGAAGGTCAGCCCCGCCCACGGTTTCGGGCTCCACGCCATGGCCGTGGAGAGCTCCCGCACCGCGCCCGGCGTGTGCTCGCGCAGCAGCCCGGCGTCGAGCTGGGCCGTCAGGAGCCCGTCGCCCAGGTAGGCCGAGCCCAGCGCGGCCACCGGCAGCGACACGTCCGGCTCCTCCTCGACCGGCTTGCACTCCGCGCCCGTCGGGTCGGCGGTGAGCCGCCAGCGCCGCGCGTTCCACGGGCACACCTCGTCCCCGACCTCCACGACCAGGTCGACCGGTGCCGCGTAGGAGCGGGCGAGGAGCGCCTCGTCCACCGACACCACGCGTACCCACAGCTCGTCCGACCAGCGGGCACGCAGCCGGCGCGGGTTGGCGAGCAGCGCCATCAGCGGGTCGTCCACCGGCCTGGTGTGCGCGTCGACGTGCGTGACCAGGTCGCGGTCGAGCACGCCCCGCCACAGCAGCGCGTACGCGGCCGGGTCGGCGGCGAACAGCTCAGCCAGCAGCAGCTCGCCGTCGGCCATCCCGTTGTCGTCCCACGACGGCTTGATCCGGAACAGCGCGTACCCGCGCACCCCCTCGTCGTCCTCGACCAGGATCGAGCGCAGCGGCCCGGCGCCCCGCTGGTCGGCCTCGCCGTCGGCCAGCACGTTGTCCCAGGTCTCCTTCCGGCGCGCGTACAGCCCCGGCCGCCGGGTCACGAGGGTGGCGAACACCCGCTCGTAGTCGGCGCGGCGCTCCTGCGGGTCGACGACCCGCATCCGCAGCGACGGGTCGTGCGGCGCCCCCGGGACGAAGGCCGTGTCGTGGGTGCTGATGCGAAACCCCTGCTGACTGGAGGCCCTTCCGTACCCGAAACGGCCGTAGATCGAGGCCTCGGAGGCGTACAGGGCCGCGACGCTCTCACCGCGCTCGCGCACGTCGGCGAGCTGGCGACGCATCAGGGCGGACAGGATGCCGCGCCGGCGGTGCGAGGGCAGCACGCCGACGGCCGTGACGCCCGCGACCGGCAGTTGCCGCCCGCCGGGGACCGTCATGGTGAGGCTCAAGGCGGCGGCCACACCCGCGATGGCGTCGCCGTCGAAGGCGGCCAGCGTGCGGTCGAACTCCGTCTCGGCCTTGAACCGCTCCTCCTCGGACGGAGTCAGCCCCCGGCCGAACGCCTCCTGCAGCATCGCGGACGCCGCGCTCCACTCGGACTCGCCGATCGGGCGGATGGGATGGGTCATCCGTCAACCGTAGGAGCGCGTGAAGGCGGGCGGCCACCCAATATCCCCCGCATCATGATCTAGGCGTTGGTCAAGTGGGCTGCCCAAACGTGTGCCAGACCGATACAGTCAGGCGCATCATGAGTTCCCGACCGGCGCCGCTGATCCCGCCACGGCTCCGCGCGCTCCTGGTGCGGGTGCCCCTGCTGGTGCCCGCCGTCCGGCTTCTGCGGCGGGCCCTGACCCGTGACCGCAACCTGCTGGTCGCGCTGGTCATGCTGACGCTCGTCGTCGGCCTGCTGGCGGCGCGCGTGTCGACCGAGTGGTTCTCGCCGTCGCTGCTCATCCTCATCACGCTCGTGGGCGGCCTCCAGCTCCGGCTGGCGAGCCTGGCCAAGCTGCTGGGCGCCGTGGTGGTGGCGCTCGGCTACATCGCGCTCACCCTGGGCGTGGGCCGGATCGGGCTCGGGCTCATGGTGACGATCGGGTTCACGACCGTCCTGGCCGTGCTCATGGCGCGTACCCGCGGCAAGCTCGGCGTGCAGGGGCTGCGCGGCGACGCGATGCTGCTGGAGCTGCGCGACCGGCTGCGCAGCCAGGGCGAGCTGCCGCCGCTGCCCAAGGACTGGGGCGGCAGGGTCGTGCTCAAGCAGGCGGGCGGCTCCTCCTTCGGCGGCGACTTCCTGGTCTCCATGCGCGACGGCGACAAGGTGGACATCGCGCTGGTCGACGTGTCCGGCAAGGGCGTCGACGCGGGCACCAGGGCGCTGCTGCTGTCCGGCACGTTCGGCGGGCTGCTCGGCTCGGTCGACGACTTCCTGCCGGCCTGCAACACCTACCTGCACCGCCAGCGCGGCGACGAGGGCTTCGTGACCGCCGTGCACGTACGCCTCGACCTGGCCACCGGCGACTACACGATCACCTCGGCCGGGCACCCGCCCGTGGTGAAGTTCGACGCGGGCACCGGCAACTGGCAGGTCTCCGCGGCCAAGGGCGTGGTCCTCGGCGTGGTGCCCGACCTGCACTGCGAGCCCGACAGCGGCACCCTGCGCAAGGGCGACGCGCTGATGTTCTTCACCGACGGCCTGATCGAGCAGCCGGGGCGTGACATCGACGCGGGCCTGGACAAGCTGCTCGGCGAGGCGGAGCGGCTGCACGCGTCGGGCTTCCACGACGGCGCGCGGGTGCTGGTCAACGCCATGGCGTCGGGGCACAACGACGACTGCGCGCTCGTGCTCATCTGGCGTCCCTGAACGCCCGGCCATGACGAACCACACGGGTGATTGGTGAAGACCGTCACTGGCCGAAGGATCTCCGCCCTGAGATCGTCGTACTTGCTGGCCCATGAGCCCGGGCCCCGGCGGAGCGGCGCGGCTTCTTCCGGGGTCCGGATCCCCGGCGGTTCCAGGGTGCGGATTCCGCGCGCGGACGGGTGCCGGGCGCGGTCAGAGCCAGCCTGAGTCGCTGGCGATGCGGATGGCGTCGACGCGGTTGCGGGCCCCCGTCTTGCACATGATCCGCGACAGGTGGTTGCGCACGGTGCCGACCGACAGGCAGAGCTGGTCGGCGATCTCCGCCGAGCGGGCCCCGCCGGCCGCGACGCGCAGCACGTCCATCTCGCGCCGGGTCAGCGGGTTGGCGGCCGACTGGAGGGCGGCGGCGGCCAGCTCGGAGTCGACCGCGCGGCGGCCCGCCGCGACCTGCCGCAGCCCGTCGGCCAGCCGCTCCGGCGCAACGTCCAGACTCATGAACCCGAGCGCGTGCGCGGCGAACGCCCGGCGCACCTGGCCGGGATTGGGCTGCGCGGACAGCACCAGCGCCCGGCAGCCGGGCGCCTTGTCGTGCAGCGCCGCCAGCACCGGCAGACCTCCGGCGCCGGGCAGGTCCAGGTCGACGACCGCCGTGTCGGCCCCGGACGCCAGCGCCGCCGGCACCACGTCCTCGGCGCCGCCGACCTCGGCCACGACCCGCATCCCGGGCTCGGCGCCGAGGGCGGCGACCAGGCCACGCCGTACCAGTGGCAGGTGCTCGGCGACCAGGATCCGGATCAAGGCACTCCCATCGTCATGTCCCAGGGTGATCGTGTGATCGCATACTGTCAACGAAGTCTCTCGGTTCCCCAAAGGGGGCGCAAGCCATTCAGATGTGCAGAGCCAGCCAGGTGTGGAGAGTTCGACTACTCTTGGGGAGTCGGGACCTTCCGTTTACCTGGAGAGCTGCCTAGATGAACTGGCTGTTCCTGGCCGGGATCGTCATCTTCCTCATCGGACTGATGGCCTCCATCGCGCTGCACGAGATCGGCCACCTCGTGCCCGCCAAGATTTTCGGCGTCCGGGTGACCCAGTACATGGTCGGCTTCGGCACGACCGCCTGGTCGATCCGCCGGGGCGAGACCGAGTACGGCTTCAAGTGGATCCCGCTCGGCGGCTACATCCGCATGATCGGCATGCTGCCGCCACGGCCCGGCGACGCCCCGGGCAAGCTCCGCGGCACCTCCACCGGACCGTTTCAGGGCCTCATCGAGACCGCCCGCGAGGCGGCCATGGAGGAGGTGCGGCCGGGCGACGAGGACCGGGTCTTCTACCGCAAGAAGTGGTGGCAGAAGGTCATCATCATGTCCGGCGGCCCGGCGATGAACTTCGTGCTGTCGTTCATCCTGTTCTCCATCCTGCTCGTCGGCATCGGCGTGCCCACCGCGGCCCCGGTCGTCTCCCCGCAGACCAACACCTGCGTCATCCCGGTCAGCGAGCAGCGCACCGAGTGCCGTCCCACCGACCAGCCCACCCCCGCCGCCAAGGCCGGGCTCAAGCCGGGCGACAAGATCGTTTCCTTGGGCGGCCAGAAGATCTCCACCTGGGACGACGCCACCCGCCTCATCCGCGGGCACGGCGCCGGAACCGTCGCGCTGGGCATCGTGCGCGACGGCAGGCCGATGACCCTGTCCGTCACGCTCATCGCGATGGACCGGCCGTCGCCGACCGACCCGAAGAAGATCGACAAGCAGGTCGGCTTCCTGGGCGTGCTGCCCAGTCAGGTCATGGAGAAGCAGAGCTTCGGCATGGTCGTCGGCTACATGAGCGAGCTGACCGTCCGGGTCGCCGGGTCGCTGCTCAACCTGCCGGAGAAGATGGTCGGCGTCTGGCACGCGGCCTTCTCCGGCCAGGAGCGCGACCCCGAGGGCCCCGTCGGCGTCGTGGGCGCCGGGCGGATGGGCGGTGAGATCCTCTCCTCGGACATGACCACCGAGCAGAAGGTCTACCAGTTGGTGAGCCTGCTGGCCGGGTTCAACCTCGCGATCGGCATGTTCAACCTCATCCCGCTGCTGCCGCTGGACGGCGGCCACATCGCGGGCGGCCTGTGGGAGGGCCTCAAGCGGGCCTTCGCCCGCGTCACCCGTCGGCCGGAGCCAGCGTACGTGGACATCGCCAAGGTGCTGCCGCTCACGTACGCGCTGGCCCTCGTGATGATCGTCATGGCGGGGCTGCTGGTTTACGCTGACCTGTTCAACCCGCTCAAGCTCACCGGCTAGCTGTACTGGGCCGCCCGCCGCCCGCGCCGGGCCCGTGGGCGGCGGAACAGGAAGAACGCGCCCACCCCGCACAGCACGCCGACGCCGATCGCCGCGCCGCCCACCCAGAGCAGGGCCTGGTCGATCGGCGGATGGGCGTAGGGCGAGCCGACCGGCCCGTCCCCGAAGTGCTCCTTCCCCTTGTACGGCACGGCCGCGCTCTTCGCCGCCGTGGCCGTGGACGCCGCCTTCACCGCCGCCTCCGCGTTCACCAGCCCGAAGCCGAGGAACGGCGTGTAGCCGGCCGGCGGCTTGCGGGCCGTCCGGACGAGGATGTCGCGCACCTGCCGGGGCGTCAGCTTCGGGTTGGCCGACAGCATCAGCGCCGCGGTGCCCGCCACCAGCGCGCAGGCCGGCGAGGTGCCGTCGCCCGCCTCGTAGCCGCCGGTGTTGCGGGCGGCGTAGATGTCGACGCCCGGCGCGGCGATCGTGTTGTACGTGTGCACCTGCGAGAACTTCGCCCGCACGCCCTCCGGCGCCAGCGCCGCCACCGCGATCACCCCCGGATAGCCGGCCGGGTACGACATGGTGTTGTTGGCGTCCACCTCCAGCGGGTCGGTGGAGCCCCCGTTGCCGGCACTGGCCACGAGGATCGCGCCCTTGCCGACGGCGTAGTCGACGGCCGCGGCCGTGTCCTCCTCGTATCCGCCCCAACCCCACTCCGCGGTGCCCAGCGACATCGAGACGACCCGGGCGCCGTGGTCGACGGCGTAGCGGATGCCCTTGGCCAGGGCGTTGCCGGCGCGCTCGCTCTCCTTGTCGGCTCCGATCCCGCCGTCCTTGGCCGCCTTCTCCGCCCGCTTGCGCGCCGGGTCCTCGCGGTCCCAGATCACCCGTACGGACAGCACCCGCGAGTCCGGCGCCACGTGCAGCACACTGGAGGCCATGGCCGTGCCGTGCCCGCCCCAGTAGCTCTGGCCGGGACGGGCGCCGCCGCCGATGAAGTCGGGGCCGCCGGTCACCCTGCCCCTGAACTCCGGATGGCCCTTCATCACGCCCGTGTCGAGGACCGCGACGGTGACGCCCTTGCCCTCGGCGAGCCGCTGGGCGCCCGGCACGCGCATGGCCGCCTGCTCCCAGCCGCGCGGCGCGCCGGCCTGCTCCAAGCCACGCCGCGCGTCGGTCATGCCCGGGACCGCCGCGCCGGCGACGAGCCCGGCGGTCAGGACGGCCGTGACCGCCACTCTCCTGATCATGCGCCCACCTTCGGGATCTGGTTGTCCAGCCGCGTGGCCAGGTTCTCGGCCAGTCCCTCGGCCGTGGAGGCCCAGGCCGAGCGGTCGTCCTTCTGCTCCAGCGGCCGGTTGCCCCAGGGGCCGGGCAGCCGGCCGGGGCGCCTGCCGTCGGCCGGGCCGGTGGTGACCGCCACGAACAGCGGTGCGTACATGTCGAACACGGCCCTGCCGCCGTCGCCCGTGCGGGCCGCGTCCTTCCACTGCGTGCCGGGGGCCGCGAGGGCACGTACCGCGTGGTCCTGCACGTCCTGCCCGTCGCGGACGTGGTCGTCGAGGTCCTCCTTGGCGGTGACGTCGCGGAAGGCGACGATCGCGGCGGTCGCGGCCGTGCCCCCGGTGTCGTCGACGTACGTGGCGCGCAGGGCCGCGACGCAGCCGCGCTGGGCGGCGAGCTTGGCCAGGCCGCCGGACAGCGCGGCGTCGCACGAGGTGCTGGAGGAGATGGCGACCCTGGTCCAGCCGCGCTCGTTGTCGGGGCCGTCGCCCTTCTTGTCCGGGTCCTCGCGGCCGATCGCGCCGGGGAACAGCTTCTCGACGGGGACGTTGCGCCACAACTCCATGGAGTACTGCTTGTTGCGGATCTTCTGCTCGCTGTTGCGGAAGGTGTGCTGGACGAGCAGGCCGCCGCCGAGCGCGGACACCAGGCCGAACCCGGCCACGAGCACCCCCGCCACGATCCGGCCCGCCCCACGCCTGCGCGGCCCGGTCTCGGGTGTCTGCGGAGGCGGTCCGTAGGGTCCCGGTCCGTTCGGCGGGGGTCCGTGGGGTTCCGGCCCGCTCTGCGGGGGTGCGTACGGTCCCGGCCCGCCCGGTGGCTGGACGTACGAGCCCGGCGCGCCCTGGGGCGGCCCGTACGGTCCCGGTCCGCCGGGCGGCGGGTACGCCTGAGGCTGGTACGGGGCGGGATGCCCGCCGGACGGCTGCGGGGCGGGATACCCCGGCCCAGGACCGGGCGGGGGGTACGTCATCGTCTCTCCAGTGGTGCGTCCCAGGCGCCCCTCAGACCACAAGCGGCGCTTTACGGCTTTTTGACCTTATCGGTCACAAACGACATGGCGGGCTGAGGGGTTCCCGGGCTCGTGACGCAGGTTCGGAAACCGTTACAGGCGCGGGCAAACGCCATGCAACCGCCACGCAAGCGCTCCCGTGTCTCCTGTGATCGCACAAGTCGTCCAGGTCGAGTGAGGAACGCAGATGGCGAAGAAGGGAAAGCTGCTCCCCGTCGGGGCGGCGGTGGTGGGGAGCGGACTCGTCCTGCTGGGCGCCGGGGTCATGGGGATGATGATGTGGCCCATGCCCGGATGGGCCGGCGTGGCCTTCTCCGCCGGCATGACGCTCACCGCCCCGGGCGCGTTCCTGGTCGTCTTCGGCCTGGTCAACCGGTCGATGGGCGCGGCCATGTCGTCCATGGACGGAGCCCTCCGGCCGGCCGGCTCGGGCGGCGTGTTCGGCATGGTCAAGGACCTGGCCGGGGGCAACCGCGACCTCCTCCTCAACGGGTCGCCGGCGAGCGCCGTCGTCCTGTCGATGCGCGACACGGGCGTGACGGTCAACGACCTGCCCATGGCCGTGTTCGAGCTGGAGGTCCACCGGCCCGGCGCGGAGCCGTACCGCGTGGCGCACCGCGAGCCGATCCCGCGCCTGCTCGTGGGAGCCGTCCTGCCCGGCTCCCATCTCGCCGTCCGCGTCGACCCGAACGACCCCGGCCGTCTGGCGGTCGACTGGTCGCAGGCCGCGGGCCCGGCCTCCCGGCCCGCGGCGGCCGGTCAGCAGGTGTCGGCCGCCGACATCCTGGCCCGGGGCGTGCCCGCCACCGTGACCATCCTCGGGACGTTCACGATGAACGGCATGACCACCGGCGACGGCGACCCGGTCGTGGGCTTCGACCTGCGGGTGAGCGGGCCGTACCCGCCGTACGAGGTGCGCCTGGCCCACCGGGTCCCGCGGCCGCACCTGACCCGGCTGGTGCCGGGCACCGTGCTCCCCGCCAAGATCGCCCCCGAGGACCCGCAGAAGGTCGCCATCGACTGGGAGGCGGACAGCCCCGTCAGCGAGCCGCAGGTGCTCTGAGCCCCGGGCGGGCACCGGTCGTGTCGGGGCCCCTCCAGCGGGCCGACCGGACCGCGCCGATCGTCTTCGTCGCCGCCGGTCGGCGCCGGAGTGCCCCTCAGCCAGATGAGCCGCGACCTCGGCCGGTACGTACGGGCTGTCCCGCGGGCCGGCGACGCCATGATCACAAAGGCTGACGGACCGTGCGCCGGGAGTGACCTGGGTGTGAACCGGGGCGAACTGGGCAATGCGTCTAATCGCACAGTCGGGGGTAGGTGCCCAACAGGCGACGTCCGCGATGGCACCGCAGGAGCGGCACACGACATGGTGGTTGTCCTCCACCCGTGACTCGCAGCGGGCGGTCGTGCCGGCGGGCTCCGCGCACGCGGCACGCCGTACACGGCCTGGTGAGAGACCTCGGGAGTTCGGCCCGTACCAGGGCGATCACCCTGTAGATCCGGCATGACGGAGGAAGCAGATGAGCGACACCCAGAACAATCCCCCTTCGAGCGCGCAGGGCGTGGACCGGGAGGCCGCGGCCGGCTGCCCGGTCGCGCATGACTCCGTGACCGCGCACGGCAGCGAGAGCGAGAACCCGGCCATCGACTCGCCGACTCCGAAGACCGGCGGTCGTCCGCGCACGAACCGGGACTGGTGGCCCAACCAGCTCGACCTCTCGGTGTTGCGCGCTCACTCGTCCAAGGGCAACCCGCTGGGGGAGGGCTTCAGCTACGCCAAGGAGTTCGAGAAGCTCGACGTCGAGGCGCTCAAGCAGGACATCATCGAGACGCTCACCACCTCGCAGGACTGGTGGCCGGCCGACTTCGGACACTACGGCGGCCTCATGATCCGGATGAGCTGGCACGCCGCGGGCACCTACCGCATCCACGACGGTCGCGGCGGGGCCGGCGACGGCGCTCAGCGTTTCGCCCCGCTCAACAGCTGGCCCGACAACGCCAACCTCGACAAGGCCCGCCGGCTGCTGTGGCCGGTCAAGCAGAAGTACGGCCAGATGATCTCGTGGGCCGACCTGCTCGTGCTGGCCGGCAACGTCGCCCTGGAGTCGATGGGGTTCAAGACCTTCGGCTTCGGCTTCGGCCGCGAGGACGTCTGGGAGCCGGAGGAGATCTTCTGGGGTCCGGAGGACGCCTGGCTCGGCGACGAGCGCTACGTCACCGACAGCGAGATGGTGCCGAACTTCGGCGCGACCGAGATGGGTCTCATCTACGTCAACCCGGAGGGTCCCCGCGGTAACGCGGACCCGGCCGCGGCGGCGCATTTCATCCGCGAGACCTTCGCGCGGATGGCGATGAACGACGAGGAGACCGTCGCGCTCATCGCCGGCGGCCACACGTTCGGCAAGACCCACGGCGCCGGCGTCGCGGACGACCACGTGGGGCCGGAGCCCGAGGCCGCGCCGCTGGAGGCGCAGGGCCTGGGCTGGCTGAGCAGCCACGGCACCGGCAAGGGCGGTGACACGATCACCAGCGGTCTGGAGGTGACGTGGAGCGACCGGCCGACGCAGTGGAGCAACCGCTTCTTCGAGATCCTCTTCGGCTACGAGTGGGAGCTCACCACGAGCCCCGGCGGCGCGAAGCAGTGGGTCGCGAAGGACGCCGAGGCGATCATCCCCGACGCCCACGACCCGTCGAAGAAGCACAGGCCGACGATGCTCACGACCGACCTGTCGCTGCGCGTCGACCCGACGTACCAGAAGATCTCCCGCCGGTTCATGGAGAACCCCGACGAGTTCGCGCTGGCCTTCGCCAAGGCCTGGTACAAGCTGCTGCACCGCGACATGGGTCCGGTCAGCCGCTTCCTCGGACCGTGGGTCGCCGAGCCCCAGCTGTGGCAGGACCCGGTGCCGGCCGTCGACCACGAGCTCGTGGGTGACGCCGAGATCGCCTCCCTCAAGACGAAGGTCCTGGAGTCCGGCCTCACGACCGCCCAGCTCGTCGCCACCGCCTGGGCCTCAGCCGCGAGCTTCCGCTCCACCGACAAGCGCGGCGGCGCCAACGGGGCCCGGCTCCGTCTGGAGCCGCAGCGCGGCTGGGAGGTCAACCAGCCCGAGCAGCTCGCGACGGTCCTGGACACCCTGGAGGGCATCCGGCGCGAGTTCAACCAGGCCGGCGGGGCGAAGATCTCGCTCGCCGACCTGATCGTGCTGGCCGGCTCGGCGGCCGTCGAGAAGGCGGCACGTGACGCCGGCGTGACGGTGACGGTGCCGTTCCGGCCGGGCCGCACCGACGCCGGCCAGGAGCAGACCGACGTCGAGTCCTTCGCGGTCCTCGAACCCCGGGCCGACGGGTTCCGCAACTACCTGCGCCCCGGCGAGAAGACCCAGCCGGAGGTGCTGCTCGTCGACCGCGCGTACATGCTCAACCTGACCCCGCCCGAGATGACCGTTCTGGTCGGCGGCCTGCGTTCGCTCGGAGCCAACTTCGGCGGCACGCGGCACGGCGTCCTCACGGACCGGCCCGGCGTGCTCACCAACGACTTCTTCGTCAACCTGCTCTCCCCGGGCACCCGGTGGAAGGCGTCGGAGTCCGAGGAGCACGTGTACGAGATCCGCGACGTGGCCACCGACGAGGTGAAGTGGACCGCCACCGTGGTCGACCTCATCTTCGGCTCCAACTCGCAGCTACGAGCCCTCGCGGAGGTCTACGCCGGCCGGGACGCCCACGAGAAGTTCGTGACCGACTTCGTCGCGGCCTGGACCAAGGTCATGGAACTCGACCGGTTCGACCTCGCCCGGCCCTGACGCGGAACGCCCCCGCCGCCGAGGACGACGGCGGGGGCAAGCCCGGCTGTAGTGGCGGAGAGTCTTTTTCAGAGTGTGTGAATGGCAGCCATCAGGATCGGCCTCGGTCCGGTCTGTCCGGCCCGTCGACGCGGGTCGGGTCGATGCGAGAGCCGCTGATGTACCGTCCTGGAGGTGAAAGACGGCGGCAGCCCTCCGCTGACCGCCTGTCAGCGCATCATCGTGCGGGTGAAATGGATTCGGCCAGCCGTCAACCTGGCGGGCCGCCGAAGGCATCCACCAGGCGTGAACACCGACGAGGAGTACACCGCGTACGTCAGCGGACGCCTGCTCTGGTTACGCCGGATCGCGTACGCGCTGTGCCAGGACTGGCATCGGGCCGACGACCTGGTGCAGGCGGCGATCACGCGGCTGTACGTCAAGTGGCGCCACGCCCGCGAGGCCGCCGATCTGGACGCGTACGTACGCGTGATCCTGGTCCGCCTCGCCATCGGGGTCACCGATCAGCCCGGAGCACGGCCCTGAACGGTGGGACGGCCCGCCTGCGCCGGTGGGCGGTGCCAGCGGCGTCGCTGCTGCTGGTGCTCCCGCCGGCCGTCAACCTGGCCGGCGGGCTCACGTGGATCTGGACACCGTCGCTGCCGCTCCCACTGCTCCACCTGCTGACGCGGGCCGGCTTGCTGGACGGGTGGCTGGTGCTGGATCTCCTGGCCGCCTCGGGCGTCCTGGGCGGAGCCGCCCTGGCGGCACTGGCGGCACGGGAGAGGACCGCTACCCTCCTGCTGCTCGCCGCGGTTTCGACGATCAGCCTCGCCGCCGCCGTGATCGGAGGCGCGTGGCTGCCCGCCGGGTACGGCGTGGCGTACGGGGGAGCACTGGCCCTGTTACGGAGCTCTGGTCGACGCAGTTCCGGCTGATCGTCGACCAGGTCAGTACAGGGGGGCCGCCGACGGGCTGATCGGCCTGGCCCCTGCTGCTCACCCGCTGGATCCCGGGGCGCCTGATCAGCCAGGGACAGCTGCCAGGTTGAGCACCGTCAGTTCGGGGGCCTTCCCCTGACGGCAGGAGTTCGCGCAGGGCGGCGCGTCCCAACTGATCACCAGGCTGGGCGAGGACGACGCGCCCACGTTCAGGATTGTCGAACCCTGCGGGGTCCTCCTGCCGATCTCCGCGCCCTGCCAGGTGGCGAGGTCGTACACGTGCGGGCCGGTGTTCACGAACCTATCCCCTCGGATCTGCGACGACATCGCGTCGAAGGTGCCGCGCAAGGGCTGCGGGCGACCGCCGTCGCGGCGCCACGCCACCGCGTGCTCGCCCTGCATGCCCGCGCACCAGGTCGGGGCGCAGCGCATTTGCTTGACTCCCTTCGGCGCGCGGAGAGGGGTGCGCTTGCCGGTCTCCAGGTTGACCAGCACGCGCTGGTTCACCTGGTGATCGATGGCCCGGCCTGCGTCGGCCGCCCAGGGCCAGGACACCAGGTGCAGGCCATCGGTGCCAGGCATGGCCCGCGCCGTGCCGCCGGTGATCGGGACCGAGTACAGCCCGCCTTCTTTGACCGACCAGACGACGCGGTCACGCAGCACCCCGATGCGGTCGATCGACATCGGTGGCACGCTGATCCGGGCCACTCTGGCAGCCGTTCCGCCCGAGCGGGGCAGCACCCACAGATCGACGGCGTCGTGCGCGTTCAGAACCGTGGCCCACCAGAGGATGTGCGTGGGACCGAGATCGACGCCCTGCGGGAAGGAGTAGTCCCGTACGTTGGGAATCTCGCCCAGGACCGTGGCCTTTCGCCGCGTCGTGTCGTACACCTCCAGCCTGCGGCCCTCTTGGGGGGACTTGTCCGCCCGCAGCAACAGTTCGGTGGCGCTCATCGCGGTGACGGGCAGGTATGTCCAGCCGTCCGCCGCCTTGGCGGGGATGGTGGTGACCGCGGACGGCCAGACCTCGACGGCGGGCCGGAGCGCACCGGTGCGCGTGGGTGAAGGGCTGGTGGCCACGTCCCGTTGGCCGGGCGCGGTCAGCGACCCGGTCGCCAGCACCAGTGCGGTGGCGGCTGCGGCGGCGACCGGTACCAGCACCGGCAGCGTCCGGCGGCGGTGGCGCAGCCTGCGTCCCGTCTGGATGGCGCCCTTCACGTCAACCCGCGAGGGTGGCTGCTCCTCCGGCACCAGCGTGTCGAATATCGGCTTGAGGTCCATCAGCGATCCTCCTTGGTCGCCACCACGTCCAGCAGCGCGCGCAGGGCCGCCAGTCCGCGGGCGGTCTGGGTCTTGACGGTTCCGGTGGAGCAGCCGAGCGCCGCGGCGGTCTGCTCCACGCTCAGGTCGCAGTGGAAGCGCAGCACCAAGGTGGCCCGCTGCCGCGGTGACACCAGGGCCAGCGCGCGTTGCAGATCCATGGCGAGGTCCGCGTCCCCCGCGCGGGCCGCTGCCTCGGGCGGGGCCGCGCTCAGCCTGGTACGGGAGAACCAGCCGGCCCGCTGCTCCTTGAGGAAGACCCGGACCAGGATCACGCGTACGTACGCGTCCAGATCGGCGGCCTCGCGGGCGTGGCGCCACTTGACGTACAGCCGCGTGATCGCCGCCTGGACCAGGTCGTCGGCCCGATGCCAGTCCTGGCACAGCGCGTACGCGGTCCGGCGTAACCAGAGCAGGCGTCCGCTGACGTACGCGGTGTACTCCTCGTCGGTGTTCACGCCTGGTGGATGCCTTCGGCGGCCCGCCAGGTTGACGCCTGGCCGAATCTAGTCGCCAAGGTGCGGCCCCGGCGGCGCGGGTGGGTGCGGAAACGACTGCTGGCGGCGAGCCCGGCGGATCGACTGGGACCGTGCTGATCCAGGGTGCATGGGTGAGCGGGGCGCGTCCGGCGGCGATCTCGGCCAGGACGTCGTGGGCTCGGCTACGGCCCAGGTTGGAGAGAGCGGCCTGGGCGTTGTTCGTCGCGAGAATGGCCTCTCGCAGCGGCATCAGTGCCGCTGCGATGCTTCCGTCGGGTCCGGTGAGCAGGGCGTCGACGCGATCGGCGAGCATGCAACTGAAGCACGCCGGGGCATCACCGATGCCGGTGCGCCGACCACGGTTGTGCCGGCCACAGATCGCGCAGGACACCTCGAGTGCCTGGTAGCACGTAGGGCAGATGTCAGGGCTGGCGTCAGTGGCTTCCAGCGCGACACGGCGGGATCGTCCGCAGACCCCGCAGGGGCGACGAGGATGCGCGTAGCAGCGGGAGCAGAGGACGCGGTCGGAATCGGTGCGCCGCGCCGACCCGCACGACCCCGGCCGCCTGGTCGTCGACTGGTGGCATGCCACCTGCCACGTCTCCCGGCCGGCTGGTCAGCGGGTCTCGGCCGCCGACATCCTGGTCCGGGACGTGCCCGCCACGGTCACGATCCTGGGCACGTTCTCGACGAACGGCATGACCACCGACGACGGAGACCCGTCCTCGGCTTCGACCTGCACGTGACCGGCCCGTACAGGCCGCACGAGGTGCGGCCGGCCCACCGGGTCCCGCCGCTGCCGGGTGCGCGGGACGAGGCGGGCCAGGTGCCCGGATCGCCCCGGAGGGCCCGAGGCCCGGTGCACCGTCGGTGCCACGAGCGTCCCCAGCGCGTCCCCGGCCGAGGGTCTAACCGCTGGTGACTATGGCCGCGATGTCCTCGATGCGCACGATCTCCCCGCCCGCTCCCCAGTTGCCCTCCGGGATCTCGTTGATGTGCACCCACGCGGCGGCGGCCTGGGTGAACCGTCCCGGATCCACATCGGCGTCCGCGAGCACCCGCGTGACGCGCCGCACGATGTCACGGCGTTTTTCGTCGTTCATCGAACCGGCCGGGACCCCCACTCGCACCACGTATTTGGGCTTCTCCCCGGCGGGCAACTGCCGGCCGCCCACGAACCAGGCGTCGATCTCGTTGACCACCAGCCACGAGATGGACCTGGCCGCCTCGGTGTCGGGGGCGCCCTCGGCGATCATCACCTCCGACACCAGTCGCCCGCCGATCTTCTCGCGGTGCTCCTGGTCGAGCGAGCCCTTGGGGACGAACAGCTCTACGAACGGCATAGGTAAGTCCTTTCATTAAACTCTCCTGTTCGGCAACGTACAAGAGTGAGTTGAATGAAGCAACCCTCTACACTGGCGCCATGCAACGGACTAGCTTCGCGGAGATGCACTGCTCGATCGGGCAGTCCCTGGAACGCGTCGGCGAGTGGTGGACGCCGCTGATCGTGCGGGACATCTACCTCGGCCTGCACCGGTTCGACGACATCGCGCAGAACCTCGGCATCGCCCGCAACCTGCTCACCCGCCGGCTCGAGACGCTGCTCACCGACGGCATCGTGGAGCGCCGGGCGTATCAGGTGCGCCCGCTGCGGCACGAGTACCACCTCACCGAGGCCGGCCGCGAACTCGTGCCGGTACTGATGGCGCTGATGGCCTGGGGCGACAAATGGGCGACACCGGCGGGCGGTCCGCCGGTGCGCCTGGTGCACCGCGAATGTGGTGCGGAATTCACCCCGCAGGTCTGCTGTTCGGGGTGCGGGGAAGCGGTGACCACCGCCAACGTGACGGTGCTGCCCGGTCCGGGCGCCGCCTCCGGGCCGGGGACCAGGGTGCTGGCCCGGCGCAGCGGCATCGCGCCCGAGGAGTTGTGACCGGCGAGATCACGGTGCCCCGTCCCCGGTCGTCGAGTTCGAGGTGGGGCCAGGTATCGCCCCCGGCGTCATGGAAGCGGATCCAGCGGGTCGCCCCCCGCTCGACAGTCCTGGGGCGAGGCCGAGCGGCCGGCCGATGACCGGTGGTGGGAGTTGGCGACAAGCCCCAACCGGCGCGAGGGCTTACGCAGCCGCCAGTCTCCACCGCATCACCACCGCCGGCACAAACGGCATCCCGGTTTCAGTTCATCGAGATGTGGACGTGGTCGAAGTGGTTCTCGGTGATGCTGCCACGGTCCGACATGGCGCTCCAGCCGGAGCCCTGGTTGATGCGTTGCCGCCAGATCACGTACTTCACCCCCAGCTTCGCCTTGTTCGCCAACGCCCAGGCCGCGAGGCGGTCGCCGAGGGCCTGGTTGGCCGCGCTGGGCATGGTGCCGCCCGAACTCATCATGAAGTCGCACGCCCGGCCCAGCGGGTGCTCGCCGCTCGACCCCGAGCGGAAGCAGCCGACCGTGAACGGCAGCGAGAAGTTCTTCTCGACCAGCGCGCGCATCGCCCGGGTGCGGGGGGTGATGTTGTCGGTGCCCGACGGCAGCTCGGGCGCCCAGGTGCCGTCGGAGCGGCGGCCGGTGCTGACCGGCACGAGGTCCTTGAGCTTCTTCTCGATGTCGTCGATGACGTCCTGGGCCTCGTCGCGCCGCTTGGCGACGTCCGCCGTCTCGGCGCTGATCCGGGTGGCCAGGGCGGCGGCCTCGTCGGCCGCCCGCTTCTTCTCGTCGCGGGCCCTGGCGACGCCCAGCACGACCGCCTGCTGCTCGCGGGTCATCTGCTCCAGGACGGCCGCGCCGGCGGCGCTCTTGGGAAGCATGAAGCCGATGATGGCCGGGTCGCCGTTCTGGTAGCGCAACTGCGCGATCTCGGTGACCCGGCGCTCGGCCGTGGCGACCGCCTGCTCGGCGGCGGCGAGCCGCTTGCCGGCCGTGCCGGCCGCCTGCTGGGCCTTGGCGAGCTCGACCCGCTTGAGGTTGTAGCTCTCGATGAGCTTGTCGACCTTGCCGTTCAGCTTCTTCAGCTCGGCGCGCAGCTCGGATTCGCTGGGTTTGGGGTCGGCGGTCGCGGTGGCCGCGCCGAAACCGGCGGTGGCGATCACGACGCCGATGATGAAGTTGATGGCAAGGCGCGTGGGGGACGCGGACGCCACGGAGGATTCCTCTCCCTCTGCCGACCGGGTTAGCTGACGGGTTCGGGATGGGAGGTCCCTACCACCGAAGTGGATTCACCCCAGATGCGGTGGGTCCCCGGCTCCCGAGCGACGCGCCCGGGATTAGGCGTGTACCAGCTGTTACCGCCGGTACCGAAGGGATACTAGTAGTAAAGCGGAGGTCATGCGACTCCAATCGGAGATCAATCAGTGATCTACCTGTGATCGAATCAGCCGGGCCGCCTCCTCCGGGAGCACGTCGTTGACGAACGCGCCCATCGCCGACTCCGACCCCGCCAGATACTTCAGCTTCCCGGGCGCCCGCCTGATGCTGAACAGCTCCAGGTGCAGGTACCCCAGCTCGCGGTCCTGCCGTACCGGTGCCTGGTGCCAGGCCGCGACGTACGGCATGGCGACGCCGAACATCCCGTCCAGCGCCCGCAGCACCGAGGTGTAGAGCGGCGCGAACGCGGCGCGCTCCTCCTCCGACAGCGCGGCGAGGTCGGGGACCTGCCGGTGCGGGTAGACGTGCACCTCGAACGGCCAGCGCGCCGCGGCCGGCACGAAGGCCGTCCACAGCTCGTTGGCGGCCACGACCCGCGTCCCGGCGGCGCGCTCGGCCGCCAGCACGTCCGCGAACAGGTTGCCCCCCTGCCGGTCCGCGTGCCGCCTGGCCGCGCCGAGTTGGAGCTTCGTGCGGGGAGTGACGTACGGGTACGCGTAGATCTGTCCGTGCGGGTGGGTCAGCGTGATGCCGATCTCCTCGCCCCGGTTCTCGAAGCAGAAGACCTGCTCGACGCCGTCGATCGCGGACAGCTCGGCGGTACGGTCGGCCCACGCCTCCATCACCAGCTCGACCTGCGCGTCGGAGAGCCGGGAGAACGATGACGAGTGATCCGAGGTGAAGCACACCACCTCGCACCGCCCCACACCCGGACGAACCTCGCTCAGACCCCCCACATCCTGATAAGTCCCGAGATTCATGGAGAAGGAGGGGAAACGGTTCTCGAAGACCACCACGTCATAGTCGTGCGCCGGGATCTCCGAGGCCCGGGTGTCCGTCGACGGGCACAGCGGGCACTCGTCCGCCGGAGGCATGAACGTGCGTGTCTGCCGGTGTCCCGCGACCGCGATCCACTCCTCGGTCAGCGGGTCGTAACGCAGCTCGGAGGCCACCGGTCGCGGATCGAGCGGCCGGCGGTCGATCGCGCCGCGGTCGGCGTCGTCGCTCCGATCGAAGTAGATCAGCTCCCGGCCGTCGGCCAGATGGGTGATGGTGCGCTTCACGGCTACCCCTCAGCGATGATCAGTTGTCCGGCCCGTTCGGCCAGCTCGGTGCGTGCGTCCTCGGGCAGCCCCGCGTCGGTGATGACGACGTCGGCCTCGGCCAGCTCGGCGATCGTGCTGATGCCGATCGTGTTCCACTTCGTGTGGTCGGCCGGGACCACCAGCCGGTGCGCCGCGGCCACCAGCTCCCTGTCGGTCTCCGCCTCCAGCAGGTTCGGCGTGGTGAACCCGGCCCGCACGCTCATGCCGTGCACCCCGAGGAACAGCGTGTCCACGTGCAGCCGGCGGATCGCGGCCACCGCCACCGGGCCCACCAGCGCGTCGGAGGGAGTGCGGACGCCCCCGGTCAGCACGACCGTGCGGTCGGGACGCGGGTTGCGGTGGAAGACGTCGGCGACGGGCACGGAGTTCGTGATGACCGTCAGCTCGGGCACACCCGTCAGATGGTGGGCCAGCGACCACGTCGTGGTGCCGGCCGAAAGCGCGACCGCGGTGCCCGGCCGTACGAGCTCGGCGGCGGCACGCGCGATGGCCTCCTTCTCGTGCTGCTGCCGGGCCGACTTGGCGGTGAACCCCGGCTCCTCCGTGGAGCCCTGGTCCAGCGCCGTCGCGCCGCCGTGGACCTTGGCCAGCAGGCCGCGCTCGGCGAGGACCTCCAGGTCGCGGCGGATCGTCATGTCGGAGACACCGAGCTCGCGCACGAGGTCCGCCACCCGGACGCCGCCGCTGCTGCGGACGCGTTCGAGGATGGTCTGCTGTCGCTGCTGTGCCAGCAAGCCCGCGCTCCTTCCAACAGATTCCACCAAATTATGACATGCCAGTGTTGGGGAATGTTGACCGGTCTCACTCTTGTGCCGGAAGCGCCGGAGAGGGACGTTGGAGACACACGTCACACCAGAGCTCGTCGGTTTCCCAGGGAGGCCCGTATGGCCAGGCGCAGTCGCAAGGGCAAGGCCCGCAAGAAGAAGAAGGCCAACCACGGCAAGCGTCCTACGGCGCGCTGACGCCCGCCCGGCGGGCGGGAGCGCGCGGACCGGGACGGCGCGGTCCGGTCAGCCGGGCAGGTGGGCGAGGGCCTCGTCGATGCGCTCCTGCGGAAGCGCGAAGTCCTCCATCGCCCCCGACAGGTAACGGTCGTACGCGGCCAGGTCGAAGTGGCCGTGACCGCACAGCGCCGTCAGGATCACCTTGTCCTCGCCGCTCTCCTTGCAGCGCAGCGCCTCGGCGATCGTCTCGGCCAGCGCGTGCGTCGGCTCGGGTGCGGGCAAGATCCCCTCGGTACGGGCGAAGCGGACACCGGCCTCGAAGCACTCGCTCTGCGACTTGCTGACCGCCTCGAACATCCCCAGCTCGTACATGTGCGACAGCAGCGGCGACATGCCGTGGTAGCGCAGGCCGCCCGCGTGGATCGGGTCCGGCACGAAGTCGTGGCCCAGGGTGTGCATCTTGAGCAGCGGCGTGAACCCGGCCGTGTCGCCGAAGTCGTAGGCGTACACACCTCTCGTGAACGTCGGGCACGCGGCCGGCTCGACGGCCCTGATCACCGGGTCGATCCGGCCGGCCAGCTTCTCGCGCAGGAACGGGAAGACGAGCCCCGCGAAGTTGGAGCCGCCGCCGGTGCAGCCGATGATCACGTCGGGCGTCTCCTCCATCTGCTGGAGCGCCTCCTCGCCGATCACCGTCTGGTGCAGCAGCACGTGGTTCAGCACCGAGCCGAGCGCGTACCGGACGTCCTCGCCGGCGCGGGCCACCTCGACCGCCTCGCTGATCGCGATGCCCAGGCTGCCGGACGAGCCGGGCGTCTCGGCCAGCACCCTGGCCCCGGCCTTGGTCACGGGCGACGGGCTGGCGTGCACCGTCGCGCCGTACACCTGCATGAGCGAGCGCCGGTACGGCTTCTGGTCGTAGGAGGCCCGCACCATCCAGACCTCGCACTCCAGCCCGAACTGCGCGCACGCGAACGCCAGCGCGCTGCCCCACTGCCCGGCACCGGTCTCGGTGGTGAGCTTCCGCACGCCTTCGCGGGCGTTGTAGTACGCCTGCGGCACGGCGGTGTTCGGCTTGTGCGACCCGGCGGGGGAGCCGCCCTCGTACTTGTAGTAGATCCGGGCCGGGGTGCCGAGCGCCTGCTCCAGCCGGCGCGCCCGCAGCAGCGGCGTCGGCCGCCACAGCCGGTAGACGTCCAGCACCTCCCGCGGGACGGCGACGAACCGCTCACCGCTCACCTCCTGGCCGATCAGCTCCATCGGGAACAACGGCGCGAGGTCGCCGGGGCCCACGGGCTGCCGCGTCGCCGGGTGCAGCGGCGGAGGCGGCGGCGCGGGCAGGTCCGGGACGATGTTGTACCAGTGGCTCGGGATCACCGTTCCAGTCTGCGCCGATCCCGCCCGTCTTACCAGGTCACGCGCCGGATCACCTGGAGCTCCTTCAGCCGGGTCCGCGGTTCAGCCGGGGTCCTCGATCGCCGGCCGCCCGGGTCTGTCCACCCGTACGACGACGTCGGCGCTCAGCCGGGGCCGCGCCTCGCGCTCGTAACGGGCATAGGCGGGCAGCCGCCACCGCTCGTCCTCGCCGGTGCCGCGCGCCAGCGCCCCCTCCGACAGCCACAGATGCACGCTCAGCTCCGCCGGCAGTCCCCGCCCCAGCAGCAACGTCCCGTCGAGCAGCAGCACCCCTCCCACGGGCAGGTCCTCGTACGGCAGGCGGTAGGCCCGGTCCGCGCTGCTGTCCCACAGCGCCGGCAGCACCTTGCCGGTCCCGCCGGGCTCCAACGGCCCGAGCACCTCACGGACCAGCGCCCCGGTGTCGAGCCAGTCGTCGTAGAACACGTCCGGGTCGGTACGGCCGTACTCCAGCCGCAGCGACGCGGGCCGCAGGAAGTCACCGGCGGACACCCGCACCACCGCCCGCCCGCGGACCCTGAGCGGCGCGACGAGGGCGTCGGCCAGCCGCCCCGGCTCGCCCGGCGGCGCACCGTCGAGCAGCACCCGCACCCGCCGGTCGCGGGGAAGGGCGTCGATCCGCCCGGCCAGCTCCTCCGCCAGCGCCGCCGGCGAGATCGGTCGCACACGCATCGCCCCGAGCCTACTGCGACCTTCCTTCACCCCACCGGCGGCCGCCCGCGGCCCGCCTCGCCGTCCCGTCGGACCAGGTGGCGTCCGTGGCCGACCCGATCATCGCCGGTCTCGACCCGCACCGCGGCCGCCTCCTCGTGGCCCTCCTCGGCGGAACACTCGTTGGCTGGCTGCACGTACGCAGGGACGCCGGCCCGCTGACCTCCCACTGGGGCACGGTCCACCACGTCCAGACGCATACCGCGTTCCGCGGCAGGGGCCTCGGCGCCGCGCTGATGCACCGTGTGCGCCGCCTGGCCCGCGAGGAGATGGGACTGGAACAACTCCACCTCGCCGCCCGAGGCGGAACGGGTCTGGAGGACTTCTACGCGCGGCTGGGATGGAAGGAGATCGGCCGCTGGCCCGGCGCGCTCCGCCTCGCCCCCGGCGACGACCGCGACGAGATCCTCATGGTGCTCACCCTCTGACCGGCCACCGCACAGGAGAACGACCGTGCGACTGCACGGGCGTTCGGTGAGACGAGGAACGTCGTCAAGGACGCGGGCGGGATGGATCGCATCCTTGGTGCGCCTTGAGAACGGACCTGCGCGCGTCCAGCCGCGCGATCCGCAATGAACCCCGACATCGTGGACCTGGCCGCCCCCGCATTGCGACGTCCGACCGCTGGTTGTGCACCCTTCCGTTGGGAGTTCTTCGAGGCCATGGGCAAACAGAAGGCCCCTTCCAGTGCGGAAGGGGCCTTTGAGCTGGTCGGGGCGACAGGATTTGAACCTGCGACTTCTTGCTCCCAAATCATATCGAACACATGTTCCCATAGGTGGCCGCGTGACTGCCGCCAAAGCCAGACGTCCGCAGGAGTCCGCTCACGTCCGCCACTGTTCACCGCGATTGTCACCCAGTTCGTCACCCAAGCCGCCTCACCGCAAAGCGCCTGAGGGCGTCAGAGCCGAGAGTGCGCACGGTTCTCATGTAAAGACATGAGGACAAAGATCGTCGGCCCTCTACGGCTCTCTGGGCGCCTCGCAGCCCCCTTGAAGGACAGAAGGGCGCTTCGCGCGTCTCGTCAGAACGCGCTTCGCGCAAAGACCGGCTGCAACATGTTGCAGCCAGGGTTTCCGCGCGAAGCGCCTCAAGTAGACGCGCGAAGCGCCTTTCTGTCTTTGTCGGGGACACCAGGGACAAGAGGCGGGGACATGTGTCCCTCATGATCGGCCACGTTTATGCAGCTCAGGCGACGTTCGGGGACACCGGGGACACCGGGGACACGTCCGCCGTCGCGGGAGGGTTCCCGTAGCGATGCGTGGCAGGGGCCGGACGCAGTGCGAGAGACTTGGCGCATGGCCAAGCTGACCATGACGACACAACGATGGAATGAGATCACTGCACTGCTGGAGGATGAGCGGCGGCTACACGCCGAATACCCCAAGGTGGCGGAGTATCTAGACATGGCGGCACGCCTGTCGGGAACCGGGGATGTCGAAGCTGACGGGGCCTTTGATCTGCGGTTTGTGCACTTCATGACCGGCGGACGCGATGTGAGTTCAAACCCATACTGGGACATCGTCGAGCCGTTCGTGTCCGCGTATGAGGGCCGGCGCGTGGTGAACGGCGGGAGGGCGGAAGGAAGCGCACGGCTCGCCTTCGCGCAAATAATCTTGCAGGCGACCTACGCCTACGCCATCCCTTCCCCGGAGACCATTGCATGGATGTCCGACTTCTGCGCCAACCTTCCCATCGTGGAGTTGGGGGCAGGTCGGGGGTATTGGGCCGCGCAATTGTCCCGCTCGGGTTTCACCGTTGATGCGTATGACGTGGAACCGCCAGACAAGTGCGAGAACGTCTCGTTTCCCGAAGCTGCCGGACAGGTGCATGTATGGCATCCCGTCAACGGCCTGGAGGAGTTCGCGACTCATCCCAAAGCGGCAGGTCACGTGCTGTTCCTGTGCTGGCCCCCTGGTTGGGGCGACAGGATGTCGGTCGATGCGTTGACATCCTTCGAGGAGGCTGGGGGCGAACGGCTCATCTACATCGGGGAGCCAAAGGGCGGCAAGACCGGCCATGATGCGTTCTTTGATGCCTTGTCGGCCCGCTGGAGGCTGGACTCCACAGATCCACAGTTCGTTTCATGGTGGACAGAGACGGACGTCGCACAAGGTTGGGTTCGGACCTGAGAACACAGCAAAGAGGGGATGCCGGACATGCCGGCATCCCCTCTTTTGTCTGCCCTACTTGAGGGCCATACGGAACACGAAAGCGTCGTAACGATCCCGTGGATACGACACGCCAGAGATCATGATGACCTGATCGTCAGCGGCGAGAAACCGCTGATTGACCGTCTTTACGAGATCACCGGGCGTCGTGCGAAGCCACTCGGCATGAGTCGATGTCGGTAGCTGGTCAGTGACCGTCTCCTCCAGGAAGGCGGCACCCGACACGTCGGCCACGTCTATCGGGTGGTACGTGTCCGAGATCGAGATCGGTCGCCCTCCCTCAGAGGCTCGGGTGATCACGTGCGTGATCAACTCGCCCTCCGAGATGCCGAGAGCTTCCGCAAGTTCGCGAGTGGCGGGAATCTGTCGAGTCTCCCGTTCCACCTGAATATCCCGGTCGGACTCGTTCTCGAACGAGCGTTCAGCGCTTTCCATCTGGCGCTCCGGGGAGACGCGAACGAGGTTGGGCCGATCGGCGACGAAGACGCCGCGCCGTCGCACGGATCGAACAAGCCCCTGACTCTGGAGGAGTTCTAGAGCCTTCCGAACCACGATCTCCGAGACATCGTTCTCCTGAGCGATCTCTTTGTAGCTCGGTAGCTGGATGCGAGGCGGTAGCGCTCCAGTGCGGATGCGCCGGGCGTACTCGCCTGCGATGCGGACGTAGGCCGGTTCTGGCACTTGTGGATCAATCCCTTCGAGGTTCTTCGGCGACCCTATCAGCGTATACGCATCATCGTATACCTAGGACTTGTGCGTATACGCAACTACGTATACGCTGCTGTGCATGGCCCACTCCACACGGACCGGGTCACCGAAGGAACAGGGAGGAATGACCTGTGAGGAACGTCGCCGTACCTGCCATGCAGCCGCAGAAGCGTGGCGGTGGCCTGCTGTCCGTGCTCATGTTTCTGGCCGTCGTCGGCGCGATCGTCTACGCCATCAACGACCCCGTGGGCGCCGCGCACGCCATCAAGGCCGTCTTCCGCGCTGTGGCGACCTTCGTCGAAACCCTCGCCAAGAACTAGCCCCCCGGGGGCGGCCCTCATCCGCCAAGACACGAGCCGCCCCCTCGACTCCCGCGAAGGAGCACCACCATCATGACCCACGGGTCCAAACCGACGAACGTGGACCGGTCGCTCACCGCTGTTACCGGCAACAAGCTGACTGGCCTGCTCAAAGAGACGCCGCTGGTGCTGCTGGCCGCCGTGCAGGCTGCCGGACCGGCCTGCCAGCCGAGCGCCGCCGCCTTCACCGGCCCTGACGCGTTCGAGGAGGAGTCGCAGGCCGACCGGCTGGCGCGCGAGGAAGCCGCCATGAAGGTGTGCGCCGGCTGCCCGGCGCGTTCGGCGTGCTTGGACTACGCGCTGGCTGTCCGCCCTCGTGAGGGCGTCTGGGCCGGCCACACCGCCGATGAAATCATCGCACTCGCCTACGGCCTGACCGGCTTCGAGCGGGTCACCCCGATGAGCGAGGTGGCCTGATGACCACCACCCGCTTCCACTGCTCCGACTGCGGCCAGCGCTCCGCGAACGTTATCGGCTGCCGCCGCTGCGGCACCACCACCGGCCGCCGCGTCCAGCTCTGCCCCGCCCACGGGGCAACATGCCGGCCCGGCTGCCGTACCTGCCGCATCCGCTTCCGCTGGCCGAACGCCTGAAGGGGGCCGACATGATGACCGTTCTCCCCTACCTGGTGGCGTTCCTTGCCGGGTTCTTCGTCTGTGAGGCGCTGCGCATCACCCATGAACGCCAGCTCGCCAACCTCTTCACCGGCACTGGCACGAACGTCGCCAGCGACGTGGATGCCGCCTGCCAGGAGTGGGCCGCCGACCCGGAGTTCTGGTGTAACCGCCCCGGGTGCCCGCGCTGCTGGGAAGGGTGGGGCCGCTCATGACCTGCATCACTCCGCCCGCCGCGACCGCCTACCCGCTGCTCACCGCCATGGCCAACGGCCACCCACTGTATGAGCTGCGCCTGGACGTCACGCTGGACGTGCCGTCCTTCCACGGCCAGTCCGCCTTCGTCATCCGTCCCGGCGTCATCGACGCCGACGCCGTCGAGCTGTTCGGGTTCGCCCAATGCATGTACCTGGCCGGCGCCATCGCCGAACGGGTCGGCTGCGGGCATGCGCTGATCGAACGCTACAGCGATGACGACGGCTGGCAGCCGACCCACGTGGCCGCGTTCCTGCCGGACGGGCTAGTCCTGGACATCGACGGGCACCGCCCCATGGAACAGGTGCTGGCCGACCTGCGCACGCTCGGCCCGTGGCCGCTGCGGTACCGGACGGTCCACACCTGGCCGGAAGCGCTGCCGGGCCGTGGTCAGTCGTGGCGCGACACGCTTCCCCCGCTCAATGTCGAGCTGATCAGCGTGTTCGCCGAGAGGCTCATAGAGGGCGCGTCATGAGCCGCATCCGTGCCCGCTTCTGGGACCCCACCGGCAGCCGCTACGGCATCCCGACCTACCCCTGGCAGATGGCCCCCGCCCACCTGCTCACCATGCGCCAGCTCACCGCACGCGGGCTGCGTCCCGCCGGGCAGGGTGTCCAGGCACAGATCCTGTGGCGCTCGAACCGGCACGGCGCGCCCGGCGTGCGTGCCGCCTACCTGTACGACGTGCGGTTCGCGCTGCCCAAGCGCACCCCATCCCCGGCCCAGCGCGCCGCGCTGGCCAAGGCCAACGCCGCCCGCCGTACCTGCCCGCTCTGCCACCGGGACGCGGGCTATGTCCTGCCCCGCCACCTGGGGACCTGCCTCGACTGCGCTCAGGAGAGTGCCGCATGACCACCAACGACACCACCGACGCCCCCGAGGACGCCGCACCCGCCAAGACGCCGGCGCGCTGGCCGCTGTTCCTGCTGGCACTGCCCGCCGCCGTCGCCACCTGGTCGGGGTGGGTCGGGCTCGGCAGGATGACCGGCTTCGGCCTGGTCACCCCGCTGCCCGGCATCGCCGATGACTTCCAGATCGACACCGCCATCACGCTGCCCATCGGAGTGGAGACCTACGCCGCCTACGCGCTCGGGGCGTGGTTCTCCTCCGCCACCAGCATCAGCCCCGGCACCCGCGCGTTCGCCAAGTGGTCGGCCATCGGCTCACTCACGCTCGGCATGCTCGGTCAGGTCGCCTACCACCTGTTGGAGATCTCCGGACAGGACAAGGCACCGACCGCCATCACCACCCTGGTTTCCTGCCTGCCGGTTCTGGTGCTCGGGATGGGCGCCGCGCTCGGTCACATGCTGGCCAGGGACGCCCACACAGCCCCGGCGTCCGTCCCCGAGGAAGCCGAGATCCCCGCTGCGGTGGCGATCGACCCGCCGAAGGAGACGCCGCCCGCGCTGCCCGCCGCTGGTACGGCAAAGCCGCGCAAGCCCCGCACCGCCAAGACCGCGCCCGCGTCGGCCAAGTCCCGCCGTACGACCGCACCGCCGGATGTGGACGACCTGATGCCGATCGGCTGGCAGATCGCCGCCGACCTCGACGCCAAGGGCGAGCCGCTCACCCGTGACCGGCTGCGTGAGGCCATCCGCGAGAGCGGTCAGTCCATCTCCACCGACCGCGCCGGGGCGCTGCTGGCCCGACTGCGGACCGAAGCGCCCGCCGACCCCTCGACCGCCCTCGACACCTCGCCCGCCGACCGCGTCAACGCCGACGCCGCCTGAGAGGACCGACCGCCCGTGTTCACCACCATCTTCGCCGCCGCCCTGATCAGCCTGGCGTGTCTGGCCGTCCCGGTCGCAATCTTCGTCCGCATGCTCATCGACGGCCCGCGCGTCCGCGCCCGCATCCGGACCGGCATGAGCGCGGTCCGCAGCGAGCACCTGGCCCGCCGCGACACCGACCGATGACCGCCCGCGCGAACGGAGCGCGGACCGACCGCGCATCGTCCCTGACCACAGCAGAACAGGGCACGGCCCCCAGTCGCCAAACCGAAGCCGTGCCCTGCCACCCCGCCCGCTCAAGCGCACACGAGGTGCACACATCATGACCGAGCACATGCACGACTCCGACATCGACATCGCCGACCGCCCGCCGGACCGTGACGCCGACCGGCAGGGCGCGGACGTGGTGGACCTGGACGCGGCCCGCGCAGACCGGCTGCCGTACGGCACTCTGCCGCCCGCCGACGACCCGCAGGGCGGACCGGCCGTCTTCGACACCTCCTATGAGGTCGAACTGGACGACCCGCCGGACGACGACACTGCCACCGACGCCGGACCGGTGCCCGTGGACCCCCCTCAGCCGGCCGTCTTGGCGTCGCCTGAGGGTGACAAGCGGCGTCCGATCATCCCGACCGGCCTGCGTCGGGGCAGTCTGTCCAGCACCGTCCGTACGACGGCCGGCAAGTGGGCGTACGTGGCGGGCTTCCACGCGGTCCGCTCACCCTGGTACGCCCTGCAAGCCATCTGGTGGGCGATCGTCGGCGCGTTCCGGCTGGCCGGCCGTCAACTGCGCTGGTGGTGGCTCAACGAGCAATACGCGCTGCTGCAGCAGGCCGCCACCGACAACGACCCGGCGATGTGGCTCAAGCTGCACAAGGAGGGCAAGGCCACCCGCCGCTGGCGCGGTGTCGCACTGTTCTTCCAGGTCGTCGTCCTGACCGTGGCCATCATCGTCGTTCTGCGGGCCGACCTGTCGGTGTTCTGGTGGGTCGTCATCGCCGCCGTCCTGGTGCCGGCACTGGCCCGTTACGGGCGTCCGGCGGGACGGCAGATCATCCCGACCGCCGTCGTCAGCCGCCGCTACCGCCTGCTCAACAGCGACGTGGTGCTACGTGCCTACTACGCCGCCGGGCTCGGCCACCCGGACAGGGCCAACCAGCAGGTCAAGTTCGGGTCCCGGATGTCGCGCGACGCCGCCGGCACCGGCTCTGAGGTGCTGATAGACCTGCCGTACGGCAAGACGTTCGATGACGCCGTGAAGGCGCGCGGCGCGATCGCGTCCGGCCTGGACGTGACCGAACAGCAGGTCTACCTCACCCGCGACCAGACCTCCAACCGCCGGCACATGCTGTTCGTGGCCGACCGTGACCCGCTCGCGATCCCCGCTGGCCGCACGCCGCTGCTGGACGGCAAGCCGCGCAACATCTGGCAGCCCGCCCCGTTCGGGCTGGATGAGCGCGGACGCAAGGTCACCCTGCTGCTGCTGTGGATCTCGATCCTGGTCGGTGCGCAGCCGCGTAAGGGCAAGACGTTCGCCGCCCGCTCGTTGGCGCTGTACGCGGCGATGGACCCGTACGTGAAGCTGACCGTGGTGGACGGCAAGGACTCGCCGGACTGGCGCAAGTTCGCCCTGGTCGCGCACCGCATCATCTTCGGCACCATGCCCAACCGCGACGGTGACCCGGTAGAGATGCTGCTGGACGCCCTGAGGGAGATCAAGGCGCACATTCAGCAGGTCAACCAGTTCCTCTCTACCCTGCCCGTCACCGAATGCCCGGACGGCAAGCTCACCGAGGAACTGTCGCGCAAGTACGAGAACCTGCGCGTGTGGGTCCTGGTTATGGAGGAGTTCCAGGTCTACTACGAGCTGGATGACCAGGAGACGAACAAGGAGATCGCCTCCCTGCTCAGCTTCATCATGGCGGTTGGCCCGTCCGCCGGCGTCATCATCCTGTCCAGCAGTCAGAAGCCCGGCGGTGTGGGCGCCGGTGACGTGCAGCGGTTGTTCAACCGCTACCGGGACAACCACGCCGTGCGCTTCGCGCTCAAGTGCGGCAACCGCAACGTCTCCGACGCCATCCTTGGTGGCGACGCCTACTCCGAGGGGTTCGACGCCTCCTCCCTGCCGGTCGGCAAGCAGTACCGGGGCGTCGGCTACCTGTACGGGGCCGCCGACGAAACTCCGACCGTGCGGACCTACCTGGCCGACGCCGCCGACGCAGAGAAGATCCTGACCACCGCCCGTGTCCTGCGCGAGCGCGCCGGGACGCTGACCGGCTACGCCGCTGGCCAGACCATGGCCCGCGAAGCGCGTGACGTGCTGGCCGACGCGCTGACCGTCTACCAGGGCAGTGAGACCGGCCTGCCGTGGACGTTCCTCGCGTCCCGGCTGGCTGAGCGCATCCCCGAGCACTACGCCGACATCACCGCCGACACCGTCTCGGCTCAGCTTCGCGCGCTCGGCGTACCGAGCGTGGACATCAAGCGCGACGGCAAGGCGCTCAAGGGAGCCAAGAAAGCCGCCGTCGCCGCCGCCATCAAGCGGCGGGAGAACACCGCCGGATAGTCCGCGCCGGCCCCCCGGCGAACCGCCTCGAAGGGGTTCGCCGGGGGTCGCGGGAGACGCGCGACCGGTCGCGGTCGCGCGACCCGCCCCGCGACCGCCTAAATGCCGCCTGACCAGCCCGAATATCCGTAGGTCGCGGGTAGCGGGCTCGGCTTCCCACACCCAAAAACCGGCTCTGGAGACCTTCCATGACCCACCTGACCGCGACCGCGACCACCACCACCGCGACCGTCATCGTCGCAGCGCTGATCCTGCTGTGGCTGCTCGGCTACGCCGCCGCCTGCGCCGCCGACCCGTTCGCGCGCTGCCGCCGCTGCCACGGCGTCGGCAAGACCCTCAAGACCAACGGAAGCGTCGGCCGCTGGTGCCGCCGCTGCGACGCCACCGGCCTGCGCCTGCGCCTGGGCCGCCGCCTCTACAACTACCTGCGCCACCTGAGCCGGGACATCAGCCGATGACCGCGCCGGCCGAACCCACCGTCACCTACCAGGGCAAGCGGCGCCGCCTCTGGCAGGGCCGCCTACTCCTGGACTGGACCGGACGCGGGCACTGGCGCGGCGGCCGTCCCAGCCCCTGCCGACTCTGCCACCGCCCCTGCCTGCTGGTCGACGACGACGGCCGGCCCGTCCACAAGGTCTGCCTTGAGCAGGCCATCACCGCCGACCTGCTCACCCGCTCGGAGAGGGACGCCGCATGACCATCAGCCTGCCGTCAACTGCTACCCCGCCGACCGGCAACGGCCTGCGGGTCCTGGATCTGTACTGCTGCCAGGGCGGCGCCACGCGCGGCTACCAGCTCGCCGGCTTCCACGTCACCGGCGTGGACATCGCCGATCAGCCACGCTACGTCGGCCAGGAGTTCCACCAGGCTGACGCGCTGACATTCCTGCACACGCACCGCGACCAGATCCGCCGTGAGTTCGCGTTCGTCCACGCCAGCCCGCCCTGCCAGCACGACAGCGACACCCAGCGGCTACGCGGTAACGACCACCCCGACCTCATCGCGCCCACCCGCCAAGCGCTCGACGCGCTCGGTCTGCCGTACGTGATCGAGAACGTCAAGGGCGCGCTGCCCAAGCTTCGCACGCCGGTCATGCTGTGCGGCGCCATGTTCGGACTGGCCACTTACCGGCATCGCTACTTCGAGAATGGCTGTGGCTTCACCTTCACTCCGCCCGAACACCCCGCCCACCTCGCACCGCAGGCCAAGATGGGCCGCCCCGTCCCGCCCGGCAGCTACGGCCAGTTCATCGGCAACTTCTCCGGCGTCCCCCTGGCCCGCACCGTCATGGACATGCCTTGGGCCAACCGTGACGGGCTGCGCGAGGCCATCCCGCCCGCCTACACCTGCCACATCGGCCAGGCCATCGCCCGGACCCTGACCACCACCATCCGCTGAGAGGCGAGCCGCATGAATGACCTGACCCGCTATGCCCTGGCTGCCGCCGCACGCGGCTGGCACGTCTTCCCGCTCACGCCCGGCGGCAAGGTGCCGCCCCGCGGCTTCACCTCCTGGCAGGACCGCGCCACCACGGATCCCGACACCATCCGCGCCTGGTGGCAAAGCAAGCCGTACAACGTCGGCATCGCGTGCGGCCCGTCCCGACTGGTGGTCATCGACCTCGACACGCCCAAGCCCGGCGACACTGCGCCGCCGGAGTGGGACCGGCCCGGCATCACGGACGGGGCCGACGTGTTCGCCGCCCTGTGCGCCGACGCCGGCCAGTCGCTGCCGCTGGAGACTTTCCAGGTTCGTACCAGGCGCGGCGGCATGCACCTGTACTACACCGCCCCGGACGGGCCGACGCTCGGCAACACCCAAGGCAGCAACGGCGGGCTCGGCTGGCTGATCGACACCCGCGCCAACGGCGGGCTCGTGGTCGGCCCCGGCAGCCACGTCACTGCCAGCGACGGCACCGGCACCTACCAGGTCGTCCACGCCGTCCCCGCCGCTCCGCTGCCCGGCTGGCTGGCCGAACGCCTTATCCCCGCGCCGCTGCCACCGCAGAAACCGGTGGTGGTGTCGCTGCCGTCCGACCGACGCGGCAACTACCTGCGTGCCGCCGTGGACGCAGAGCTGGAACGGGTCACCACCTCACCGCCGGACGGGCACAACACCGCGCTCTACCGCGCATCGGTCGCACTCGGACAGCTTGTGGCCGGCGGCGAACTGCCCGAGCACGACGTAACCGGATGGCTCACCGACGCCGCCCGGCAGGTCGGCCAACCCTACGGCGAAGCCACCCGCACCATCGCCTCAGGACTGCGCGCCGGTGCCCGCCGCCCTCGAACGGTCGCCGCATGACCAGCGAGCGCCCCTCCCACCTACGGCTGGTCGCCGAAGACGCTGGCAAGCCGCGCGCCGCCGCCCCGGACACACCGGGGCTGCGCACCGCGTGGACGGCCGACGAACTCATGGCCATGACCTTCCCGGAGACCAAATGGGCCGTGCCCGGCGTCATTGCGGAAGGGCTCAACCTGCTGGCCGGTCCGCCCAAGGTGGGCAAGTCCTGGCTGTCCCTGGCCACCGCCATCGAGGTGGCCAGGGGCGGCAAGGCACTGGAAGCCATCGAGGTGGAACGGGGACCGGTGCTCTACCTCGCACTGGAGGACACCCCGCGCCGTCTCCAGTCGCGCATGCGCAAGATCCTTGGAGACAAGCCCGCGCCGCGTGACCTGACCCTGTCCACGGCCTGCCCGACCCTGCCCCAAGGCGGGGAGGAAGCCATCACGCGATGGCTGGAACGCAACGCCGGCGCACGCATGGTCGTCATCGACGTGTTCGCCAAGGTGCGCGGCACCACCCCGCCCGGCCTGTCCGCCTATGACGCCGACTACACCGCCATGGGCCGCGCCAAGCGCCTGGCCGACACCTTCGGCGTGGCCGTCGTCCTCGTCCACCACATCCGCAAGATGGGCTCAGACGACTTCCTGGAGCAGGTGTCCGGCACCAACGGCCTGGCCGGTGCCGCCGACGCCACGTTGGTACTCAAGCGCGCACGCGGCACCGCAGACGGCGTCCTGCACGTCACCGGCCGCGACGTCGAAGAAGCCGAGTACGCGATGGCCTTTCAGCCCGCCGCCGGCGTCTGGCACCTGCTGGACGGCCCGCCGGAGGACCACAACCTGTCCGACACCCGCGCGGCCATCATCCGGCACGTCCGGACCAACCCGAACAGCACGCCCAAGGCCATCGCCGAAGGTGTCGGCATCGTGCGCGACACCGTCAAGAAGACCTGCCAGCGAATGGCCGCTGACGGCCAGCTCTGCGTAGACGCCACCGGACGCTACCGCCTGCCGGGGACACAGACCACGGAAAGTGTCCCCGGTGTCCCCAGTGTCCCCGAACTGTCTCTGACCAGCACGAATCCGACCGATCAAGGGGGACATCCGAGCCTCCCCGGTGTCCCCGGTGTCCCCGGTGAGGAGAACCACCCGTCATGACGCCCGCCACGCTCGACGACGCCCAGCTCTACCGAGTGACCGACGCCATGCGCCTGCTGCGCATGAGCCGGACCGTCATCTACGAACAGATCCGCGCCGGCCGCCTGCGCTCGGTCAAGCAGGGCCGCGCACGCCTGATTACCGCCAACGGCATCCGCGCCTACATCAGCCTCTTGGAGAAGGAAGCGGAGGACGCTGCCTGATGACCAAACGACGCAGTAAGGGAGATGGTGGGCTTCACTGGGACGAGAGCCGGAAGCGCTGGATAGCCACGCTGACGGTCGGCTACACGCCCGCTGGCAAGCGCATCGTCAAGAAGGGGAGCGGCAGGACCAAGACCGAAGCCAAGACCAAGCTCAAGGAGATCGTTAGGGACTATGAGGACGGTCTCACCATCGCGCCAGGGGACCACACGGTAGAGCAGGCCGTCAGGGATTGGCTCGCCTACGGCTTGAGCGGACGCAGTCAGAGCACGGTGGACCTGAACACCACCGAGTGCGAGAAGCACGTCATCCCAGCACTCGGCAAGCGGAAGCTGCGCGACCTCAGTACGGAGGACGTGGACAAGTGGCTCGCGGAGAAGGCCAAGACCCTGAGCACGCGGACGCTGCAAATCATCCGCTCGTGCCTCAACCGTGCGATCAAGCGCGCGATGGCCCGTAACAAGGTCAAACGGAACGTAGTCGAGCTGTGCGAGGTCCCACAAGGCAGAGAGGGCCGTCCCTCCAAGGCGCTCACGTTCGCTCAGGCGGGGGCCATACTCCAAGCTGCCGAAGGGACACCGATGTACGCCTACGTGGTGGTCTCCCTGCTCACCGGGGCGCGCACGGAAGAACTAAGGGCGCTCAGGTGGGACCACGTGGACCTGGACGGAACGCCAGACGCCGAACCCGCCATCCCTCCCTACATGGCCGTATGGCGATCGGTCCGCACCGGGGGCGACACCAAGACGCGGAAGTCGCGCCGCACTCTCGCGCTCCCTCAGCGCTGCGTGGACGCCCTCAAAGAGCGCAGGGACGCTCAGCAGAAGGAGCAGGGCCGCGACTGGCGAGCCGACCAACTGGTGTTCAGCTCCGCCGTGGGCACCGAGCTGGATGCCGCCAACGTGCGGCGCGCGTTCCGTGCGGTCCTCAAGGACGCGGATGGCGTAGACCCCAAAGAGTGGACGCCACGAGAGCTGCGACACAGCTTCGTGTCCCTGCTCTCCGACAACGGGTTGCCGCTCGAAGAGATCTCCCGCCTGGTCGGTCACAGCAGCACAGCGACGACCGAAGCGGTCTACCGGAAGCAGATCCGTCCCGTCGTCCAGTCCGGAGCCATAGCCATGGATCGCATCTTCGCACCACCAGAAGCGGACCCTGAAAGACTCAAGGAACCGACACACAAAAGCTAAGCTGGGGTGGGCTTTACCTCTGCGATCCCAATGATCGGAGAAATGATGGCGGACGTTCAGACCGGCGATGAAGATCCTGAGCGCCCAACTGAGAAGGCGGAACTAAACTTCACCGTCCACGGCCCTGTTTACCAGTCCATGGGAGACCTCGTCTTCGAGATGAGGTCGCATCACGAACCACCTCCCGACCTGGCAAGTCAGCGCCTAAGCTTCTTTTTCGACTTCCTCAGGCAGGCGTTGAAACAGGCGGAGACCACCTTCCGTCTCAGTGTGATCTTCATGTCCGCAGGTGCCGTGATTCTCCTGACAGGCGGCGCCCTGGCCCTCGCAAATGCGGGGAATCCGGACTGGAGCTACCTGCCCCTGCTCACCAGCTTGAGCGGCCTGCTCATCACCACCTGCGGAGGAGCGTTCGCGCTTCACGCAAACCGCGCGCGGAAACACCTAACCGTCCAAGCTGAGCGTATTCATGAAAATATACAGGCCGATACCACCCTGACTCAGGCTCTTGAGCTGATCGATCGGGTGGACGACCCCATACTCCGAGACCGACTCAAGTCCTTCACCGCGATGCGTGTACTCAACCTCCAGCCAGAGCCCAACCAGGTAGCGGAGCAACTGTTCTCGTCACAGAAGCAGGACACGCCGCCTCCGGGGATCCAGCAAGGTCCTGCCAAGCGCAAGCCTGGTTCCAAGGGAGAGCGCTCGGCCCGCGACGACCCGTGATCGCATCCGCCCGGCGCGGGGTAGTCACTCACTTAGTCACTCAGAAGGCCCCTCCCGGTCGGGAGGGGCCTTCTGACCTGGTCGGGGCGACAGGATTTGAACCTGCGACTTCTTGCTCCCAAAGCAAGCGCGCTACCAAGCTGCGCCACGCCCCGCTGCGCCGGGTACGCACACGCTCCGGGACTCCGGTACGCTTACGCCCTGACGACCGGTTGAAGTCTAGACCAGACCACGACCGGTTCGTGCGGACGTAGCTCAATGGTAGAGCCCTAGTCTTCCAAACTAGCTACGCGGGTTCGATTCCCGTCGTCCGCTCCAAAACTGAAAGGCCAGGTCAGCCCCATGAGGTGACCTGGCCTTCGTGATCTCCGCTGCTTCCCCTGATCTTCCTCGTCACCTCGTGCCGACGTGATCATTGTCGCTCCGGACGATCAACAGATTCGCCCGGGCCCCTTCGTCAACAGCGCCCTTGCCTCTCGCGCGCCCGGTCCGCCGAGTTCGGGGGCCGACTACAGCTCGTCGGGTGCTTCCGCGCTCCGTCGAGCATGCCCGTTGCGTGCCCGTCATGGCGGACAACGAGGGGGAGTTTCAACGGCGGATGCGGAGGACGTGCCTCGTGTCGTCGCCGCAGTCCGCGCTCCCCGCCAGCAGGAGCCGGGAGGTGGTGGGGACACGAGTGATCGTGAAGCCGCCACCGCAGATCTCGCCGCCGACGTCGTGGTGGTCGCGGGTCCATCGTCGCCCGTTGTAGTGCAGCAACGTGACCTGCCTGGGTCGTTCGTCCTCACTGTGGTCGACACCGGCCACCCACACATCGTCAGCGGCGAAGGCGGTGACGCTCTGCAGACTCATCTTCCACCGCGGCGTCTCGATCTTCTTCCAGGAGGTGCCGTCCCAGTGCAGGACCAGCGGCCCGCCCGGCCGCCCGTACTCGTCGCAGGCCTGCCCGGTACCGGTCTCACCCACCGCCCACACGTCGGACGGGCTGTTCTGCCAGATGCGCCGCAACGAGCCCCGTCCCAGCGAGGGGAGCCTCATCCGTGTCGGCGTGCTACCGGGGGACGCGCTGTGCCAGATCGCCGGGTGCGAGTCCGCGCATCGGCCGCCGGACGACATGCCCGCGATCCAGACGTGCCCCGCTCCGGAGTCCACGGCGTTGAACCTGCCGCCACGCTGATACTCCCGCCTACCGAAACGCCTGCCGTTCCACGTCAAGAGGACGGGCGAGCTGATCCCACCGGCGTCCTGCGAGCCGCGTAGCCCGATCAGCGCCGCTCGCCGGCCGTCCACGGCGACGTCGGTCAGCCGGTCGGTCAGCCAACGGTCCTTGCGGTCTTTGACGGACGGGGACAGGTCCCAGGAGTCTTCGAAGGGCGTGTGTATGTCCCAGTCCCGGCGTTCCAGCGCAAGGCCAAGGGAAGCCGTCCGATATCCCTGCTGTCCGAGGCGACGCTGCCGACGACCCAGGCGTTGCCGGACCCGTCGGCGTCCACCGCTCTGAAGTCCGAGCTGAGCGCGCCGAGGATGCGACCCTCTACTCCCTGCTCGGACCGCCATCGCGAGCCGTCCACGCGCAGCAGGACCCCGGAGGGAGGCTCGTCCTCCGCTTCCGCGTACTGACCGACCGCCCAGGCCGTGTCGGGACCCGTCGCCACCACATCGCTCAGAGCGATGCCGTCCGGCTGCTCATCGTCCGGCTCGACCGACTGCCATCCAGGTGCCGGAACCGCGGAGGCCGTCGGGGACGACAGCGGTGCTGCGCGCGACGCGGCGGTCGCCGGCGTGCCGGCCGAAGACGGCGGGGCGGACACCGGTGATGGTCCGGCGGCGCAGGATGCCAGCGCGAGCACGTAGGCGATCAGCGTCGTCCGGCTGCGCAAGATCCTCATGCCCGCGCATTGTGGCAGAGCCTTCACCTGTCGGACGTCGGGCTTCAGTGCGAAGGCGCCCGGCTCGAAGGTCGGGCGGCAGGCTCAGGAGTCGGCGCGGAAGAGCGCCCAGACGGCCTTGCCGCCGCGGGCCAGCGGGTCCCAGCCCCAGCACTGGCTGTAGGTCTCCACGATGTAGAGCCCCCGCCCGTTCTCCGAGACGAAGTCGGGCTCCTTGGGCGTCGGCACCTCGTCGCTCGGGTCGGCCACGGCCAGCAGCACGTGCGGCGCCACCCTCATCAGCAGCAGCTGGATGCCCTGCGGCGCGCTGGAGTACATCGCGTACCTGACCGCGTTCGTCACCAGCTCCGACACCACCAGCGTCGCGTCGTCGCTCAGCTCCGACAGCCCCCAGCTCCGCAGCGTCGAACGTGTGACGTCGCGCGCGGTCTTGACAGAGTCGGCCTGGAAGGGGAGCGGGCACGAGGTCGTGTACGGCTTGCCGGCCGTCAGCAGGCTGTCGAAGCCAACCTCGCGCGTAATCTGCAGGCAATCGGCAGTGGCCAAGGAATCCTCCACCATCCCGCCGATACCTCCTGCTGCCCTCGATTTAGTGCATGTCTGGCCAAAATGCACTAGACCATCATGGGTCACGGATCCGGGTGCCTGCAAGACCCAAATGCACGTGCATGTGCAATGTGCAGCAGCATGAGCGGTTACTCGGATGGGTATCCGAATCGGACACCAGGTTGGGACCTTGTCATACCCGTCGATGTGGTGTCACTGTGTGTGCGGACCTTGATAGGAGGCAGAGTGACGCAGAACCAGCCGGGTTCCGGCCCTACGGCGCTGCGCATTCTCCTGGGCTCCCAACTGCGCCGGCTCAGGGAGGCGAAGGGCGTCACCCGCGAGGAGGCGGGCCACCTGATCAGGGGTTCCGAGTCCAAGATCAGCCGTATGGAGCTGGGCCGCGTCGGGTTCAAGGAGCGCGACGTCGCCGACCTGCTCACCCTGTACGGCGTGACGGACGCCGAGGCTCGCGCCGCCGTCCTGGACCTGGTGACCAAGGCCAACGAGCCCGGCTGGTGGCACCGCTTCAACGACGTCCTGCCCACCTGGTTCCAGGCGTACGTCGGCCTGGAGGAGGCCGCGGAGCGGATCAGGACGTACGAGGTGCAGTTCGTGCCCGGCCTGCTGCAGACCAAGGAGTACGCCCGCGCGGTCGTCACCGCCGGAGCGGCCGGCATCGGCCCCGACGAGATCGCGCGCCGCGTCGACCTGCGGCTCGAACGCCAGCGCCTCCTCGACCGGCCCGACGGCCCGATCTTCTGGGCGGTCATCGACGAGGCGGCGCTGCGGCGCCCCATCGGCGGCGCCGAGGTCATGCGGGCCCAGCTGGAGCACCTGGCGGACCTGATGCGCCAGCCCAACATCACGATCCAGATCATGCCGTTCAGCTTCGGCGGCCACAGCGCCGAGGGCGGCGCCTTCAGCATCCTGCGCTTTCCCGACCGCGAGCTGCCGGACGTCGTGTACGTCGAGCAGCTCGCCAGCGCCCTGTACCTGGACAAACGCGAGGACGTCGACCGCTACACCGAGGTGATGGAGCGGCTGTGTGCCGTCAGCACGACCCCGGACGAGACGGCCGCGTTGCTGCGGACCATCGCCGACGAGTTCTGAGGCCCGTCGCGTCGCTGTCGGGTGCGCACCTGCCCTAGACTGGCCATCGGCGCTCGTATCCCGCCGTGGCGGAGCATGCCCCAGCGCCGCTCATGTGGGCGCGGCGCGTGAGCCGTACCGAATGGACGCGCCCGCGATCACTCGAAGCATGATCAAGGAGACCACCCCGTGAAGACCGCTGTCGAGGAGCTCAGCCCGACTCGGGTCAAGCTCACTGTCGAGGTGCCGTTCGACGAGCTGCGCCCCAGCCTGGATGCCGCGTACAAGAAGGTCGCGCAGCAGGTACGGGTCCCCGGGTTCCGCCCCGGCAAGGTCCCGGCTCGCATCATCGAGCAGCGCTTCGGCCGCGCGGTCGTGCTGGAGGAGACCCTCAACGACGCGGTGCCCAAGCTGTACGGCCAGGCCGTCGACGAGGTCGACGTGTTCCCGGTCAGCCAGCCCGACATCGAGGTCACGAAGATCGACGACGGTGAGCAGATCGAGTTCACCGCCGAGGTCGACATCCGGCCCAACTTCGACGTCCCCGAGTACAAGGACGTCGAGGTCGCCGTCGACTCCGCCGAGGTGACCGACGCCGACATCGACGCGCAGCTCGACGCGCTGCGCCAGCGCTTCGCCACGCTGACGGGCGTCGAGCGCCCCGCCACCTCCGGCGACTTCGTCGTCATGGACCTGCGGGCCGAGATCGACGGCAAGAACATCGAGGAGCAGCAGGCCAGCGAGGTCTCCTACGAGGTCGGCGCCGGCTCGGTGCTCCAGGGCCTCGACGACGCGCTCGAGGGCATGTCCGCGGGCGAGGAGAAGACCTTCCGCACCGAGCTCGTCGGCGGCGAGAACGCCGGCGAGCAGGCCGACGTCATCATCAACGTCAAGTCGGTCAAGGAGAAGGTCCTGCCCGAGCTCGACGACGAGTTCGCGCAGCTCGCCAGCGAGTTCGACACGCTGGAGGAGCTCAAGCAGAGCATCCGCGAGCAGTCCCGCCGCAACAAGCTGATCGACCAGGTCGTCCAGGCCCGCGACAAGGCCCTCGACACGCTGCTGGACAAGATCGACATCCCGATCCCCGACAGCGCCCTCAAGGCCGAGCTCGACGCGCGCAAGCACAACCTCGAGCACCAGATCGCCGAGAGCGGCCTGAGCCGCGACGCCTTCTTCCGTCTCTACCAGACGACCGAGGAGGAGCGCTTCGCCGAGTTCGAGACCAGCTCCCGCAAGGCGATCAAGGTCGGCTTCGTGCTCGACAAGATCGTCAAGGCCGAGGAGCTGGGCGTCAGCGAGCAGGAGCTGACCAACTTCGTGGTCCGCCGCGCCATGGAGATGGGCGTCCAGCCCAACCAGCTCGCCCAGCACCTGGCCGACAACGACCAGCTCACGCTGGCCATGGTCGAGATCGTCCGCGACAAGGCCAAGGCCGTGGTCGGCGACGCCGCCAAGGTCGTCGACAGCGAGGGCAACGAGGTCGACCTCAAGGCCATCTACACCGAGATCAACGGTGAGGAGCTCGTCGAGGAGTCCGCCGAGGACGAGAGCGACGAGGGCGCCGAGGCCGCCGACCAGGCGGGCGACACCGCCGGCAAGGCTGAGGACAAGCCGGAGGCGTAAGGCCCCCGGGCGCGAATCCGGAGCGCGGCCGCCGCACGAGCCCAGGGCCCGAGCGGCGAGCGTCCACGCACGCGCCGAAGCCCCCAAATCCTATGATTTGGGGGCTTCGTCCTTTTCTTGGGCAGAAGGGGGTTCATGGGCGACCACCCCTTCCTCGCGATCCTGGCCTTCGGCGTCGCGCTCCTCGTTCCGGGCGTGCTTTCCAAGCGCCTGAATGTGCCGGGACCGATCCTGCTGGTGCCGTTCGGCGCCGTGGTCGGCTTCCTGCCGGCGCTGCGCGGGCTGCATGTGCAGCCGGAGGTGGTCCTCAACGTCTTCCTGCCGCCCCTGATCTACCGGGCGGCATTCCTGACCGCGCCCCGCGAGAGCCGCCAGGACGCGCTCCCCATCACCATCCTCGCCGTCGGCCTGACCTCCGCCACGGCTCTGTGCGTCATGGTCGCCGTCGGCTTCGCCGTACCCGGGCTGCCGTGGGCCGCCGCGCTCGCGCTCGGCGCGGCGATCGCACCCACCGACCCCGTCGCCGCCACCTCGGTGCTGCAGCGCGTCGGCGCCCCCAGGCGCCTCGTGACGATCCTGGAAGGCGAGAGCCTGCTCAACGACGGCGTGGCGCTCACCCTGTTCGGCCTGGCCCTCTCCGGCCTCAGCGGCGAGGTCACCGTCGCCGACGGCGTCATCGAGCTGCTGCGCGTCGTCTGCGGCGGCATCCTGTACGGCCTGGCGGTCGCCTGGGTCATCGGCAAGGTGCGCCGCGTGTTCCACGACCCCGGCAGCCAGATCGTGCTGTCGCTGCTGACCCCGTTCATCGCGTACCTGCCGGCCGAGCACTTCGAGGTGTCCGGCGTCCTCGCCACCATCGTCACCGGCTTCCTGCTCGGCATCAGCCCCCAGGGAGTGCTCCAGCCGGCCTCGCGGCTGAGCGGCCAGGTGTTCTGGCGAGTGCTGTCCCACCTGCTGGAGTCCACACTGTTCGTCCTGCTGGGCGTGCAGATCATGGACGTGTTCCACGAGGTGCGCGACCTGCCCTGGACCCAGCTCGCCCTCACCGCCCTCGTCGCGGTGGCTGTCGTGATCGTGCTCCGCCTCGTCTGGACGGCGCTGGTGCTCGCCCCCGTACGGCTGGGGAGGCCGATCGAACGGCGTCAGCGGCTGGTCCTCGGCTGGGCCGGGATGCGCGGCGCCATCACACTGGCCATCGCCCTGTCCATCCCGCTCGACGCCCCGAACCGCGCCCTGCTCATCTTCCTGGCCGCCTGCGTCGTGCTGGTCACCCTGGGAGTGCAGGCCACGACGCTCGCCCCCGTGCTGCGCAGGCTGGGCGTGGGAGAGGCCCAGGAGGAGGTCCAGGAGGACGCCACGGCCAGGGAGGCGATCCTGGAGGCCGCGCTGGCCCGCCTGGACGAGCTGGCCGCCGATGACGAGGTGGACGACCGGACCGCCGAGGTGTTCCGGCAGCTGTTCGAGCTCCGCCTCGACCGGGTCCGCGAGGTCCTCGGAGACCTCGACGGTGACGGGGACGGCGCGGACGCCGATGCAGCCACCGAATCGCACCACGGAGGGCTCCGGCGGGAGCTCATCAGGGCCCAGCGCGACAAGTTGCGACACCTTTACCGCAAGGGCGTCATCGGTGCCGACACCATGCGCAAGCTTGACCACGAGCTGGACGTCGAGGAGCGCCGCAGGGTCTCCGGAGGGGCCTGACCCAACCTGCGCCGTCAGCGAACAGTCCGTGGAGCGGGCATGACCTGTGGGCGGCGCGCGTTAAGGTCACAAGCAAAGCCAATCGATTACGACGCATCGGAAGGTGACGCTGTGACCAGCCCGCCGACCTTCTATCAGCCTGAGTCGCGAGGCCGTGAGAACGGCTCGTCCTTCCGGCTTGAGGACCAGCTTTACCAGCGCCTGCTGCGCGAGCGCATCATCGTGCTCGGTCAGGAGGTCAACGATGAGATCGCCAACCGGATCTGCGCGGAGCTGCTCCTGCTCGCCGCGGACGACCCCGACCGCGACATCACCCTCTACATCAACTCGCCCGGCGGCTCCGTCAGCGCCGGAATGGCGATTTACGACATGATGGAGTACGTCCCGAACGACGTCTCCACGGTCGTGATGGGCATGGCAGCCTCGATGGGGCAGTTCCTGCTCTCCGCGGGCACCAAGGGCAAGCGCTTCGGCCTGCCGCACGCCCGCATCATGATGCACCAGCCGTCGGGCGGCATCGGCGGCACCGCGGCCGACATCGCCATCCAGGCCGAGCAGATGCTCTACGTGAAGAAGACGCTGGCCGAGCGGATCGCCTTCCACACCGGGCAGCCGCTGGAGCAGATCGAGGCCGACTCCGACCGTGACCGCTGGTTCACGGCCGACGAGGGCAAGGACTACGGCTTCATCGACCACGTCGTTCGCAGCGCTCGGCAAGTGCCCTCGCAGGGCCCCGTCTCCTAGGGGGAGCTGAAGTGAACATCGAAAGCCGCTACGTCCTCCCCTCGTTCGTCGAGCGCACGTCCTACGGCGTGAAGGAGATGAACCCGTACAACAAGCTCTTCGAGGACCGCATCATCTTCCTCGGAGTGCAGATCGACGACGCGTCGGCCAACGACGTCATGGCCCAGCTGCTGACGCTGGAGTCGCTCGATCCCGACCGTGACATCAGCATCTACATCAACTCGCCCGGCGGCTCCTTCACGGCCATGACGGCGATCTACGACACGATGCAGTTCGTCCGGCCGGAGATCCAGACCGTCTGCCTCGGCCAGGCCGCCTCCGCGGCGGCCGTGCTGCTGGCCGGCGGCACCCCGGGCAAGCGCTTCGCGCTGCCCAACGCCCGGGTCCTGATCCACCAGCCCTCCACCGAGGGCGGCGGCCAGGGAAGCGACATCGAGATTCAGGCCCGCGAGATCCTTCGCATGCGATCCCTCCTGGAGGACATCGTGGCGAGGCACTCCGGAAAGTCCTCCGCCGAAGTCCGCAAGGACATCGAACGCGACAAAATTCTCAACGCGGACGAGGCGAAGGCGTATGGTCTGATCGACGACATCATTCCGTCGCGGAAGAAGCGAGCTCAGGCGGTTGCTTCCTGACGAGGATGTGACGCACCGGAGCGCTGCCCAATAGGGCACGTTCCGGTGCGACTCGCCGCCAGGGGGCTCACTGAGGGCCCAGAAGACGGTAACGTCGAAACCTGAGCGGTTCGGACCGGGTCCGGAGGACACGGATCGCGGAGCAGGGCGGTCCCACGCAAAGGAGTATCTGGGGTGGCACGCATCGGCGACGGGGGAGACCTGCTGAAGTGCTCTTTCTGCGGGAAGAGCCAGAAGCAAGTCAAGAAGCTCATTGCCGGTCCAGGCGTCTACATCTGCGATGAGTGCATCGATCTCTGCAACGAGATCATCGAGGAGGAGCTCTCCGAGTCCTCCGAGCTCAAGTGGGACAACCTGCCCAAGCCGAGGGAGATCTACGAGTTCCTCGACGCCTACGTCATCGGTCAGGACAAGGCGAAGAAGGCGCTCTCGGTGGCGGTCTACAACCACTACAAGCGGGTGCAGTCCGGTGACCGGGGCAGAGACGACGGCCTGGAGCTGGCCAAGAGCAACATCCTGCTCCTCGGGCCCACGGGCTCCGGCAAGACACTGCTCGCACAGACGCTGGCGAAGATGCTCAACGTGCCCTTCGCCATCGCCGACGCCACGGCCCTCACCGAGGCCGGCTACGTCGGCGAGGACGTCGAGAACATCCTGCTCAAGCTCATCCAGGCCGCCGACTACGACGTCAAGAAGGCCGAGACGGGCATCATCTACATCGACGAGGTCGACAAGATCGCCCGCAAGAGCGAAAACCCGTCGATCACCCGTGACGTCTCCGGCGAGGGCGTCCAGCAGGCGCTGCTGAAGATCCTGGAAGGCACCACCGCGTCGGTGCCGCCGCAGGGCGGCCGCAAGCACCCGCACCAGGAGTTCATCCAGATCGACACCACCAACGTGCTGTTCATCTGCGGCGGGGCGTTCGCCGGCCTGGAGAAGATCATCGAGTCGCGGGTCGGCAAGAAGGGCATCGGCTTCAACGCCGTCATCCGCTCCAAGGAGGAGATCGACACCATCGACATCTTCTCCGACGTGATGCCGGAGGACCTTCTCAAGTTCGGCATGATCCCCGAGTTCGTCGGCCGGCTGCCGGTCATCACCTCGGTGCACAACCTCGACCGCGAGGCGCTCGTCCAGATCCTCACCGAGCCCCGCAACGCGCTCGTCAAGCAGTACCGCAAGCTCCTGGAGCTCGACGGCGTGGAGCTCGAGTTCACCGACGACGCGCTGGAGGCCATCGCCGACCAGGCGATCCTGCGCGGCACCGGCGCCCGCGGCCTGCGCGCCATCCTGGAGGAGGTGCTCCAGTCCGTGATGTACGAGGTGCCCTCCCGCAAGGACGTGGCTCGCGTCGTCATCACCCGCGAGTCGGTGCTGGAGCACGCCATCCCCACGCTCGTACCGCGTGACCAGCTCGCCGCCAAGCAGCAGCGCACGCCGCGCGAGAAGTCGGCCTGACCCGCAGGCCGGAGCCTTCGTCCCCGCGTACGCCCCATGGTGCAAACCGTGGGGCGTATCGCTTTCCCGCCTCCCTAGAATGGGGCACTGTGACAACGCCAGAGCTGCCTACCCAGTACACCCCGGCCGACGTCGAGACCCGCAGCTACGAGCGATGGGTGTCCGAAGGCTACTTCCACGCCGAAGCCGGCAGCTCTCGCGCGCCGTTCAGCATCGTCCTCCCGCCGCCCAACGTGACGGGCGTCCTGCACATCGGTCACGCCCTCGACCACTCCATCCAGGACACGCTCACCCGCCGCGCCCGCATGCAGGGGCGCGAGGCGCTCTGGCTGCCCGGCATGGACCACGCCGGCATCGCCACCCAGAACGTCGTGGAGCGCGAGCTGGCCAAGCAGGGCCTGTCCCGCCACGACCTCGGCCGCGAGGCATTCGTGGAGCGCGTCTGGGAGTGGAAGGAGGAGTCCGGCGGCCGGATCCTCGGCCAGATGCGCAAGCTCGGCGACGGCGTCGACTGGGCACGCGAGCGCTTCACCATGGACGAGGGGCTGTCCCGGGCCGTCCACACCATCTTCAAGCGGCTCTTCGACGACGGGCTCATCTACCGCGCCGAGCGCATCATCAACTGGTGCCCGCGCTGCCTGACCGCGCTGTCCGACATCGAGGTCGAGCACAGCGAGGACGAGGGCGAGCTCGTCTCCATCCGCTACTCCGACGAGATCGTCGTCGCCACCACCCGCGCCGAGACGATGCTCGGCGACACCGCGGTGGCCGTCCACCCTTCCGACGAGCGCTACGCGCACCTCATCGGCACCATGGTGCAGGTGCCGCTGACCGGGCGGATGATCCCGATCGTCGCCGACGAGCACGTCGACCCCGAGTTCGGCACCGGCGCGGTCAAGGTCACCCCCGCCCACGACCCCAACGACTTCGAGATCGGCCGCCGCCACTCCCTGCCGTCGCTGACGGTCATGGACGAGCGCGGCGTCATCACGGCCCACGGACCGTTCGAGGGGCTCGACCGGTTCGAGGCGCGCCCGGCCGTGGTCGCCGCGCTGCGGGCCGAGGGCCTGATCGTCGCGGAGAAGCGGCCGTACCTGCACTCGGTCGGCCACTGCTCGCGCTGCAAGACCGTGGTCGAGCCGCGGCTGTCCCTGCAGTGGTTCGTCAACGTCGCCCCGCTGGCCAAGGCCGCGGGCGACGCCGTGCGCGACGGCCGTACCCGCATCCACCCGCCGGAGCTGGCCAAGCGCTACTTCGACTGGGTCGACGACATGCACGACTGGTGCATCTCCCGCCAGTTGTGGTGGGGCCACCGCATCCCGGTCTGGTACGGCCCGGACGGCGAGGTCGTGTGCGTCGGACCGGACGAGACTCCGCCGGAGGGTTACACCCAGGACGCCGACGTGCTGGACACGTGGTTCTCCTCGGGCCTGTGGCCGTTCTCGACCCTCGGCTGGCCGGAGGCGACGCCTGAGCTGGCGCGCTTCTATCCGACCTCGGTGCTGGTGACCGGTTACGACATCCTGTTCTTCTGGGTGGCCCGGATGATGATGTTCGGGCTGTACGCGATGGACGGCGAGCCGCCGTTCCGCGTCGTGGCCCTGCACGGCATGGTCCGTGACCAGTACGGCAAGAAGATGTCCAAGTCGTTCGGCAACGTCGTCGACCCGCTCGACTGGATCGAGCGCTTCGGCGCCGACGCGACCCGCTTCACGCTCCTGCGCGGCGCCAACCCCGGCGCCGACGTCGCGGTCAGCGAGGAGTGGGCGGCCGGCTCCCGCAACTTCTGCAACAAGATCTGGAACGCCACGCGCTTCGCGCTCATGAACGGCGCGACGACCGGCTCCCTGGACGGGCTCGACCTGACGGCGGCCGACCGCTGGATCCTGTCGCGCCTGCAGAGCGTCATCTCGACGGCCGACGCGGCCTTCGAGGAGTTCGAGTTCGCCAAGGTGTCCGACCTGCTCTACCACTTCGCTTGGGACGAGGTCTGCGACTGGTACCTGGAGCTGGCCAAGATCCAGCTCGGTGAGGGGCTGGAGCACACCAGGCTCGTGCTCGGGCACGTCTTCGACGCGCTGCTGCGGCTGCTGCATCCGCTGGTGCCGTTCGTCACCGAGGAGCTGTGGCGGGCCGTCACGGGTGGCGAGTCCATCGTGGTGGCCCCCTGGCCGGTGGTGGAGTCGGCCTACGTCGACGCCGGCGCCGAGAAGGAGATCGTCGCGCTGCAGGAGCTGGTGACCGAGGTTCGCAGGTTCCGTTCCGACCAGGGGCTGAAGCCGGGGCAGAAGGTCGCCGCCCGGCTCGGGCTGGCCGGCACGACTCTCGGGGGGCAGGAGGTGGCGATCCGCTCCCTCCTGCGGCTGACCGAGCCGGGTGACGGGTTCTCCGCCACCGCGCGGCTCGCCGTGGGCGAGGTGACCGTCGAGATCGACACGGCGGGAGCCATCGACGTGGCCGCGGAGCGGAAGCGGCTGGAGAAGGACCTGGCCGTCGCTCGCAAGGAGGCCGCGCAGGTGGCGGCCAAGCTGGGCAACGAGCAGTTCATGGCCAAGGCCCCCGATGACGTGGTGGCCAAGGTCAGGGGACGAGCTGAGCAGGCTCAGGCCGACATCGCGCGCCTTGAGGCACAACTCGCCGGCCTGGGCGTTTGAGACCTCCCGGCACGGGGAAGGCTCTCTTCTTACAAAGTTGGGTCTTGGGACCCCGCGCGGACTGGTAGAGTTTTCCGTGCGGGGCCAGTTGGCCCGGATCTCCCTCTAGCTGAGCCAAACTTCTAGCTGCGTTCACCTCGTGTTGGACAAAGGCTGAAAGTTCGGGTAAGTTAGCAGGGTTGCCTCGAAGCGAGGCAAACCCGGTATCTACCGGATCGGGCGGTTTGACAAGAACCACGCGAATCTGATAGAATTCCGACAGACGGAATGTAAGCCTCTCGCAGTTCTGGGGAGTACGCGTCCGTTTCTTGAGAACTCAACAGTGTGTTAAAAGCCAGTGCATGATGCACAACCCCGTCATTTCGGTGACGGATTCCTTTTTCAGTTAGGTTCAGACCTTTTTTGGAGAGT